>VGEN01000077.1 GCA_016869285.1 Alphaproteobacteria bacterium
GCGATCAGTTCACGAAGGCGATGAAAGAAAAACGCCCCTGTCTTGCGGTTCACTCCGCAGAGACTCGATGCGGTACGCGCCGTCGTTCCTGCTACGAAATGTTCGATCAGGCGATCCTGCTTCGAGACCCCCAATCGGCTCCGTCGTATCCGTCCCATGATAACTCCATAACCGAGTTATCTGGGACAGCCCCCAAAACCTTGCAATTTGTCTATAACAATCCGTGACTTGACCATAGCCCGGCCACTATCTGGACACCTAACTTGGCGGCGGCCCGGGCTTCGGCTAAAGCCTGCACGGTCGGCGCCCTAGGGAGATTCGCACCAAATGCAGCTCAGGAAACGGGTTCTGGTCACCGGCGGGGCCGGCTTTCTCGGGTCGCGCCTCTGCGAGCGGCTGATCGAGGCGGGAAACGACGTTCTTTGCGTGGACAACTACTTCACCGGGACCAAGGACAACATCGGCAGGCTCCTGACCAATCCGCATTTCGAGGCGATGCGCCAGGACGTGACATTCCCGCTCTACGTGGAGGTCGACGAGATCTTCAACCTCGCCTGCCCCGCCTCGCCGATCCACTACCAGTTCGATCCGGTGGCAACGACCAAGACCTCCGTCCACGGCGCCATCAATATGCTCGGCCTCGCCAAGCGGGTGAAGGCCAAGATCATGCAGGCCTCGACCAGCGAGGTGTATGGCGACCCGATCGAGCATCCTCAGACCGAGTCCTACCGCGGCAACGTCAACCCGATCGGCCCGCGCGCCTGCTACGACGAAGGCAAGCGCTGCGCCGAGACCCTGTTTTTCGACTACCACCGCCAGCATCGCGTGCGGATCAAGGTCGCCCGCATCTTCAACACCTACGGCCCGCGCATGCATCCGAATGACGGGCGCGTGGTGTCGAACTTCGTCCTCCAGGCGCTACGCGGCGAGCCGATCACGCTCTACGGCAGCGGCAGCCAGACCCGCGCCTTCTGCTATGTCGACGACCTGATCGAGGGCTTCCTCCGGCTGATGCAGACCGGCGACGACTTCACCGGCCCGGTCAACCTCGGCAACCCGGTCGAGATCCCGGTCAAGGAGCTGGCCGAGCGCATTATCAAGCTGACGGGCTCTTCCTCGACGCTGGTCTACAAGCCGCTGCCTCAGGACGATCCGACACAGCGCTGCCCCGACATCACGCTCGCCAGGCAGAAGCTCGGCTGGGAGCCGACCGTGCCGCTGGAGACCGGCCTGAAGCGCACCATCGACTACTTCCGCGCCTTCGTCTAAAGCCGACGGGAATGACCGAGCGCCCCGACCTCGCCCAGCGCGTTGCCGACCTCGCCCGCGTACGCGTGCTCTGCGTCGGCGACGTCATGCTCGACCGCTACATCTACGGCACGGTCGACCGCATCTCGCCGGAGGCGCCGATCCCGATCCTCGCGGTCACGCGCGAGACGGCGATGCTGGGCGGCGCCGGCAACGTCGTGCGCAACCTCGCGGCGCTCAAGGCCAGCTCCTGCTTCGTCTCGCTGATCGGCGAAGACCCGGCGGGCCGCGAGGTGACGCAGCTGATCGCGGCCGAGCCTCTGGTCGAGCCCAACCTGCTGCCCGAGCCCGATCGCGTCACCACGATCAAGGTCCGCTATGTCGCCGGCTCACAGCAGCTCCTCCGCGCCGACCGCGAGACGATCAAGCCGGCACGGCCGACGACCGAGGCCGATCTCGTCCGCCGCGCCAGCGACGACCTCAAGGACTGCCAGGCCGTGGTGCTTTCCGACTACGGCAAGGGCGTCCTGTCCGACGACGTGATCGGCCGCATCGTTGCCGCGGCGCGCGCCCAGCAACGCCCGGTCGTCGTCGATCCGCGCGGCAGCGATCCCAGACGCTACCGGGGCGCCACGATCATCACGCCCAACCGGCGCGAGCTCGGCGAGCTCGCCGGGCGGCGCATCGGCACGCCCGAGCAGATCCGCGACGCCGCCCACGAGGTCATGCGCCAGGGCGAGATCGAGGCGGTGCTGGTGACGCTGAGCCAGGACGGCATGGCGCTCTACACGGCCAAGGGCGAGGAGCACCACCTGCGCGCCGAGGCGCTCGAGGTCTATGACGTGTCCGGCGCCGGCGACACCGTGGTGGCGCTGATGGCCTGTGCGCTCGCCGCCGGGCTGCCGCTGACCGATGCGGCGCACCTCGCCTCGGTCGCCGCCGGCATCGTCGTCGGCAAGATCGGCACTGCGGTCGTGCACCCCGAGGAGCTGATCTTCGCTTTGCGCGCCGAGGACCGGAAGTTCAGCGAGGCGAAGGCGGCAAGCCTGGAGCAGGCGCAGGAACACGTCGCCGGCTGGCGCCGGCAGGGTTTCCGCATCGGCTTTACCAACGGTTGCTTCGACCTGCTGCACCCAGGCCATGTCTCGTTGCTAAACCAAGCGCGGACGCGCTGCGACAAGCTGATCGTCGGCCTCAACTCCGACGCTTCGGTCTCGCGCCTGAAGGGGCCCGATCGCCCGGTTCAGGCGGAAGGCAATCGCGCTGCCGTGCTCGGCTCGCTCGCCTCGGTCGACCTCGTCGTAATCTTCGGCGAGGATACGCCGCTCGAGCTGATCCGCACGATCAAGCCCGACCTTCTGGTCAAGGGCGCCGACTACACGGTCGACACGGTCGTGGGCGCCGATATCGTGCAGGGCTATGGCGGTAAGGTCTATCTCGCCGAGCTCGCCGAGGGCCACTCGACCACCGACGTGATCCGCCGGATGACGAAAGCCTAAATCAAGGTTCCTTGATCGGCGGGGGGCTTCGCCGGCCTCCGCTTCGCCGCCTCTCCTTCCGCCCTCGCCGCGCGTTCGCCATCGGCGAAGCGAAGGCTGATGCGCTCGCCCGGCTTCAGCGCCGCGGCCTCGGTCACGGGCGTGCCCGCCTTGTCGCGCACCAGCACGAAGCCCCGCTCGAGCACGCGCTCGTAGGAATAGCTGTCGAGCAACGTGCCGAGGCGCGCAAGGTCGGTCGCCGCCCTTTCGGCGGCGTGGGCGCCGCCGCGGAGCAGTCGACGGGCAAGATCGGCAGAGCGCCGGTTCCCTTCCTCGATCGAGACGAGGATCGGTCCCGGCTTGAGGCGCAACGAAGCGCGCTCGAGGCGACGTTCGCGATCGGTCGCTCCTTTGACCTCGGCCGCCAGGAGGCGCTGGAGGGCCAGCTTGAGCTGATGCTCCGCCGCCTGGATGATCTCGCGCGGGCTGCGCAGCTTTGCGCCAAGTCCGCTCACCTGCCCGGCGCGATCGGCCAGCAGGCGCGGCAGCGCCAGACGAAGCCGTTCGGCGCGGTCGTCGAGCCGTTGGCTCGCCGCGCCGATCAGCTGGGAAGGATCGCCAAGCGCGCGCCCGAGGCTCTTCGCCTGCTTCGCCCGATCATCGAGCCCGCGCTGCATACCGCCGGCGAGGCGAGCGCCGAGATCGCCGAGACGGACCGATAGCTCGGCGCGAACCGGCACCGCGCGTTCGGCTGCAGCCGTCGGCGTCGGCGCCCGCCAATCGGCCGCGAAGTCGATCAGCGTCGTGTCCGTCTCGTGGCCGACGGCGGAAATCAGCGGGATCTCCGAAGAAGCGGCGGCGCGGACGACCGACTCCTCGTTGAAGGCCATCAGGTCCTCGAGCGAGCCGCCGCCGCGTGCGACGATCAGGAGATCGGGGCGGGGAATCGCTCCGCCCGGCTCGATCCGGTTGAAGCCCTGGATCGCCGCCGTCACCTGCTGGCCAGCGCCCTCGCCCTGGACCAGCACCGGCCAGACCAGCACGTGGCGCGGGAAGCGGTCGGCAAGCCGGTGCAGGATGTCGCGAATCACCGCCCCGGTCGGCGACGTGACCACGCCGATCACCGTCGGCAGGATCGGAATCGGTCGCTTGCGCTCGGCGTCGAACAGCCCCTCGGCGGCAAGCCGCTTGCGGCGATCCTCGATCAGCTTGAGGAGCGCGCCCTCCCCGGCCAGCTCCATCTGCTCGATCACCATCTGGTACTTCGAGCGGCCGGGATAGGTGGTCAGCTTGCCGAGGCAGATGACCTCCATGCCGTCCTCGGGCTTGACTCCGAGGCGGGTCGCGGTGCCCTTCCAGCACACCGCGTCCAGGACGGCATCCGCGTCCTTGAGCATCAGGTAGAGGTGGCCGGAGGCGGCGCGTTTGAAGCCCGAGATCTCGCCCCGCACGCGCACCCGATCGAAGGCCTGCTCGACCGTGCGCTTGAGCGCGAAGGAGAGCTCGGAAACCGAGAACTCCGGCAGGTTATGAGTCGTCTCCGACATGCCCCGATGATATAGGACGCGCACCTCGGGCGGGAGGGAGTGAGGCATGCGCATCCTGGTGGTCGGCGGCGGCGGACGCGAGCATGCGTTGTGCTGGAAGCTGGCCTCCTCGCCGCTCTGCGAGGCGCTTTTCTGCGCTCCCGGCAATGCCGGGATCGCTGCCGAGGCGACCTGCGTGCCGGTTGCCGCAACCGACCTCGACGGCATCGTCGCGCTGGCGAAGAGGGAGCGAATCGACTTCGTCGTCGTCGGGCCCGAGGACCCGCTTTGCCTCGGCATGGTCGATCAGCTCGAGGCCGAGGGCATCCGCGCTTTCGGCCCGAGCAAGGCCGCAGCCGAGCTTGAAGGCTCGAAGGGCTTCATGAAGGACCTGGCCCGGAAGATCGGCATTCCGACCGCCGCCTATCGGCGCTTCGCCGACATCGAGCGGGCTCGCGCCTATGTGCGCGGCCAGAATGCGCCGGTCGTGGTCAAGGCCGACGGCCTTGCCGCCGGCAAGGGTGTCGTGGTCGCCGCGACCGCCGGGGAGGCGCTTGCTGCGATCGAGGAGATCATGGCCAAACGCCGCTACGGCGCGGCCGGCGCCGAGGTCGTGATCGAGGAGTTCCTCGAGGGCGAGGAGGCTAGCCTGTTCGCGCTCTGCGACGGCAAGACCGCACTGCTCCTCGGTGTCGCCCAGGACCACAAACGCGCCTTCGACGACGACAAGGGGCCCAATACGGGCGGCATGGGTGCCTATGCGCCGGCTCCGATCCTCGACGACGCCGGGGCCCGTCGCGCGATGCAGGTCTTCGTCGAGCCGGTGCTGAAGGCCATGGCCGAGGCGGGCCGCCCATTCACGGGCATCCTCTTCGTCGGCCTGATGGTGGGCAAGGCGGGGCCGAAGCTGCTCGAATACAACGTCCGCTTCGGCGACCCCGAATGCGAGGTGCTGATGCGGCGACTGCGCTCCGACCTGCTGCCTGCCCTGATCGCCGCCCGCGACGGCGAACTCGACCAGGTCGACCTCCGCTGGGAAACCGATCCGGCGCTGGTGGTGGTGATGGCCGCGAAAGGCTATCCCGACGCGCCGGAAAAGGGATCGGAGATCGGGAATCTCGACGCCGCGGCCGCCGTACCGGGCGTCGTCGTCTTCCATGCCGGCACCAAAGCCGAAGGCGATCGCGTCCTCGCCAATGGCGGGCGGGTGCTGGCGGTGAGCGCCCTCGGCCGCGACATCGAGGAGGCGCGCGAACGCGCCTATCGTGCTGCCGACCTGATCGACTGGCCTCAGGGCTTCTATCGCCGCGATATCGCCGCGCGCGCTCTCAGGCGCTAGCGCCGCTCGCGGAAAAAGCGCTTCAGCAACTCGCCCGCACGGGTCTCCTCGATGCCGCCGACCAGCTCCGGGCGGTGGTGACAGGTCGGGTGGTCGAAGACACGGGCGCCGTGCTCGACGCCGCCGCCCTTGGGGTCGTAGGCGCCGTAGTGGACGCGGCGAAGGCGAGCCAGCGCGATCGCCTGAGCGCACATGGCGCAGGGCTCCAGCGTCACATAGAGGTCGCAGTCGGGCAGCGCCTTCTCGGCTCGCCGGGCCGCTGCGGCGCGGATCGCCAGCAGCTCGGCATGCGCCGTCGGGTCGTGGAGCTCCTCGACCCGGTTGCCGGCCGCGGCCAGGACGTTGCCGGCGGCATCGACGATGACCGCGCCGACCGGGACCTCGCCGCGGGCGGCGGCGGCCTCGGCCTCGGCGAAGGCGAGCTGCATGGGGGGAGGCGAAGGCATCGCGCATCATTGCATCCGGGCCGACCGGCCGCCTATACCCTGAAGGCATCATGGCCGAGACCGAAGACAAAGAACGCATCGCCAAGCGCATCGCCCGCGCCGGCGTCGCCTCGCGCCGGGACGCCGAGCGGCTGATCCTGTTCGGCCGGGTCAAGCTCAACGGCGAGGTGCTGACCACGCCGGCGATCACGGTCGGACCGGACGACGTCATCCTGGTCGACGACAAGCCGCTACCAGGCATCGAGCCGGCGAGGCTCTGGCGCTACCACAAGGCCAAGGGCGTGATGACCACGCATCGCGATCCCGAGGGTCGACCGACGCTGTTCGAGGCGCTTCCCGCCGGCATGCCGCGCGTGATCTCGGTCGGACGGCTCGACTACAACTCCGAGGGCCTGATCCTGCTGACCAATGACGGCGGGATCGCACGCAAGATGGAGCTGCCGGAGACCGGCTGGACCCGGCGCTATCGCGTGCGCGTGCATGGCCGCGTCGATCCGGCGCGGCTCGCCGAGCTCGCCAAGGGCGTCACGGTCGAGGGCGTGCGCTACGGGCCGATCGAGGCCGCGCTCGACCGCGAGCAAGGCACTAATGCCTGGCTCACGCTTGCGCTCAAGGAAGGCAAGAACCGCGAGGTCCGACGCATCATGGAGCATCTCGGCCTGCCGGTGACGCGGCTGATCCGCATCGCCTACGGTCCATTCCAGCTCGGCCAGCTCCAGCCCGGCGAGATCGACGAGGTGCCGAAGAAGGTGCTGCGCGAGCAGCTGGGGCTGCCCGGCCCTCAGAACCCGGCGGTGGACAAGCCGGAGGGCAAGCCTGCCTATAGGCGCGATGCGCGTCGTCGGCGGTAGCCTCCGCCGGCGGACGCTGGTGGCGCCCGAGGGCAAGGATGTCCGGCCGACCTCCGATCGCGCGCGTCAGGCCCTTTTCAACATCCTCGACCATCGAGAAGACCGGCCGCTCGCCGAGGCGCGAGTCCTCGACGTCTTCGCCGGCTCGGGCGCGCTCGGCATCGAGGCCCTCTCGCGCGGCGCGGCGCATTGCACCTTCATTGAGAACATGGGGACAGCGCTGGTCGCCATCCGCGTCAATCTCGCCAAGCTCGGCCTCGCGAGCAAGGCAACGGTGATCAGCCGCGACGCGCTGAACCCCGGGACCGCCTCCGGCGCGATGCTTCCGGCGAGCATCGTGCTCATGGACCCGCCCTATCGGTCGGGCGCCGCGCCGGCCGCCCTTGAAGTCCTAATGAAGAGCGGCTGGATTGCTGCGGGTGCGCTGATTTCGGTCGAGGTCGCGGCGAAGGAAGATCTGGTCCCACCGGACGGCTTCACGGTCGTCGACGAGCGCCGCTACGGCGCGGCGCGGCTGGTGCTGCTGAAAGCGCCTTAGCCCATCACCTCGCGGACATAGACCGACTTGATCTTATCCTTGAAGCGGGCCTCGAGCCTGGCACTGGCGTCCTTCTTGAAGGTCTCGATGCGCGAGGGCGTCGGTCGGCCCTGCTCGAACAGCTTCACCGCCAGCGGCTGGATGATGCCGTTGACCAGCTGCTTGTTCGACCAGATGATGCCCCGCGCCGGAACGTCGACCGCCTCGATCGCGATCGAGACGCGGCCTTCGAAGAACTGGCCGCCCTGGTAGTTGGTGACGGTGAAAGGACCGAACGGAGCAAAGTTGGGCGGCAGCTTCCGCTCATAGGTCAGCTCGTCGCTGCCCTTCTTCTTCTTTTTTCCTGGGCGTCGGCATCGCCGGGCGCTAAGGCACCGGCGGCGAGGACCAGGGAGAGTATTAGGGTCAGGAGCCATCGCATCGCTGTCCTCCTCTCATCTCCTTCCGAACAGCCGCTCGATATCCGCAAGCTTTAGCTCGACGTAGGTCGGCCGTCCATGGTTGCACTGCCCGGCATGGGGCGTGACCTCCATCTGGCGGAGCAGCGCGTCCATCTCCGCGGGCGCGAGTCGGCGCCCGGCACGCACCGATCCATGGCAGGCGAGCGTGCCGCAGACATCGGCGAGCCTGTCTTTGAGCGACAGGGCTTGGTCAAGTTCCTGCAGTTCGTCGGCGAGGTCGCGGACGAGCCCTGCGACATCGGTCTGGCCGAGAAGCGCCGGCACCTCGCGCACGACCACGGCGCCCGGCCCGAAAGCCTCAAGAACGAGCCCGAGCTCCACCAGCTCAGCCTGACGCTCGACCAGCCGGGCCGCACTGGCCTCTCCGAGCTCGACCACCTCGGGGAGCAGGAGGCCCTGGCGCTTGATCCCGCCATTGGCGAGCGCCGACTTCATGCGTTCGTAGACCAAGCGCTCATGTGCGGCGTGCTGATCGACAATGACGAGGCCGTCTGCGGTCTGCGCGACAATGTAGGTACCGTGCACCTGGCAACGCGCGGCGCCGAGCGGCTGCTCGGCCGTTGCCGCCGCGGGCTCCGGCGCCGCCGGCGGCAGCGACGGTGCCGACTGCATGAGCGGCACCTGATAAGTGGCGGCCGCTTCTGCCATGCCACGCGGGAGCGATGCGGGCGCCGCGTAACTGCCATAGCCGCCGGGGCGGAACGAGGCGAGCGTCTGTCCCGCGACCGTCGTCGCAGCACGATGCCCGGCCGCGGCCAGCGCATGCTTCAAGGCGCCGACGACGAGGCCGCGCACGGCACCCGAGTCGCGGAAGCGGACTTCCGTCTTGGCCGGGTGTACGTTGACGTCGACGGCGGCCGGCGGCAGGTCGAGGAACAGCGCGACGATTGGGTGGCGATCGGAAGCGAGGAAGTCCATGTAGGCGGCGCGCACGGCGCCGAGCAGCTGCTTGTCGCGGACGGCGCGGCCGTTGACGAACAGGCACTGCTCTCGGCTGGTCGGCCGGTTGAGCGTCGGCAGGCTCGCATAGCCGGAAAGCCGGATGCCGTCGCGCTCGGCCTCAATCGTGAGCGCATTCCCGGCGAAGTCGCGGCCGAGGATCTGCGCCAGGCGGTCGAGGCGCGAGAGCGCCGTTGTCAGGCGAACCGGCGTCCGCGCGCCATCGGTCAGCGTGAACGCGACCTGCGGATGCGCCATAGCGAGGCGATGGAGCCAGTCGACGGCGTGATCGAGCTCGGTCCGCGGCGACTTGAGGAACTTGAGACGCGCTGGCGTCGCAAAGAACAGGTCGCGCACCTCGACCCGCGTGCCTTCGGCAAGCGCGGCCGGCTCGACCCCGCCCATGCGTCCGCCCTCGACCGCGATCTTCCAGCCCTCGGCAGCACCGCGCGGCCGGCTCGCCAGCGTGAGGCGGCTCACCGAGGCGATCGACGGCAACGCTTCGCCGCGGAAGCCGAGGGTCGAGATCGACCACAGATCGTCGTCCGGCAGCTTCGAGGTGGCGTGGCGTTCGAGCGCGAGCGCGAGCTCGCCGCGGGGGATGCCGTGGCCGTCATCGGCGACCGCGATCAGGCTTTGACCGCCGTCGCGCACCGTCACGTCGATATTCCGCGCTCCGGCATCGAGCGCGTTCTCGACCAGCTCCTTAACCGCGCTCGCCGGCCGCTCGACCACCTCGCCCGCGGCGATGCGGTTGACGAGCGACTCGGAGAGACGGCGGATCGGCACGCCAGAGCCGTCCTATCCTCTTGCCGGCGGCTGCCGCGTCGGCGTCACGCCCTGCGGCTTGCCGACGACGGAGAACATCAGCCTGTTCGGCTCCGCCAGGCGTTTCGCCACCCGATTGATGTCCTCGAGCGTGATCGCCTCGATCATGGCGTTGCGGCGCTCGAAGTAGTCGATGCCGAGACTCTCTTCCTGCCAGCCCACCAAAGCGCCGGCGATGCCGCGCGATGTGGCGAAGCCGCGGGCATAGCTTCCGGTCATGAAGCGTTTGGCGTCGTCGAGCTCCGCCGCCGTGACGCCATTCTCCTTGAGGTTCCGCCAGGCTTCACGTACGAGCCCGATCACCTCGGCAACCTTGGCATTGTCGGCCGAGACCGAGCCGAGCCAAAGGCCGGAGCGTCGCGGCGTCGAGAGATAGGTGTAGACGCCATAGGTAAGGCCACGTTTCTCGCGGATCTCGGTCATCAGCCGCGAGCCGAGCCCGCCGCCGCCGACGATCTGGTTCAAGAGATAGGCGGTCATGAAGTCCGGATCGTTACGGGAGAGGCCGGGCTGGCCGAACAGGACGACCGACTGCGGCACCGGGCGCTCGATCACCATCACGTCCGCGCTCGCCGCCGGCGGCATCGTCCTGGCCTCGGCCGGATCAGCCTTGGCCGGCAGCAAGCCGAAGGTCTCGTCGAGCAGCCGCGCAACAGCGACTGCATCGATGTCACCGACGACGCCGATCTTCAGATTGTCGCGCGCGATCCGCGCCTTGACAAAGGCGACCATGTCCTCGCGCGTGACCGTCGCGATCGAGGCCGCCGTGCCTTTGGAAGGGCGGCCATAAGGGTGCTCGGGGAAGGCCGTCGCGTACCATGCGCGGGTAGCAAGCGTGCGGGGATCGCGCTCCTCGCGGCTGAGGCCGCTAATGCGCTGCTGGCGCACGCGCTCGATATCGGCGGCCGCGAAGCGCGGCTCGGAGAGCGCGAGGCCAAGAAGCCGGAACGCTTCAGCGGCGTTTGCCGAAGGGGCGCGGAAGCCGCCGCGGATGAAGTCGCTGCCGGCATTGATGTCGAGGCTGATCGATCCGTCCTCGAGCCTGGCCGCGAAGGCTTGACCGTCATAGGGGCCGGCGCCCTCGGTCAGAAGATCCATCGCCAGCGAGGCAAGGCCTTCCTTGCCGGCCGGGTCGGCGATAGAGCCGCCGCTAATCGAGATCTCGACCGCAACCACGGGAATGCGCGTGTCGCGGACGAGCCAGGCGACGATCCCTGAGGGGCTGCGCACCTCCTGCACCTCCATCGCATGGGTCGGAAGCGCCATTAGGAGAGATAGAAGGATCAGGGCGAAGCGCATCATGCTCTCCTCAGCTCGTCGGCTTCGGCAGGAGGATGGACGTGACCGAGGCCTCCGGCCGCAGCACGGCCTTCGCTGCCGCCAGGACCTCCTCGCGCGTCACCGCCTCGATTCGCCTAGGCCAAGACTCGACATCCTCGATCGTGCGGCCGATGGTCAGGGCTGCACCGAGCGCCATCGCCGGACCGCGCAGCGAGTCGAGCGCGAAAGCCGCGGCGGCGGAGAGCCGCTGCTTGGCGCGCGCCACCTCGTCCTCGGTCGGCCCGTCGGCAAGCAGCTGGTCGATAGCCTGATCGAGAGCCTCCTCCGCCTCCTCGACCGTGTGGCCCTGGCGCGGCGAAGCGTAGACGCCGAAGCTGCCCGGGCCGATGGTCGAGGCCTCGTAGTAGGCACCGGCCGACGTGGCCAGCGGCCGATCGATCACCATGAGGCGGTAGAGCCGGCTGGTCGCGCTTCTGCCGAAAAGCTCGGCCAGCACCTGCAGCGCGTAAGCCTGTCTGGTGTCGCCGTACAGATAGCTGGAGGCCTGATAGCTTCGCGACACCGAGGGCGTTCCGACCTGCTCGCTCTTCATCGTAAGCCGGCGCGGCGCCCGTGCCGGCGGCTCCTCGGGCCGCCAGCGCTCCGGCACCGCCCGCGCGGGTATCGGGCCGAAGTGCTTCTCCGCCAGCGGCCTCAGGCGCGCGACATCGACATCGCCGGCAACCACGAGGATCGCGTTGTTGGGTGCATAGTGACGGCGATACCAGTTGAGCGCGTCTTCGCGCGAGAGCTTCGCTATCTCGTGTCGCCAGCCAATGACCGGCAGGCGATAGGGATAGTGCTGATAGAGAAGCGCGCGGGCCTGCTCGCCGAGCTGCGAGGCGGGCCGGTTATCGACGACCTGCGAGCGCTCCGCCAGGATCACATCGCGCTCGGAGAGCACCTGCTCCTCGGTCAGCTCGAGATTGATCATGCGATCGGCTTCGAGCTGAAGCACCATCTCGAGCCGGTCGCTCGCGACCTCGGCCCAATAAGCTGTGTAGTCGTAGGAGGTCATCGCGTTCTGCGTACCGCCCTCGCGAGCGATCAGGCGCGCATACTCGCCGGGTCCGGTCTTCGGCGTACCCTTGAACATCAGGTGCTCGAGGAAGTGCGCGATTCCGCCTTTGCCGAGCGGCTCGTCGGCCGATCCGGCGCGATACCAGACCATGACCGAGACCGCCGGGACCCGCGGATTGTCGATGACGACGACCTCTAGCCCGTTGGCGAGCTTGAAGCTGTCCGGTCGATAGACCTGGGCCGATGCCGTGCTCGCGAGGCCGAAGGCCACGAACGCGAGGAGTAACCTGAGAGTCCGCATTTGCCTGGAGCTCCTGGCCGCCTCCCCCGACGCGGCCGTCATGTCAGAAGAACAGACCCTCTAGGAGCCCCTTCTTCTTGCGCTGAATCGTTGGTGTCTCGCCGGACGTCGCCGGCTTGCCGAGCGCCGAGTTCTCCTGCAGGCGCTGGTTCTCCTTCCGCGCGTCGACGACAACCGCGGTCGGCGGTTCCTTCTTCTGCCAGACCAGCAGGCTGTCGATGAAACGGCTGTCGGCATCGGCAAGCTTGGCCAGGTCCTCGGTGATCACCGAGCGGATGTTGGGCAGCGACTTGTCGGCGCCCACCTGCCTCAGAAGCGAAATCTCGGCCTGGCTCGGACCAGCCGGATCGGGCGTCGGCGCGCGGCGCAGCGCGGCCGCCTGAGGCGAAGGCGGCGCGGCCCCGCCGATATTGCCGGCGGCGACAGGCGCCCTCGGGCTCGCCGATGGCGCGGCCGGATCGACCGGACGAGCCGAAGCCTGGTCGGCCTGGCCGAGGACGGTCGAACGCGCCTGATCGGTGACCGTGCCTTCCTGCGGCCGCACCGCACCCGGCTGGGGCGGCCTCAAGGCGAAGTCGGGCGGCAGGCTCAGGGGCGCCCGCCGCACCACCGCGAATTCGTCGGGGGCGTTCTTGCCAAGGCCGAAGGATTTCCGCATCTCCTCGCCGCACCCGGCGAGCAACGCCAGCGCCGGCAGCACTAAAATAAGGTTAAGGCGATTCGGTCGACCGCGTCGGGACATGATCACCCTATTTAGGCTGGTCGACGACCCGGGACAAGCGTTCCGGCAAGAAGCTGAGCAGAAGCAGCGTAACTGCCCCGACGGTGATCCCCGCATCGGCCAGGTTGAAGGCCCAGAAGTGCCAGCCAAGGGCATGAATATCGAGAAAATCGACGACGGCACCGAAGCGTAGCCGATCGATGGCGTTGCCGACGGCACCGCCGAGCACGAGCCCCAGCGCGACCGCGATCACGAGATTTTCAGCACGGGCGAGCCAGCGCAACAGGAAGACGACGATAACCGTAGCCAGAGCTGAAAGGAGCCAGGGCGCCCAGGGCGAGTCGTGCGCCAGCAGCCCGAAGCTGACGCCCCGGTTCCAGGCCGGGGCCAGATTGAAGAACGGCGTGACCTCGATAACCCGTGGCGGGTTGAAGATCAGCGCCAGCATCCACGCCTTGGTCGCCTGGTCGAGCGAGGCCACGGCGAGCGCGACGCCGAGACCGAGCCGGAGATTCCGGACAGCCGGCGTCACGCCGCGACCGCCTCGCTGCAGCGCCGGCAAAGCGGCCCGCCGCCGCTGCCGACCTCCGGCAGCACCTTCCAGCAGCGCTCGCAACGTGCGCCCTCAGCCAGAGCCGGAACCACCGAGACCCCGGCAACATCGACGAGCCTGAAGGCCTCGGCGGGGCCGTCGCCTACGACCAGATGTGCGTCGGAGGTAATTGCGATCTCGGCAAGGTCGAGCTTGTCGAGCGCGGCCGCATGCTCGGCCGTCGCAAAGACGGTCGGCGCCGCCTGAAGCGACGCGCCGATGCGCTTGGCCGCGCGTTCGAGTTCGAGCGCGCCGGTCACGACACGGCGGAGGTCGCGGATCTTTTCCCACTTGGCGCCGAGCGTCTCGTCGCGCCACGCCGCCGGCACCGTCGGGAAGACGCGGAGATGCACGCTCTCGCTCCGGTCGTCGGCGACGGCACCGCCGCGATGGAGCCAAGCCTCCTCGGCCGTGAAGCAGAGCACGGGCGCAAGCCAGGCCGTCAGGCAGGAGAGGATGCGATCCATCACCGTCCGCGCCGCGCGCCGGCGCAGGCTCGTCGGCGCGTCGCAGTAGAGCGCATCCTTGCGCACATCGAAGTAGAAAGCGGAGAGATCGACCGCAGCGAAGGCATGAAGCTGGGTGAAGAGCGTATGGAAGTCGAAATCGTCGACCGATTTCCTGACGATGCCGTCCAGTTCGGAAAGACGGTGCAGCACCCAGCGCTCGAGTTCGGGCATGTCCTTCGACCCGACCTCCTCTGCCGAGGAAAAACCGTCGAGAGCGCCGAGCAGGTAGCGGAGCGTGTTGCGCATGCGCCGGTAGTGCTCGGCCTGGTGCTTCAGGATCTCGGGCCCGATGCGCTGATCCTCGGAGTAGTCGGAGCTGACCGCCCAGAGCCGCAAGATGTCGGCGCCGAACTTGTCGATCACCTCCTGCGGCGCGGTCACGTTGCCGAGCGACTTCGACATCTTGCGGCCCTGCTCGTCCATGGTGAAACCATGGGTGAGCACCGCATCGTAAGGTGCGCGGCCGCGCGTGCCGCAGCCGACCAGCAGCGAGGAGTGAAACCAGCCGCGATGCTGATCGGACCCTTCAAGATAGAGCGACGCCGGCCATTGCAGGCCCGGCCGCTGCTCCAGAACGAAGGCGTGCGTTGACCCGGAGTCGAACCAGACGTCGACGATGTCCCTTACCTGCTCGTAGTCGTCGGGGTTGTAGGCGTTGCCGAGGAAGCGCTTGGGATCGCTCGTGTACCAGGCATCCGCGCCCTCCTGCTCGAAGGCCTGGGCGACGCGCTCGATAACCTGTGCGTCACGCAGCGGTTCGCCTGTCTTTTTCTCGACGAAGACCGCGATCGGCACGCCCCAGGTACGCTGGCGCGAGATGCACCAGTCGGGCCGCTGCTCGATCATCGCATAGAGGCGGTTGCGGCCGCTGGCAGGCACGAAGCGCGTGTTGTCGATGGCCGCGAGCGACTTCTTGCGAAGCTCGTTGGTATCCATCGAGATGAACCACTGCAGCGTGTTGCGGAAGATCAGCGGCGCCTTCGACCGCCAGGAATGCGGGTAGGAGTGCACCAGCGAACCCTTGGCGACGAGCGTGCCGGCTTCGATCAGCGCCTTGATCACGGCGCCGTTCGCATCGCCGGGCTTGCCTTCCGGCGTATAGACGCACCTGCCCGCGAATAGCGGGACGTGCGCGTAATAGGTGCCGTCCTCGCCGACGGTCTGCGGGATCTCGATCCCGTTCCGGCGTCCGAGCTCGAAGTCATCGGCACCGTGCCCGGGCGCGATGTGGACGAAGCCGGTGCCGGCCTCGATCGTGACGAAGTCGCCGATAAAGACCGGCACGTCGAAGTCGTAGCCGCGGCCATCGAGCGGATGGCGGCAGACGGTGCCGACGAGGTCTCGTCCCTTGAGCGTCGCGACCGCGATGTGGTCGCCGATCTTGGCGGCACCGAGGAACTGCGGCAGCAGCGCTTCGGAGACGACGAGCCTGGCGCCGGCCTTGACGAAGGCACCCTCGGCCGTGCCCTTCGCCTCGATCACGACATAGTCGAAGTCCTTGCCGGCGGCGAGGCAGCGATTGCCCGGCAGCGTCCACGGCGTCGTCGTCCAGATGACGATCGAAGCGCCCTCGAGCGCCGGCCGAGAGGCTTTCTTCACCTTGAAGGCGGCATGAACGGTCGTCGATCTGTGATCGTGGTACTCGATCTCGGCCTCGGCCAGCGCCGTCTTCTCGACCACCGACCACATGACCGGCCTGGCCCCCTGATAGAGCCCGCCATTCATGAGGAACTTGCCGATCTCGCGCACGATCTGCGCCTCGGCGCCGTAGGACATGGTCGTATACGGGTTCTTCCAGTCGCCCTCGACGCCGAGGCGGCGGAACTCCTCGCGCTGGATGTCGATCCATTTGTCAGCGAAGTCGCGGCAGACCTTGCGGAAATCGGCGACCGGGACCGCGTCCTTGTCCAGGCCCTTCTCGCGATACTCCTCCTCGATCTTCCACTCGATCGGCAGGCCATGGCAATCCCAGCCAGGAACGTAGTTGGCGTCCTTGCCCAGCATCTGCTGCGAGCGGTTGATCACGTCCTTCAGGATCTTGTTGAGCGCGTGGCCGATATGGAGATGGCCATTCGCGTAAGGAGGGCCGTCATGGAGAATGAACTTCTCCCTGCCGGCGGAGGCGCGGCGGAGCTGCCCCCAGAGATCTATCGCCTGCCAGCGCTTCAGATGCTCAGGCTCCCGCTTGGCCAGGTCGCCTCGCATGGGGAAGTCCGTCTTCGGCAGGAAGACGGTGCTCTTGTAGTCGATCTTGGCGGTGTCGTTCATCGTCGGTCTCTTGGGATCAGGAGGCGGCTGCGAGAGCCAGCCGGGCGCGGGCCACGCGGCAGTCCTCGGCAATCTGGCGCCTGAGCGACTCGAGGTCAGGGAACCTGGCCTCGGGCCGGAGGTAGTCGATCAGCCGGACACGCAGGCTCTTGCCGTAAAGATCGCCCGAAAAGTCGAAGACATGAACTTCGAGGAGGACGCCGCGGTCGGCGACGGTCGGGCGGATGCCGAGCGAGACGACCGAGTCGCGCCAGCGGGCGTCGATCATCGCCTGCGCGGCATAGATGCCGAAGGCCGGGCGCAGGGTCTCGCCGAGGCGGAGGTTCGCCGTCGGGAAGCCGAGCTTGCGGCCGAGGCGGTCGCCGGACTCGACGGTCGCTTCGATCTCGAAGGGGCGCCCAAGTAGACGCGCGGCGTCTCGAACCTCTCCGGCAGCGATCAGATGGCGGATGCGCGAGGACGAATAGACCTCGCCGTCCGCGCCCTTGACCGCGGCGACGCGCGTGACGCCGAAACCCTTGGCGGCGCCGGCCGCGATCAGGGTCTCGCCGGTGCCGGCGCGGCCGCGGCCGAAGCAGAAGTCATAGCCGACAACGACGTGGCTGACGCCGACCTGGTCGACCAGGGTCGCGTCGATGAACTCCTCGGCGGTTCGCGAAGCAAGGCCGCGGTCGAAAGCGAGCTTCACAGTGAAGTCGAGCCCGAGCTCGGCGAGCAGCCGCCGCTTGGCAGGCCACGGCGTCAGGCGGAAGGGCGGTGCGTCCGGTTTGAAAAGAGCCTTCGGGTGCGGCTCGAAGGTCAACACACCGGCCGGCTTCGACGCGGCGCGGGCATGATCGACAGCGGTGCGGATCAGCTGTGCATGGCCGGGGTGCACGCCGTCGAAATTGCCGACAGCGATTGCGCCGCCCCTGAACGGCGAGGGCAGCGCCTCCGAGTTCTCGAAAAGCTCCATGGAGGTCCTTCGGCTACGCGGCTCTTTGTCGTCTGCCGCCGCCTCGGAAGTCAACGATTTAGGCCGGAAATTCCCATGTCGGTCAGCCCCTCGCAGGAACCATGACAACCGCCTCGCCTTCGAGCACGACCTGGTTGCGAACCGAGCAGACGGTCTGCATGACCACCCGCTTCTTCTCGGCGACGATGTCGGTGATCGTCGCCGTGGCGGAGACCGTATCTCCAGCCCTGACCGGAGCCTTAAACTTGAGGTTCTGGCTCAGATAGATAGCGCCCGGTCCGGGAAGCTTGGTGCCGAGCACGGTCGAGATGAAGCTGGCCGAGAGCATCCCGTGCGCGATCCGGCCCTGAAACATCGTCTCCTTGGCGAATTCGTCGTTCAGGTGCACCGGGTTGGTGTCGCCGGAAATGCCGGCAAAAAGGACGACATCCGCCTCGGTCACGGTCTTAGCATAGGAGGCCGTCATCCCGACTTTCAGGTCCTCAAGGTAGAAACCGTGACCGTTCATCATGATGCACCGCAAAGAGGATCGTGCTGCGCCGCAATATAGTTGCCGAAGCGCAGCCGAACAAGCGAATGCACAATGACTCGGCTAGGGCGGATCAGTAGGTCGGGCCGCTGCGGATATAGCGATGGCGATCGGCCGACGGCACCTTGAAGTCGGCAATATCGTGGCCGTGCAGGACCTTGAGCGGAATTTCCGTGCCCGCCGGGCCGACCGCAAAGATCCGCCGGTAGAAGCTTTCAAGACTGCCGACCGGCTGCCCTGCTACGGAAAGGACCAGATCCCCGGGCTTCAGGCCGATCCTGGCGGCCGGGCTGTCGGGTGCGACGCGGACGATAATGACGCGGCCCCGATGCTCTTCGGAAGTCAGGCCGAGCCATGGCTTGGGCGGCGACTGCGGTCGACCGTGCTTCACCATCTCGTCCAGGATCGGCTTCAGCCGGTCGATCGGCACGAACATGTTGCCGGGAATGGCTCGATCGCTGCCGCGATAGGCGTCGCCGACATAGAGCGAGCCTATACCGGCCAAGCGCCCATCGCTGGCGAAGAGCGCCGCCCCGCCGAACTCAGAGATCGGCGGCGAAGTGAAGATTGCGTTCTCGAGCAGATATTCCCAATAGCCGGCGAAGGTGCGCCTGGAGACCACCATCGCTGCGGTCGCTGCCTTGTAGCCGCCGTAAGTTGCGACCAGCACCTGCTGGCGCTCCGCAAGCTCGGCGGAGTCGCCAAGCTCGATGGGTTTGACCGCGATCGGAATCGCCGTGCGCACCAGGCCGAATCCGCTTTCGTAGTCGTAGCCGACGAGCGTCGCCGAGATCGGCTTTCCGGAGGGTCCGGTCACCTCGATCTCGCTCGCTTCCTGCACGAGATAGCCGATGGTGACGATGAGGCCGTCGGCGCGGATGACGACGCCATGGCCGCGGCGCTCGGTGCCGAGCGTGGCGGCGCTGCGCGCGGTCGGAGGAACCTTGACCTCGATGCGGACAACGGTCGCAAGAACGTCGTCGGCCGGCTGCGCATGTGCCGGCATGGCCAAGGCAAGAAGGAGTACCAAGGCTAGGCGGAACATGGGCGCCTCCCATCGGTTGATAGGGATGCTAGCCCGATTCCGCCGAAAGGCGCATCAAATCCTCATCCGCCGGACTCGATCCTCGCGTCGAATTGCAACTCGACCTTCACGCCGTCGGGGTCGAGGAAGAAGATCTGCTTGCGCGGGCGGCCAGGGACGTCGCGAGTTTCGAAGGAGATGCCGCGGGCCTTAAGGCGGTCCGCCATCTCGACCATGCCCCGGCAGGCCAGCGCGATGTGGTCGAAGCCCTGTTCGTCGGCCTCTCGGCCGCTTCGGCGCCTGGCGCCCTCATCTCCGACCAAATGCAGAATCGCGCGATCGCCGGCATAGAGCCAATGCCCAGGGAAGCCAAGAGGCGGCCGGTCGCCCTCGGTCAGCCCAAGGACCTCCGTGTAGAAAGACCGGCAGCGCTTAAGATCGGCGGTAGTGATGGTGAAGTGGTCGAGACCATCGACCGAGGCGGTTGGAGGCATGGCGGACTCCCGGCGAGTCATTGGCATGGGTGCGAATCATGGTAGCTTCACTGCTGCCTGCCGCAAGCGGCAGCGAAGGACGGATCTCAAAATGAGCGAATACGTCGATCGCAAGGCGCGAGACGCACTGGCCGAAGCAGAAGGCGACCGTCAGGCCGCCGCGGCGCTCCTCGAGAACTGGTGCAGCAACGACGCCCGGCTCAAGGGCGAGCTGATGCGCCCCTTCCTTCCAAACATCTGCCGGCTTGCGATCCAGCGCGCGACCTCAAAGCCGACCAAGGACCAGCGTGCCAGGGTCAAGGGAACAGCGATCGACCTTGTCATCGACACGCTGCAGACAAAGGCTGGGAAGCGTCGCCTTGAGCCGGCAATCCCGCAACCGGCGCCAAAGCCGGCAGAAGCCTCTGTCAAGCATACGAAGGCAATGCAGGCGCTCGCTTCAGCCTACAAGAAGAAAAGCTGATCCGACTTAAGCAACGGCGGCGGCGGTCAGTCGAGCGGCCGGCACTCCTTCGGGCGCGCGGCGAGCATGTTCTCATACATGGCCTTCAGGTACTTCGGATCAGCACCGATCGCCTTTGCATTCGCCCGATGCTCGGCTGTCTGGGCGACGGCGGCGGCGACCATATGCGGCGTCGCCTCGTCCGGAAGGATCATGTAGCCGCCCTTTTCGAGGTCGGTGAGAATCGCCTCGGACGTCTTCGAAAAGCGGCGGTAGGAGTTGTCCATCATGCTGACCTGCTCCTTCCGGCCGGGGCTGGACGCCCGCGCCAGCGCCATCGAAAGGATGTCGGTCATCAAGGGGCTGTCCCAGATAACTACCTGAGATGACGCTTAACCCATTGTTTGATCTGGGTTAGTTGCTTGGATGGGTCACTGGTGTTGAAGCGCCACTCGCACTCTTTCAAGAATAGCCCGAAATGGGCCTTCGGGACACCGTTGAACTTGCGCATGTGGCGCTTGGCCTGGTTCCAGAAGTTCTCGATGCCGTTGATGTGATTCTGCCGATCAGCGAAGAGCTCGGAGTGATTGATCCGGAAGTGCTTGAAGTCGGATACGTCGAGCACGTTGTAGCCCTTCCAGCAATCGGAATAGAC
>VGEN01000078.1 GCA_016869285.1 Alphaproteobacteria bacterium
CTCCGTGAAGCGGCGGGCCTTGTCCTTGAGCGCGGTCATCGGATGCTCCCTGCCGATGGACGGTCTGAAAACGAAAAGGCCCTCCGAGGGAGGGCCGGGCGACGTCGACGAAGAAGAAAGCGGCTAGGCTTCGATGTCGACATTGGCGCCGCGACCGCCGCGCGAGGCGGAGCGTACGGCGCCGACTTGGTCGGAGCGGCGATTGGTTTCGGCAGTCTCGGCGCGGTTGTTGCGGTCCTCGCGATTCTCCGTCGCTTCACGCGAGGAGCTGACTGCGGCACGCGTCACCGTCTTCGCCGCCGGCTCGCGTACTTCCACCGGCCGCGCGGTGAACGGGTTCACCTGCTGCAGTTGCGGCGGCGGAGGCGGCGGTGCGATCTGGACCGTCATAGCAGAGCAAGCCTAGCCCGCCTTATTCACAGCGATCATGAATAGCTGATTTTTCGCGGCAATTGAGAATCGAGGCTGCCACGGTTTCAAAGGCTTCCGATATCAGCCATGTGAGCGCCCACTTGGTTTTCTTGAGAATAGCTAAAATCATCGTGAATAAGCTCGGCTAGACCTTTTTCTAAACAAGTCAAGAGGCATGCTTAAATGAATCTAAACGATTAGAAATTAAGGGCCTGGTGTTGTCATGCTGGCCCCGCCATGCGACAAGCCCGCCGGCCAGGGGCGCGAAGTTTCCGATGCAGCTATCCGTCGTCATCCCGGTCAAGAACGAGGCCGACAACATCGTGCCGCTGGTCGACGAGGTCGAGGCGGCGCTCGACGGCCGTCTCGACTTTGAAGTCATTGTAATCGATGACGGATCCACGGATGCGACGGCCGAGCAGCTGAGGGCGGCGAAGGCCCGTCTGCCGAGGCTCAGGCTCATCCGGCACGTCGCCAACCGCGGCCAGAGCGCCGGGGTCTGGACAGGCGTCAAGCGGGCCCGAGGCGAGTGGATCGCCACTCTCGACGGCGACGGCCAGAACGATCCCGCCGACCTGCCGGCGATGTGGGCAAGGCTCGCGGACGAGCCCCGCCCCGACATGGTCGCCGGCCATCGCGTTGTCAGGAGGGACACGGCCTCTAAGAAGATCGCCTCGCGCCTTGCCAACAGGATTCGCTCAAGCCTGCTCAAGGACGAGACGCCGGACTCCGGCTGCGGCATCAAGATCTTTCGCCGCGACCTCTTTCTCGAGCTTCCCTACTTCGACCACATGCATCGCTTCCTGCCGGCGTTGGCACGCCGACATGGCGCCCGCGTCATCTCGGTTGCGGTCAATCATCGTCCGCGCGGCGCCGGCCGCTCCAACTACACGAATTTCGGCCGGCTCAAGGCCGGTCTTCTCGATCTCATCGGCGTGTGGTGGCTGATACGCCGCGCGCGCCTTCCCATCGACGCGAGAGAAGAGACTTAATAATGACCTTCGACATCGAGCCCGTCTGGCTGGCGATCGGCTTCGCCGGCCAGGCGCTGTTCTCGGCGCGCTTCATCGTGCAGTGGATCATGAGCGAGCGCGTCGGCAAGAGCGTGATCCCGCTTGCCTTCTGGCTGTTCTCAGTCGGCGGCGGGGTGACGCTGCTGGCCTATGCGATCCACCGTGCCGATCCGGTTATCATCGCCGGGCAGGCCGGCGGCCTCATCGTCTATGGCCGCAATCTCTGGCTCATCTACCGCGAGCGACGGAACGCGGCGGCGTGACCGGCGCGCGCGTGCCATTGCAGGCGGCGAGCGCGGGCATCGGCCCCGCGCTCCTCATCGTCGCTGCGATCACGCTGGCACGTCTTGTCTTCCTAGGGCTCGACCGCTTCGACCTCTCAGGGGACGAAGCGCAGTACTGGGTCTGGTCGCTCGACCCGGCGCTCGGCTACTACTCGAAGCCGCCGCTGGTGGCCTGGATCATCTGGGCCAGCACACTTGCCTTCGGCGATGCGACCTTCGGCGTACGCATGACCTCGCCGCTCGCGCATGCGGCGACGGCACTCCTCCTCTTCGCATCCGGCCGCCGGCTCTACGGACCCGAGATCGGCCTGTGGTCGGCGATCATCTACATCACCCTGCCGGCGGTCTTCGTCTCCTCGCTGCTGATCTCGACGGATCCGTTCCTTCTCGTCATCTGGGCCGCGGCGCTCCATTTCAGCATCCGCCTGATCGAGTCGGGCGAGGAGCGCTGGTGGATTGCGCTCGGCCTCGCGGTCGGCCTCGGCATGCTCGCGAAATACGCGATGGCGATGTTTCCGGTGGGGCTTGTGCTCTTCTTCGTGCTGAGTCCGACGGAACGCCGCCGGCTCTCCTGGCGCGGGCCGGCGTTCGCGCTCGCGCTGGCATTCCTCTGCTATCTGCCGAACCTGATCTGGAATCTCGAGCACGGGCTCGTCAGCTACAAGCACACGGCCGACAACGCCAACCTCGCCGGCGCGCTGGTGCGCCCGTTCAAGGGCGTCGAGTTCCTGGCCTCGCAGTTCGGCGTCTTCGGACCGATCCCCTTCGCGCTGCTTCTTATCGCGCTGGCGCGGCCGAAGTTGCTGATCGCCGACTGGCGCACGCGCCTACTCGCATCGGTCCTGCTGCCCTTGGGCGCGACGATGGTCGTCGTCGCCTTCCTCTCACGCGCCAACGCCAACTGGTCGGCGCCGCTCTATGTCTCGGCAACGGTTCTGGTCGTCGCTTGGGCGATCGAGCGCGGCCGCACCTGGCTCCTCGGGCTTGCGGTCGCCATCCATCTCGTCGCGGCCGGGGTCGCGGCGAACTATCATGATCTTGCGCGCATCGTCGGCGTCGAGCTCGGCAACCGCACCGATCCGTTCAAGCGCCTGATCGGATGGCGCGCGCTTGGCGCCGCCGCCGGCAACGTGATCGACCGGCATCCGGGCGCAGTCCTTCTGATGGAGGACCGCATGGATCTCGCCGCCATGATCTACTGGGCGCGGCCGCGCGCCTGGGCCAAATGGAGCCCCTCCGGCCGCATCCGCGACCATTGGGACCTGACCGCCAATCTCGATCGCATGCCGGATGCGCGCTTCGTCCTGGTCACGCCCAATCCGAGGCCGGACGATATCCTCAGCCGCTTCGACAAGGTGACGCAGCTCGGAACCGCCGGCGGCCGCGTCTATCGCGACCTCGACCGCACGCACCACCTCTTCCTGCTCGAGGGCTTCAAAGGTTATGGCCGCTGAACGAGGCCCCCTCCCCAACCCTCCCCCTGCTGCGCAGGGAGAGGGGACTCGAAATCGTGCTCCCTCTCCCGCCGAAGGCGGGGGAGGGTTGGGAGGGGGCCTCGTGCGGGCATGGACGATTACGCACATCGTCCTCTTCATCCTTGCGGCAGCCGTCTTCTCGCTCTGGCCCGAGATCGATCTGGCGACGGCAAAGCTCTTTTTCCGCGATGGAAGCTGGCTCGCCTCGGAAAGTGCCGGGATCGAAGGATTCCGCCGCCTTGCTTCGATCCTCGTCTTCGGCGTGCCGGCGGTTGCCATCCTCTTGTGGCTTCTCGGTCGCCTCATCAGGCGTCCGGCCGGCGGCCGCGCCGCGATCGTGCTCGTGCTGTCGCTGGCGATGGGGCCTGGCTTGGCGATCAACGGGATCTTGAAAGAGCATTGGGGCCGGGCGCGACCCTCGCAGATCGCCGAGTTCGGCCGCGACAAGGCCTTCACGCCGGCGCTGAAAGTCACCGATCAGTGCCGGCGCAATTGCTCCTTCGCCTCGGGCGAGGCGGCGATGGGCTTCGGCCTGACGGCGCTGGCGCTCGTCCTCGGGCGCAGCGTCTGGCTGATCCCGGGGCTCGTCCTCGGCATCCTGTTGTCGCTCGTCCGCATGGGAGCGGGCGGCCACTTCCTCTCCGACGTGATTTTCGGCGGGCTGATCGCGAGCGCGACAGGGCTTGCGGTCTACGCGCTCGTCTATCGCCGTCAGGCAAAGCGCGCGTAAGGCCGGCGTTCGGCCGCTGGCACCGGGCGCATCGCCGTCAGCTCGACCATCAGGGTCGAGACCGCCCCGGCATCGCCCGCCTTCTTCGCGGCGTCGACGAGAAGCTGCCACAGGAGATCGCGCTGCGCATGGCTGGCGCCGAGCCGCCACAGCTCGCTGCGCACCGGCATCAGCGCTGCGACCGCTTCTTTCCACTCGCCGCGGCGGTGATGAACCGCGGCGCGGCAGGCCGGCAGCGCGATGCCGGAGGCGACGGGCCCGAGCGTCGGCGTCGCGATCGCCTCGACGCCCTCGATCAGGCGCTCGGCGGCAGCGAAGCGCCCGTCGGCAGCGAGCGCCATTGCCAGATGCGGCAGCGTGAACAGGTTGGAGCCGTCGCCGATGCGCGCTTCCGCCTTGTCGGCGAGCTCGCGCCAGCGCGATCCGACATCGACACCGAGATGCTCCAGCCGCCAGAGAAGCGAGGCCGCGTTCTGCAGGTCGATGTAGAGGTCGGGCAACGCTTGCACGAGCGGCGATGAGAGATCGCGCACGCGCAAATCGTACCAGGCAAGCAGACCCTCCGGCCCGTCCTGCTCGAGCTGCAGCAGCGCGCGGTGCCAGGTCAGGTGGAACATGAAGTTGTTGGCCTGCGCGTGGCAGCCCTGGTTTTGGTCGAGCCAGGCGATGCCGTCGGACGTCCGGCCCTGCATCTCCAGCACATGCGCTACCGCATGCACGCCCCAGCGGTCGCTCGGATCGTAGGCGACGGCCTCGCGCGCCAGATGCTCGGCCTCGGCGTACTCGCCGCATTCCTCGCGGCCGAAGGCCTCCATCGAGGCGACCCAGCTTACGCCGGGCAAATCGCTCTTCCAGCCGCGCCGTGCGGCGACGATGGAATCGAGCATGCGCGCCGAGCGGCCGAGCCAGAAATAGTGGAAATGCGCGAGCCGGAGCGCCAGCAGATCGGTCGGATGCAGCGCCTGGATCGACTCCCAGGCACGGAGCGCGCGATCGAGATCGCCCCCGGCCCAGGCCTGCATCGCGTCCAGATGCCGGCGTTCGCGCGGGTTTGCCCTGTCGACGAGCGTTGCCGCATGCGCGAGCGCCGAGGTCGCACGGTCGAGATTCTTCGCGTTCAGCGAGAGCAGGGCCAAGCCGCCCTTCATGACATTGGCCATGAAGAAGTCGGGATCGGCCTTCAGCGCCTCGCCGAGCCGTTTGGCCATGTCGACATGGAAGGTGACATAGCCGTCGACCATGTCGTCGAAGGCCGCGAGCGCCGCCTGGTTGTCGGTTGAGGTTTCGAGTCCGCGCCGGTCCTTGAGCATGGCTCGTGCTTACCGACGGCAGCGCCGACTCTCAAGGGGAGACCGGATCGGCTGCCTTGAGCGCGTGGAAGCGGTAGACGCGGAGATCGCCGGTCCTGAGCATGGCGCCGCGCCGGGCCCACAGCTCGGCCTCGGCCACCAGATGCGGCACGGTCGCGGGCGCGACCGATCCGGGCTTCAGCGCCTGGGTCAGGTCGCGCCATCCTTGCAGGATCAGCGCCTGATGCAGGTCGGTGATGTCCTCGGCGACCCTGACCTCGAGCCCGTTCTGGGCAAGGAGGTCGAGGATGTCCTGCGAGGCGCAGGGGAAGGGCTCGACCGGCTCCTTCGCCATCCAGGCATCGATCGCCGGCGTCGGCTTCGCATCGTCCGGCATCGCATAGTCGGTGAAGCAGAGCTGGCCGCCGGCGCGCAGGGTGGCGCTGATCGCAAAGAACAGGCTCGCCTTGTCGGCGATGGTGAAGAAGAACTCCTTGGCGAAGACGCAGTTGTAGCCCTGCGGCTTGAGCGCGATGTTCTTCGGGTCGAAGACGTCGATCGGCGCCTTCTTCTCGGTGCCGGCGGCGCGCGAGCGATCCATGCCGGCCTGCGCCAGGATCGGCCACGGCTCGAGGCCGGTAACCCACGCGCCGAAAGCTTTAGCCATGACGCGGCCGGCGCCACCGAGCCCAGCGCCGAGGTCGAGCACGGTCATGGTCGGGTTGAGGCCGAAGGGCTTGACCAGCGTCTGAATGTGGTCCTCGCCGCCCGGCGAGTGCATACCGGGGCCCCAGAGCCGTTCCACCACGTCGATGCGCTCCCGGGTCCAGAGCGGCACCTTGGTCGTCGGCGCCGCCGCCGCGCCGGAAGCGGCACGCTTGCGGCCGGTATCGAACTCGAGCTGGACCGGGTCGCCCGGATAGATGTCGGCGGGATCGTAGCCCTCCCACCAGGCTGCGAGCCGGACCCGGAGCGGAATCTTGAGAGGTCGCCCATCGAGCGCGACGGATGCCATGAACTAACCCCCATCCCGAAGGACTCGCCCCGAGCATCAAGTATAGCGCGGTTCGGCCCATCCGGGCCTTGGCCCGGACGTCGTCATATGGCCGCAATCCCTGGCGAGATTCCTTCCGTGGCCGCGAATCATGATATCCGGGAGCCTGTGGCCGTCACCTCCCAGGCATCGCGTCGTTCGACGCGCAAGCGACGTTCCGGCTTCGGCTGGACGTCGATCTTGTCGACCCTTTTCCGCTGGAGCTTGGTCGCCGGAATCTGGGCCGGCGTCGTCGTTGCAGGCATCGTTGCCTATTACGCGCTGACGCTTCCCGACATATCGAGCCTGGAGGAGAGCGGGCGAAAGCCCTCGATCTGGCTGGCGCTTGCCGACGGTACGGTCTTCGCAAGCTCGGGTGAGGTCCACGGTCGCCCGGTCAAGCTCGGCGAGATGCCGAAAAGCCTGACCCATGCCGTGCTGGCGACCGAGGACCGCCGCTTCTTCGGCCATCTCGGTCTCGACCCGATCGGGCTTGCGCGTGCCATGGTCGTCAATATCCGAGAGGGCGCGATCCGCCAGGGCGGATCGACCCTGACGCAGCAGCTGGCGAAGAACCTCTTCCTCACCAACGAGCGCAGCTTCGGGCGCAAGGTGCAGGAGCTGATCCTCGCGGTCTGGCTCGAGTGGCGCTTCACCAAGGAAGAGATCCTGACGATCTATTTCAACCGGGTCTATCTGGGTGCCGGCACCTTCGGCGTCGCCGCCGCCTCAGAGCGCTACTTCGCCAAGGACCCGCGCGAGCTCAACCTCTATGAGAGCGCGCTGATCGCGGGCCTGCTCAAGGCGCCGGCGCGCTACAGCCCGGCGGCGAGCCCGGAGCGCGCGCGGGTGCGGACCGAGCAGGTGCTCGCCAACATGGTCGATGCCGGCTACCTGTCCCAGGCCGATGCCGATGCGGCGAAGCGCCTTCCGGTCGGGCGCGGCCGCTATCCGACCGGCGGCCTCGGCGCGCGCTACTTCGCCGACTGGGTCCTCGACCGGGTCGGCTCGACCATCGGCTATGTCGACCGCGATCTCGTGGTGACGACGACGCTCGATGTCCGCTTGCAGCGCCTGGCGGAAGCGGAGGTCGAGGCGAGCCTCGCCAGGAACGGCGATCGCCGCGACGTGGCGCAAGCGGCGCTGATCGCGCTCGGCGCCGATGGCCGCGTGGTCGCCATGGTCGGCGGCCGCGACTATCGCGACAGCCAGTTCAACCGCGCGACTCAGGCGCTCCGCCAGCCGGGGTCCGCCTTCAAGCCCTTCGTCTATCTCGCGGCGCTCGAGGCCGGCTATGGGCCGGACACGATCGTCGAGGACGCGCCGATCGCCATCCGCAACTGGAGCCCGGTGAACTTCGATCGCCGCTTCCGCGGGCCGATGCGGATCAGCGATGCAGTGACGCAGTCGGTCAACACGGTCGCTGTGCGCGTCTCCGAGACGGTCGGCCGCAGCCGCGTCATCGACGCCGCGCATCGGCTCGGCATCCCGCAGGCGCTCGATGACACGCCGAGCCTGGCGCTCGGCGCCAGCGAGGTGACGCTGCTCGACCTGACGCAGGCCTACGGCGCCTTCGCTACAGGCGGCGAGGCGATGCGCGCCTGGGGCATTCTCGAGATCAAGGACACTGACGGCCGCATTCTCTATCGCCGCCGCCCGGCGCCCGAGCGCGTGATGTCGCCCGGCATCGCCGGGACCATGACCGAGATGCTGGCCAATGTCGTGCAGGCGGGCACCGGCCGTGCCGCGCGTCTCGATCGTCCGGCTGCCGGCAAGACCGGCACGACTTCCAACGCCAAGGACGCGCTGTTCGTGGGCTTCACCGCCGACATGGTTGCCGGCGTCTGGTTCGGCAACGACGACGGCAGGCCGATGAAGGACGTGACCGGCGGCGGGCTTCCGGCCGAGCTCTGGGGCAGCTTCATGCGGAAAGCGAGCGAAGGTCTGCCGCCGCGGCCGTTGCGAGCCGCGCCGCCTGAGTACGCTCCGGTCGCCCAGATCCCATGGTACGCGCCCTGGCGGGCGTTCACAGCGCCCCAGCCCGGCTCTCCGTCGGTGCTGCGCAGCAGCGGTGGGCGTGATTAGTGGGACTTGACAAACGATTTATCAGCAGCCACTTATCAGTTACATTGGAATTATTCTAGACTGGAGCGTGACATGCCGAAGACCGATGCCGTGGCCGAGGCGCTGACCAAGGTGCTGGCCGATTCCTATGCCATCTACTTCGAGACCCACGCTTTCCATTGGAATGTGACGGGTCCCAACTTCTTCTCGCTGCACGAGATGTTCGGCGCCCAGTACAACGAGATCTGGACCGCCCTCGACACCATCGCCGAACGGATCCGCGCCATCGGCGGCACGCCGCCGAGCGGCCCGGCAGCGCTCGGGCGGCTTTCGACCATCGCCGATGCGAAGGGCAATCTCGAAGCCGGCGCCATGGTGCGCGAGCTTCATGACGGGCATCAGGCGGCGCTCAAGACGATCAAGGCAGCGCTGGCGACGGCCGAGAAGGCGGGCGACCAGGCCACCGTCGACCTCATGGTCGAGCGCACCGACGCCCACGACAAGCACGCCTGGATGCTGAGATCGACGCTGGCGGAGTGAGGCGATGCGCGAGCGTTATACGGAATCGGCGGACTGCGTATAACCTGCTCGCCCTTGCCCCGGCGGGCCGTTCGGATAGCCTTCCCCTCGGGAAACGTTCGAACGGGAGGTTTACATGGCACGCATTCGTCGCCGTCCCTGGCTGACCATCGTCGCCGCGACGGCCGTCGCTGCTTTCCTCACGCCATTCGAGACACGCGCGCAGACGACGCTCAAGGTCGTCATCCATGCCGAGCTGAGGAATCTCGATCCGCTCTGGACCACGAGCCTGATCGCCTTCAACTACGGCAACATGGTGCTCGACACGCTCTATTCGCTCGACACCAAGCTCGGCGCGCATCCGCAGATGGTCGAGGCGCACACCGTCAGCCCCGACGGCCTCAATTGGAGCTTCACGCTTCGCTCCGGGCTCAAATTCTCCGACGGCACGCCGGTCACCACCAAGGATGTGGTCGCCTCGCTTCGCCGCTGGGGTCAGCGCGCGCCCGACGGCCGCGTGCTGATGGAACGTCTGGCCAGCCTCGAGGCCAAGGACGACCGGACCTTCACCATCGCGCTGAAGAAGGCCTATCCGCTGATGCTGCAGAGCCTCGCCGGCATCGCGACCACGCCCTTCATCTTCCGCGAGCAGGAGGCGAAGACCGACGCCTTCGCCGAGGTCAAGGAGTCGATGGGCTCCGGTCCCTTCGTCTTCGTCAAGGACGAGTGGGTGCCGGGCGCCAAGACCGTCTATCGCAAGAGCCCGACCTACCTGCCGCGCTCTGATGCGCCCAACGGCTATGCCGGCGGCAAGGTGGTCAAGGTCGATCGCGTCGAGTGGACCAACATCCCCGATCAGGCGACCGCTGCCGCCGCCCTGACCAAGGGCGAGGTCGACATGATCGAGGCGCCCTCCCACGACCTGATCCCGCAGCTCAAGAAGGACACCAACGTCGTCGTCCGCGTCATCAACCCGATCGGCCGTCAGGCCGTGGCGCGGCCGAACCATCTGGTGCCGCCCTTCAACAACGTGAAGGCGCGTCAGGCGCTGATGCTGGTCGGCAACCAGCAGGACTACCTGACGGCGATGGTTGGCGACGACCCGGCGCTGCAGAAGGCCTGCCACGCACCCTTCGTCTGCGGCACCGAGAACGAGACGCTGGTCGGCGCCGAGCCTTATCTCAAGCCCGACCATGAGAAGGCGAAGCAGCTGATGAAGGAGTCGGGCTATGACGGACGGCCGATCGTCATCATGACGCCGACGGATCTGCCGGTCCTCCACAACATGACCGTCTACACGGCAGACCTGCTCCGCCAGATCGGTGTGAACGTCGACTTGCAGGCGACCGACTGGGCGACGCTGGTGCAGCGGCGCACGACCAAGGACGATCCGCAGACCAACAAGGGCGGCTGGCACATCTTCCAGACCACCTGGCCCTCGGCGCTGCAGTCGCATCCCTTCCTCAACATCTCGGCGGCGACGCCCTGCGACGGCAAGAACTGGTTCGGCTGGGCCTGCGACGAGGAGATGGAGAAGATGCGCATCGCCTTCCTCGACGCCGGCACGCCGGCCGAGAAGAAGACTGCGCTCGAAGCCTTCCAGAAGAAGTTCTTCGACGTGCTGCCCTACCGCATCCTCGGCCAGATGCTGAACCCGATCGCCTACCGGAAGAGCCTCGACGGCGTGCTCGACGCAGCCGAGCTCGTCTATTGGAACATCGCGAAGAAGTAGCGCGAAAACCTCCCCCGGCTCAGCCGGGGGAGGACTTCCTCGGCATCCTGAGCACGAGCAGCCAGAAGGTTGCGAAGCCCGCGACCGAGACCACGGCGATCGCCGTCATCATCGGCCGGGTCGTGTCGTCGAGGATATGGCCGACACCGGCGCCGACCGCGGCGGCGATGCCGAGCTGGAGAAAGCCCACCATCGCCGAGGCGGCACCCGCCATGCGCGGATAGGGGCCGATGGCACCGGCGATGCCGGCCGGCAGCGTGAAGCCGATGCCGATCATGACGACGATGAAGGGCAGAACGACGGCGAAGACGTTGGCGATGCCGGCCCAGGCAAGCGCTGCGCCGAGAAGCCCGAAGGTCGCCGAGAGCGAGGTCCCGACGATCACCATGCGCTCGATCCCGAAGCGCTGGATCAGGCGGCCCGCCATCAGCGCGCCGGCGGAGTATCCCGCCGCGGCGGCGCCGAAGCAGAAGCCGAACTGCTCGGTCGGCAGGCCGAGCACGTTGATCAGCGTGAAGCTCGAGCCCGAGATGAAGGAGAAGATGCCGCAATAGGCGAGCGTGACGGCGAGTGCGTATCCGACGAACACGCGGTCGGAAAGCAGGCTCGCATAGTTGGCGACCAGCCGCTTCGGATCGAGCGCCGTCGGGTCCGGCTTGAGGTTGGTCTCGTCGAGCAGCGTGTAGAGCCCGATCAGGCAGATCGCACCGAAGCCGGCAAGGAAGAGGAAGTTCGCCTGCCAGCCGAAAGCGACGGTCATCCAGCTTCCGAGCATCGGCCCGACGATCGGCGCGAGCGCCATTGCGGATGCCATGTAGGCCAGCACGCGCGCGGCGACGACCGGCGCGTAGAGGTCGCGCGCGACGGCGCGGCCGAGCGTGACGCCGGCGCAGCTTCCGATTGCCTGCAGCAGGCGGAAGAGGATCAGCGTCTCGATCGTCGGCGCCAGCGCGCAGGCGAGGCTGGCGGCGACATAGAGCGCGATGGCGAAGCGCAGCACCGGGCGCCGGCCGAAGCGGTCGGAGATCGGTCCGTATGCCAGCTGCATCAACGCCGAGCCGAGCAGGAAGACGCTCAAGGTGAGCTGCACACGCGCCTCGTCGGTGGCAAAGACGCGCTGCATGGTCGGCAAGGAGGCGAGGTAGAGATCGGTCGAGATCGCCTGGAAGGCGACCAAGCCCGTCAGGAGAGCGTTGACCGCAGGACCGGAGCGCGGCGGGGCGGCGGTCATCCGTAGCGGTGCAGCCGGATGCCGTGACGGCTGAGCCACCCCTTCGGCCCATCGACATCGCTGACCAAGCGACGGACCAGCGTCCAGAATCTCGGGCCGTGATTGAGCTCGACCAGGTGCGCCATCTCGTGTGCGACGACGTAGTCCATGACCTCCTTCGGCGCCAGGATCAGCCGCCAGCAGAAGGCGAGCGCGCCGTTCGGCGAGCAGCTGCCCCAGCGGGTCGTGGTGTCGCGCAAGGTGAGGCGGCCCGGCCGCCTGCCGATCACCGCGGCGTGGCGCTCGACCAGCGCCAGGATCTGCCGCTTGGCCTCGGCCTTGAGCCAGTCGGTGAGGCGGCGCGCGAGGTGCTCGGGGCGGCCGGCGACATGGATCTCCTGGCCTTCGATCCACACTGTGCCGCGCATGCCGCCACGGTGACGGATCGTATGGATCACGCCGCCGACCGGGACCTCGGCGCCGTCGGCGAAAGGCACGGGCGCCGGCAATCCTGCCAGCTTCCTGCCGATCCAGCGCCGGTTCTCCTGGGCGAAAACGGCGGCCCGCGCCAGCGAGACCCGGCGCGGCACGATCAGCAGCACCACGCCCTTGGATGCGTCGACCCGGAGGCTGACCCGGCGCGCGGTCGCCGATATCCTGAGCTGGACGCCGGGCGGCAGCTTCGGGTCGACGTCCTTGCGCATCACCGGCCAGTGCTCTTGCGCCGAAAGGGCACGGCCATGGCCGAAACGGGCCTCACGTCAGGTACTCCGGCCTTTGAGGTGAAGGTTCGTCCTAGCCGGTCCCGGAGCAGCCGGTCAACCGTGGCCTTCGGCGCGCTTGGCCGCGAGCCTGCCCGCTCAAGATCGCCGCGCCGCGCGCGATGACCTCGACCGACATGATGGCGCAGGGAGCGCCCTCGTCTGCTAGACGTGATCCCTCGGGATCTCCAGGTTCCAGCTCTTGGCGAAGATGCGGCCCTCTCCTTCATAGGCGTCGAGTGTGGCGTTGATGCGGAAATGCGTCGCGGTCGCGGTCATGACCGTGCGCGTGCGCGTCTCGGCGCTCCAGGGCCCGCGCGAGAATCGCACCGACCAGGCGGTCTCCGCGCGCGCCGAGATCGGGTCGTGCGGCAGGATCGAGTAGTACTGGTCCTGGCAGGCGCGCATGGTCCAGCCGGTGTCGTCGAATTGAATGGTGCCGCCGTTCTCCTGCACATGGGATTCGATGCGGCCGGTTTCGATGTCGCGCTTAATCTCGCGCATCTCGAAGCCTTTCTCGATGACCTGGACGGCGAGCGGTGCGGGTCGCTCCGGCGGCGGCAGCGGCTTCAGCTTGGTATCGGCGCGCTGTTCGCGGCGCACCGGAAACTCGATGGAGCTCACGCCGGCGCGCACCGTCACGGTCGCGTTCGCCGGCGAGGGCCAGGCGATCGGCCAGTAGCTGGTCGAGATCGAGACGCGGATCTTGTGCCCGGCCTCGAAGGCCTGGCCGAAGTCGTTGAGCTTGACCTGAACCCGGTAGCGCTTGCCCGGCACCAGCTTGGTCGGGAATTCGTGGCTGTCGCGATGAGTGAGGTTGAGCAGCCCGTATGTCGCGCGCGAAACGCGACCGTCGGGCGTCACGTCGCCCAGACGCACGCAGAGCATCGCATCGGGTTTGTCGCACTCGACGTCGAGATCGAGGACCGGCGCCCCCAGCATCTCGATGCGGTCGGGCAGCGGCAGCGAGTCGAAGACCAGCGCATTGCCGTCGAGCTCGCGCTGGTCGGTCGGCATGTCGGGTCCGAGACCGTGCGGGCACCAGCGTCCGTAATGCCCGGGCGTGAGGCCGGAGAGGATCTTGATCGGCGCCTCGGCCCCGGCCTTGGCCAGCAGTCCGTCGCGGTTGAGGTAGAAGCGCTGCATGCTGACGCTCGGCGGCGGCCATGAGGGCTCCGGCACGAAGCGCCCGGCGACGGCTGCCGGCTTCGCGATCGGCGGCGTGTAGTCCTGGATGAAGCAGCGGATCGCCGGTTCCTTCATCATCCCGGTGTCTTTGTCCTTGAGCCAATGGTCCCACCAGCGCACGGCTTCCTGCAGGAAGCCGACCGCGGGGCCGGGTGCCGCATCATGCGGATACTGGTGCGACCATTGACCGATCCAGGCGATCTTCGGGCACTTCAGATTCTCCATCAGGCGCGGGATCGCGTTCGAGTAGCCATCGGCCCAGCCGCCGACGGCGAAGACCGCGCATTCGATGTCGGCATAGTTCTCGCAGACCGAGCCGTGCTTCCAGAAGCCGTCGCGGCGTTGGTGCTTCAGCCACTCGCCGATCCAGAGCCCGCTGCCCGCCAGCCGCTCGAGCCACATCTCGCGCCAGCGCGGCCCCGCGATCTCGGGATCGGGCGGCCGCGAGTTGTGGGAGAACATATTCGCTCCCCACTTCATGTTGTCGTTGAGCAGGCAGCCGCCCATGTAATGGATGTCGTCGGCGTAGCGATCGTCGGTCGAGCAGGAGGTGATGATCGCCTTCAAGGCCGGCGGCCGGCGGGCCGCCACCTGGAGCGAGTTGAAGCCGCCCCAGGAGTTGCCCATCATCCCGACCTTGCCGGTGCACCAGGGCTGCTTCGAGATCCAGTCGATGACCTCGAGCGCGTCGTCATGCTCGAGCTTGAGATACTCGTCATAGAGCACGCCGTCGGAATCGCCCGATCCCCGCATGTCGACGCGCACCGCAGCATAGCCGTGGCCGGCAAAATAGGGGTGCAGGCGCGAGTCTCGGATCGAGGTCGCATCGCGCTTGCGATAGGGGACGTAATCGAGGATCGCCGGCACCGGATGGGTCTCGGCATCGGCCGGCAGCCACATCCGAGCCGAGAGCCGGCTGCCATCGGCCAGCGGAATCCAGATATTCAGGATCTCTCGGATCTTCTGCGGGAAGCTGTGGAGAATCTTGACGTCGTCAGGCATGCGCCTCTCCCCCCTTGCCGGAGGGGAAGCTTGCCACCGCGGCCTCCGTTCCTACAATCGCCGGCACCGATGGGCGGAACGGGGCCGGGCCGGGAATGACGCCGTCCTTCGAGGTCCATGAGGCGGACATCTCCGCGCTGCAGGCGGCGATGGCGGCGGGCCGCGTCACCGGCCTCGGCCTCCTCGAGGCATATCTCGCGCGCATCGCCGCGTATGACCGGCACGGACCGGCCCTCCGGGCGATGATCCGGCTCAACCCGGCAGCGGAGGAAGCGGCGGCGTCTCGCGATGCCGAGCGCCGGGCTGGGCGCTGCCGCGGCCCGCTGCACGGCGTCCCCGTCATCCTCAAGGACAACTTCGCCGTTACCGGGATGCCGGTGTCGGCCGGATCGCCGGCGCTCGCCGATCTCCGCCCGCGCGCCGATGCGTTCCAGGTGGCGCGGCTGCGCGAAGCCGGCGCGGTGATCCTCGGCCTTGCCAATATGGACGAGCTTGCGGAGTTCACGACGGGCCTGAGCTCGCTTGGCGGGCAGACGCGCAATCCCTACGATCCCGCCCGCATTCCCGGCGGATCGAGCGGCGGCAGCGCGGTTGCGGCCACCGCCAGCTATGCCGCCGTCGCTTTCGGCACCGACACCGGCAGCTCGCTGCGCATTCCGGCATCCGACAACAACCTGTTCACGCTGCGCCCGACCAAGGGCCTGTCGGGCATGAGCGGCATCCTTCCCTACTCGCGCACGCATGACACCGCCGGCGCGATGATGCGCTGCGTGAGCGACCTCGCTTGCGCACTCGATGCCACGGTCGGCGCCGATCCGGCGGATGCGGCAACGCGGATTCTCGACGGCGGGCCGCCTCCGACCTTCACTGCCGCCCTCGACGCGGGGCATTGCGCAGCGCGCGCCTCGGTCTCCTCCGCAGCGCCTTCGACGGCGAGGAGACGGCGGAGGTCGCGGCTGTCGTCGAGAGCGCGGTCGCGTGCATGACCGACATCGGCGCGACGGTGATCGAGGTTGCGCTGCCCGGGGGAACAGACCTTGCCGGCGCGATCGTCTGGGACCATGAGTTCAAGGACGATCTCGCCGGCTATCTCGCCGGCATCCCCGAGGCGCCGATCGCCTCGCTCGCGGAGATTCTCGAACGCGGCCTCTTTCATCCCTCGCTCGAAACGCGGCTCCGCCATCTTGCGGTGACGCCGGGCAGGGATGACCCCTCCTACCGCCAGGCGCTGGCGAAGCAGGCGGAGGCGCGGGCGGCCGTGACCGGCCTCCTCGACCGGCTCGGGCTTGACGCGCTCGTCTATCCGACGCTCCGGCAGAAGCCGCCGCCGATCAGCGGGTCGCCACGGCGCTCGAATGCTCGGCTCGCCGCGGTGACCGGCCTGCCGGCGCTCGCCGCACCGGCCGGCTTCACCGCCGACGGGCTTCCGGTCGGCTTCGAGCTGCTCGGCCGCAGCCTTGCCGATGCGCGTCTGGTGGCGCTCGCCTATGCCTATGAGCAGGCGGTGCGGCCGCGCCGGCCGCCGCCGTCCACGCCGGCGCTGACGCTCTCGGGCGCGAGCGTGTAAAAGACCGCCCATGGACAAGACGCTTCTCGCAGCCCGCGCGCATCTCGTTCTCGACGACGCGACGATCCCCGAGCTGCCGAACCACTATCGCGGCAAGGTGCGCGATAACTACGACCTGCCCGACGGCCGCCGCATCCTGATCTCCTCGGACCGCATCTCGGCCTTCGACATCAACCTGGCGGCGATCCCGTTCAAGGGCCAGGTGCTGACCCAGACCGCGCGCCACTGGTTCGAGGCGACGCGCGACATCTGCCCGAACCACGTTCTCGACTATCCGGACCCGAACGTCGTCATCGGCCGGCGCCTGAAGATCCTGCCCGTCGAGATCGTCGTCCGCGACTACCTCGCCGGCACCACCGGCACCTCGATCCTGACTCTCTACATGAAGGGCCAGCGCGAGATGTACGGGATCAGGCTGCCCGAGGGCCTGCGGCCCAACCAGAAGCTGCCGGCGACAATCATCACCCCGACCTCGAAAGCGGCGGACGGCGCGCATGACGAGCCGCTGACCTCGCAGACGATCTTCGACCGCGGCCTGCTCTCTCAGGCGCAGTGGCGCACCGTCACCGACTACGCGCATGCGCTGTTCGCCCGCGGCCGCGCCCTGGCGGCGAAGCAGGGGCTGATCCTGGTCGACACCAAATACGAGTTCGGCACCGACGAGTCCGGCACCATCGTTCTCGCCGACGAGATCCATACGCCGGATTCCAGCCGCTACTGGAAGATGGCGAGCTATCCGACGCGCTTCGAGAAGGGCGAGCGCCCCGATAGCTTCGACAAGGATTTTGTCCGTTCCTGGGTCACCGAACGCTGCGATCCCTACAAGGACAAGATCCCCGCAATTCCCAAGAACGTGATCCTCAAGACCGCCGAGGTCTATGTCGAAGCCTACGAGACGATCACCGGGAAGGCGTTCGAGGTTCCGGCGGACGAGCCGGTGCTGCAGAGGATCCGAAGGAATTTGAAGCGGTATTTCTGAGCCTAACGCCCCTACAGATGACACGCGACGGCGATGCCGTTGACCTCGCGGAGGTCCGGCGTCTCCACACGGCAACGGTCCATCGCGTGTGGGCAGCGTGGATGGAAGGCGCAGCCCGACGGCGGTGCGGCCGGGTCGGGGACCTCGCCGCCGAGCCCCGCCGACGGCAGCGGCTGATCGGGATCGGGGGAGAGCGCGGCCGATCGGAGCGCCTGGGTATAGGGATGGCGCGGGCGGGCGAAGACCGCAGCCGCCGGGCCCTCCTCGACGATGCGGCCGAAATACATGATGGCCACCCGGTCGGCGAGGCGCTCGACCACGGCGAGGTTGTGGCTGATCAGGACATAGGAGAGCCTGAGCTCGCGGCGGAGCTGCATCAGCAGGTTCAGGATCTGCGCCTGCACCGAGACGTCGAGCGAGGAAGTGGGCTCGTCGCAGACGACCAGCTTCGGCTCCATGATCAGCGCGCGGGCGATGGCGACGCGCTGGCGCTGGCCGCCGGAGAGCTGGTGCGGCCGCCGCGCGAGATGGCGTTCGCTCAAGCCGACGCGCATCAGCATGGCGCGCACGATGCGGCGGCGCTCTTCGGCCGGCACGCGGTTGAGCCTGAGCGGCAGCCCGACGATCGACTCGACCGTCTTGCTCGGGTTGAGCGACGAGTAGGGATCCTGGAACACCGGCAGGATGCGCCGCGCCAGCTCGCGTCGCGTCATTGCCGCGAGCGGCGTGCCGTCGAGGCGGATGGCGCCGGCGGCCGGCTTGAGCAGGCCCAGCATGGCGCGTGCCAGGGTCGACTTGCCGCAGCCGGACTCGCCGACCAGCGCCACGACCTCGCCTTCGCCGACGCTGAGGCTGACGCCGTTGATCGCATGGATCGGCCGGGCGTGGCGGAAGAAGCCGCCTCGCCGGCCCGGATAGCGGCAGACCAGGTCCTCGATCTCGAGCAGCGGCGTCACGAGGCGAACCAGCAGCGGGCGCTGCCGCGCTCGACCGGGCGCAGCGGCGGCGCGGTGGTGCATTCGGCGGCGGCCGAGGTGCAGCGCGCGCGGAAGGCGCAGCCGGCCTCGACGCCGCTCGGCATGACGCCCGGAATGTCGAGCAGCGGCGTTCCGGGCGCAGCCGATCCCAGGATCGGGATGCAGCGGAGCAGCGCCTGGGTGTAGGGATGGCGCGGCGCGCGGAAGACGGTGGCCCGATCGGCATTCTCGACGATCTCGCCCGCATACATGACGGCGCAGCGATCGGCCATGCGCGAAGCGACGCCGAGGTCGTGCGTGATCAGGATGAGCGCCAGGCCAAGCTCGCGCTGCAGATCCTCGAGCAGGCGCAGGATCTCGGCCTGCACGGTGACGTCGAGCGCGGTAGTCGGCTCATCGGCGATCAGGAGGTCGGGCTGGCACATCAGCGCCATCGCGATCATCGCGCGCTGGCGCAGTCCGCCGGAGAGCTCGTGCGGGAACTGCGCCAGCCGCCGCTCCGGCGCGCCGATGCCGACACGCTCCAGCAGGTGCAGCGCGCGCCGGCGCGCCTCGGCGCGGCCGCCGCCGCGATGCCGGCGGTACACGGCTTCGAGCTGAGTGCCGATGGTGAAGACCGGATTCAGGGCCGTCATCGGCTCCTGGAAGATCATCGCGATCCGGCTGCCGCGAAGCCGCTGGGTGGCGCCGCGGTCGAGCAGATCGATGCCGTCGAAGCGCGCGCGCGTGGCACGGCGCCTGAGGCCGGGTCCGAGCAGATCCATCAGCGCGAGCGCGGTCAGCGACTTGCCCGAGCCCGACTCGCCGGCAAGGCAGAGGGTCTCGCCGCGCGCGAGCGAGAGATCGACGTCGCGCACCAGAGGCAGCTGAGCCGTCTCGACCCAGAGGCCGCCGATGTCGAGCAGGCTCACGGCCGCCACTCCGGCGCCAGCACGTCGCGAAGCCCGTCGCCGACCAGGTTGATCGCGAGCACGAGCGTGAAGATGGCGATGCCGGGGATGAAGATCATCCAGGGATGGAAGAAGATGTGGTCCTTGGCCTCGTTGACCATCAGCCCCCAGGAGGGGTTCGGCGGCGGCACGCCGAGGCCGAGGAAGGACAGCGCCGCCTCGATCAGGATCGCATGCGCCATCTCGACGGTGAGCACGACGAGCAGCGGCCCGACCAGGTTCGGCAGGATCTCGGCGAGCATGATGCGCAAGGCGCTGCTGCCATGCGCGGAGGCGGCGAGCACGTAGTCGCGATTGGCTTCCCGCTGGGCGGCGCTGCGCACGACCACGGCGAAGCGGTCCCAGTTGAGGAAGCCCAGCACCAGGATCACCACGGTCAGCGAGCCGCCGACGATGGCGACGACGGCGAGCGTGATCAGCACGCCTGGCATGGCGAGCCGGTTGGTCAACACGAACAGGACGGCGGTGTCAACCCAGCCGCCATAGTAGCCGGCGGCGAGCCCGAGGCCGGTGCCGATCAGGCCCGAGAGCAGGCCGACCGCGAGCGCGATCAGGAGCGAGATGCGGGCGCCATGGATGAGACGGCTCAGATAGTCGCGCCCGAGCGCGTCGGTGCCGAGCGGATGCGCCCAGCGTCCCTCGGCCTCCCAGACCGGAGGGATCAGGCGATGGTCGAGATTCTGCAGGAACGGGTCGTGCGGTGCGACCAGCGGGGCGAGCAATGCCATCAGCGCGACCAGCAGGACGACGCCGCCCCCGGCAGCGAGGCTGGCGTGGCGGAAGGCGTCCGGCCAGCGACGTTCGGCGATCGCCGTCATCCGTTGCTCCGTATCCGGGGATCGACCGCGGCGTTCAGCAGGTCGCCGAGGAAGGTCAGCAGAATGTAGAGGAGCGAGACCACCAGCACTATCGACTGCACGACGGGGAAGTCGTTGCGCGAGATCGAGGTCCAGGCGAGCTGGCCGATGCCGTTGAGGCCAAACACCGCCTCGATCACCACCGATCCGGCGAGCAGCGATCCCAGCTGCACTGCGGCCAGCGCGATCACCGGCACCAGCGCGTTGCGCAGCGCGTATTTGAACAGGGGGCTGTCCCAGATAACTCGGTTATGGAGTTATCATGGGACGGATACGACGGAGCCGATTGGGGGTCTCGAAGCAGGATCGCCTGATCGAACATTTCGTAGCAGGAACGACGGCGCGTACCGCATCGAGTCTCTGCGGAGTGAACCGCAAGACAGGGGCGTTTTTCTTTCATCGCCTTCGTGAACTGATCGC
>VGEN01000079.1 GCA_016869285.1 Alphaproteobacteria bacterium
AGGCTCTCGCGCACCAACGACACGATCAGCCGCGATAGGTGGTCCTTGGCCACATAGTCCTGCACGCTCGGCGGCAGAAGCTGCGCCTCGTCGATCTTCCAGGGGCGAAATTCCTTGCTCATGGACCTGCAAGGAATCAGATTCGCTAACCCTCGAAAAGCGACTACTTGGACAGGCTCCTAGACGAGAAGGCCCTGCCTCCGGTGGATTGCTAGTACTACTGTGTCATAGAAACCGGGTGCCGTTTCTTCGGCGGCAGCACGGACATCGATTGAGGGTCGCGATGATCAGCACGGCGATTTGCCACCGCCTGGTGGCGATCGAGTTGGGGGCGTGCCGTTCCGGTCGCCTCAGGCGATCCGCGCGAGCGGAAGTCCTTGGGCGGGCGCGACAGCTTCGAGAGCCAGCGTGCGGCCGAGGGGGGAATCGGGCTCAGCTCGGAGAGGAGAAAGCCGCAGGCGGCGATCGATAATGCGGCGTGGTGGTGGAAGCCGCGCCAGCCGCGTCCCTCGTAGTGGCCGAGGCCGAGCTCCTGCTTGAGATCCTGATAATCGCGCTCGATGCGCCCGCGCAGCTTGGCGAGATCGACCAGCGTCTTCAGCGCCGTCGTGGCCGGCACGGTGGATAGGAAGTACTTGCCCGGCTCCTTCTCGCCGGCCGGCCATTCGATCAGCAGCCATTCCTCCGCTCGTGGCGCGGCGCGCTGGTTGTCGCGGTGAGCGGGGCGGACCCGCAGGGCAGCGAAGCGCGAGCGCAGCATGCCGGCGCTGCCCTCGCGCCAAGCAATCGAGCGATAGCGCGTCGGCGGCAGCGAATGAGCCAAGGCCTTGACCTGGCTTCTCCCCTTGTCCGCACGCAACGGTAGCGCTTCGGATGCGCTGTGCAAGGACTCGCGAGCGGGCAGTCGGCGTCGCTAATGCTGCAGGCGCGCGCCGGCGAGGATCGCGGCGTCGAGGTTGCAGCCGGCCGTGACTGCGCCGCGGAGGTCGGCGGCGCTCAGGTTGGCGCCGGCGAGGTCGGCGCCGCCAAGCTTGGCGCCGCGGAGATCGGCGCCTCGCGCGTCCGCGCCTGGGAGCTTGGCGCCTTCGAGCGAGGTCGGCCAGGTCCGGCCGCTCATCTTGCCGTCGGCGGATCTGAGATCCACCGGCGCGAGCTTGGCGCCGCGCAGCTTCGCCCCCGTGAGATCGGCCTTGAGCAGGCTGGCGCCGCCGAGATTCGCCGAGTCGAAAACCGCCCCCTCGAGCTTCGCGCCGGAGAAGTCGCAGAGCGTCAGCCATGCGTCGCTCAGCGACGTGCGCGACAGGTTGGCGTTGCGGAAGGAGGCGGCGCTGAGATCGCTGGCGCTGAGGTCGAGGCCCTGCAGGTCCATGCCGTCGAAGACCGCGCGCAGCCCCTCCGCGCCGTTCGAGCTGATCCAGGCGCTGTGCGCGGCAATGAGTTCGTAGATCTTGGGCGGCAGCGTTGCGCTGCCCATGCGATAGATGGCGCCGGTCAGGTCGGCGCCGGTGGTCGTGGCAAGCGAGAGATCGACGTTGCGCAGCACCGCCCCTCGCAGGTCGACGTTCGAGAGGTCCGCGCCCTTGACGTCGGCGCCGCTCAGCACCGCGTCCTTGAGCTTGGCGCCGACGAAGACCGCCTCGGTCAGATCGGCGCCCGTCAGGTTCACCGTGTGCATGATCGCGCGCGAGAAATCGGCGTGAGGCAGCTTGGCGCGGGCGAGGTCGGCGCCGGTCAGGTCGGCCTCGGCGCCGCTCGCATTGTCGAGCCGGGCCTCGCGCAGCTCGGCCCTCTCCTCGACGACCGTCTTCTTCTCGCCTTCCCATTTGACGATCTGGCCGGCGCGGAGATCGGCCTTGGGCAGCATCGCCCGGACCAGCTTGGCGCGCAGCAGGTTGGCGCCGCGCAGATCGGCGCGCTCGAATTTCGAGCGAGTAAAGTCGGCCTCGTTGGCGTTGATGCAGAACAGATCCGCCATCGAGAAGTTGGTGTCGAGGAAGCGGCTGCCCTGGAAATTGCTGCCGGAGAGGACGCTTTCCTTGAGATCGAGCCCGAAGAAGTCGAGACCGGCGAAGTCCGAGTCCTTGGCAAGCATCCGCTTGCCGCCGGGCTGGCCCGAGACGAAGCGCTCATGCTCGTCGAACAGCTTGAGCGCCTTTGCCTTCTTGTCGGGTGCGGTCGGAGTCTTCGCCATCGCCTGAGACCGGAGGATCGCGGGCCGCGAGAGCGCGCCCGGCCTGTCAGGCGCTGGAGCGGGTGAAGGGAATCGAACCCTCGTATGCAGCTTGGGAAGCTGCCGTTCTACCATTGAACTACACCCGCGCCCGGTGCCGACCATAGCGGCAGCATCCGCACCCTTCAAGGTCGCCGGGCCGGCGGCCGACTAATGCTGCAGCCGGGCTCCGATCAGAATCGCGGTCTCCGTCCTGGCGTCGGCGATGTTCGCGTCGCGCAGATCGGCATCGCTCAAATTGGCGCCGGCGAGATCGGCACCGCTGAGGTTGACGCCACGGATGTCGGCGCTGCGGATGTCGGCGCCGCGGAGCACGGCGCCTTCAAGCGAGGTCGCCCAGCTTCGGCCGGTCTTCTTCCCGTCGGCGGAACGCAGATCGATCGGTTGCAACTTGGCGCCGCGCAGCTTGGCGTTGGAGAGATCGGCCTTGAGCAGGTTGGCGCCGCCGAGATTGGCGAGGTCGAAGACGACGCCTTCCATGCGCGCGCCCGAGAAGTCGCAGAGGGTGAGCCAAGCGTCCGACAGGATCGCATGGCTCAGATCGGCGCCTTTAAAGGAAGCGCCGCTGAGGTCGCTGGCGGAGAGATCGAGGCCCTGCAGGTTCATGCCGTCGAAGATGCCGCGCGCGCCGCCGGCGCCGCCCGAGGTGATCCAGGCGCTGTGCGCGGCGACCATCTCGGCGACGTTCGGCGGCAGCGCCGATTTGCCGGAGCGGTAGACGGCGCCGACGAGATTCGCCTGGTCGATCTTCGCATGGGTCAGGTCGACGTTGCGGAGCACGGCGCCGCGGAGGTCGCAATTGGCGAAGTCGGCGCCGGCGACCTGGGCGCCGTTCAGCACCGCGTCCTTGAGCTTGGCGCCGACGAGCACCGCATCCGCCAAGTTGGCGCCGGTCAAATTGACCGAGTACATCGCCGCACCCGACAAGTCAGCACCGACCATCGACGCACGCGCCATGTCCGCACCGGTCAGGTCCGCCTCGGCGGCCCGCGCATTGTCGAGCCTGGCATCGCTGAGCTGCGCCTTCTGCTCGACTACGGTCTTCTCGCTGCCGGTCCACTGCACGATCTGCCCGGCTCGAAGGTCGGCCTTGGTGAGCACCGCCTTGACCAGCTGAGCACGCATCAAGTTGGCGCCGCGAAGATCGGCGCGGTCGAAGCTCGTGCGCGTGAAGTCGCAGCCGACGGCATTCACGCAGAAGAGGTCGGCCATGCTGAAGTTCATATCGATGAACTGCGCTTCGGAGAAGTTGCTGCCCGAGAGAATCGCCTCGCGCAGGTTCACCCCGGCGAACTTCATCCCGGAGAAGTTCGCCTCCTTGAGGACGAGCCGCTTGCCGTTCGGCCTTCCGCCTAGAAAGGCGTCGTGCTGGCTGAACAGATTGAGCGCGTTGAGGTGGCGGGCCCGGTAGGTTGCGTCCATCGCCATGCCCGCCGGAGACTAGCCGAAGAGCTCGGTCAACTCCGACAGGAAACACGCCCTGAAATCGAGGAAAGATCCGTGACGGTTAATGCCGCCCGCGGTCGATTTGGGGAGCGCGGCGGCAAGCTTAAGGTTTTAGGGTTAACTCCCAGGGGGATGGCATGAAATGCCTCGTCGCCTCGTTCGCGCTGGCCGCACCCATTGCCGCGCCGGCATCATCCATTCGCCGAAGGCGGTTGCCGCCGCGGCCAACGACCAGTTCGGCATGAAGCCGGTTTGCGCCGGCCCCTACAGATTCGTCGTGCGCGTCGCGCAGGACCGCATCGTCATGGAGCGCTTCGAGGGTTATTGTGACAAGGACAAGTTCCCGCCCGGCCGACTGGTCTTCCTGCCGGTGCCCGACACCACGGTGCGCGTCGCCAATCTGCGCTCGGGCCAGCTCGACCTGATCGAGCGCATGTCGCCGAACGACGTCGAGTAGGTGAAGGCGAACAAGGCGCTGGGATTCGCTTCCGTCGCCAGCCTTGGCTACCTGGGCCTTACCTTCAACCTCGCCAATGGCGAGAAGGCCAAAGGTCCGACGGGCGCCAACGTCAAGCTGCGCGCCGCGCTCGATGCGGCGCTCGGCCGCGCGACGCCGGTGCAGGTCGCCTCCGGCGGCATCTTCACGCCGGGCAACCAGCCGCTGCCGCCGTCGAGCCCGTTCTACGCTTCGGATCCTCCGGTCGTGAAGCGCGACGTCGCCAAGGCCCGCCAGCTCGTCAGGGAGTCCGGCGTCGTCAGTCCGAGCTTCGCCGTGCCCACGCCCAACACCGGCATCGCCAAGCAGGCGATGGAGGCAATCCGGCCGTGCGCTAGAAGAGCTACGATCCGGCGATCCGCCAGATTCTGGCCGACCTGCCGATCATCTATCTCTGGTACGGCACCTGGCTCTACGCCTGCGACGCGCGCCTCAAGGGCTTCGCGCCCTATCGCGACGGCATCGTGCGGCTCAACGGCGTGACGCTGAACAAGGGGTGAACTCGTACCCCCTCTCCCGCGCGCGAGCGCGGGAGAGGGGGGTGAGAGCGCCTACTTTTTCTGCGCCGCGCGGTTCGCTTCGAGCTTCTCGTCGACCAGCTTTACGGTCGCGTCGACGACAGGATTGCTCTTGCCCTTCTGCTTGGCGATCGCCTGGACCAGGCGGTCGACGCGCTCGATGTTGGGCGCCCCGGCGAACAAGGCACGCGCGGCCGATGACGGGCGAGACAGGCCCTGGGCCGCCGCCGCGTACTTCTCGAACGGCACCAGATCCTCACGCGACGAGCCGAGCTCGACGCAAAGATCGACGACCCAGTTGTAGACCTGGCGCGAGGCCTCGATGTCGGCATGCACCGCGTCCTTGATCGCGCGCGGGCCGTCCTTGGTGACGCAGCGGTAGTTGCCGGTCAGCAGCATCGCCCATTTCGCCAGAGGCACGAAGATGGAGTCGTGCACCTTGAGCTTCACCGGCAGCTCGACCCTGGTGCCGTCGCCCGGATCGTGGCGGATCGCCTCGATGTCGGCCTCGATATTGCGCAGGATCTGCGTCGACGCCTCGGAGTCGAAGCGCGCCGCCTTGAAGTTGGTCGGCAGCGTCACCTGCAGCACGTTGACCGGCTCCTCCGGCGGGCGGAAAGCCTGCGGGTCGGGGCTGCAGAGGGTCAGCGTCTTCGGGTCGAAGGAGTCCCAGACCCGCGCATCGGTGTAGGCGACCTCGAGCTTGGCGTAATCGAGGCCGGGGATGCGCTTCACGTAAGGCAGCGGCGGCATGTTCATGATCGACATGCACGGCACGCGCGACTTGGCGACGGCATCCAGCAGCTCGCGCACGCCCGGCTGGCGGTATTGCGGCTCCTGCATCGCAAGTCCGATCAGGTCGAAATCCTGCGGCTTGAAATCGCCGGGCCCGCCGGCGCGGAGCCTGCCCTTGAGCTTGCGGGTGTCGATCTCGACCAGCTCCTTCCGGCCCTTGACCGGCAGGCGGACCCGCGCGCCCTCCTTGTTCATCAGATCGGCCTCGGCCGGCAGGCACACCAGCGACACGTTGTGCCCGCCGAACAGCATCTTGGTCGCGAGCAGCGAGCCGTAGGAGGCCCCGAGAATCAAAACATTGTAGGCCGGCATGAATCCCCTCTTGGCCGCTCAGCGAATGATGAGGGGCATTTTCGACACTTCGATGGCCAAAGCAAAAGAAATGGCACGCTTGTCTCTCCGAGAGCCTCGCGGGCATGATGTGGTGCCCCCTTCCGACGAGGACTTCGCCCGTGACCGCTGCCCAGACGCTCGCCTCCCAGGCCAGGGCCCAGCCCTTCGAAGGCGTGATGGCGCCCGTGGTGACGCCTTTCCGCGCCGACCTCTCGGTCGATGTCGAGCGCTACATCGCCCACAACAAGTGGCTGCTGTCGCAGAAATGCGACGCGCTCGCGGTCTTCGGCACCAACAGCGAGGCGAACTCGATGTCGGTCGGCGAGCGCAACGACCTGCTCGACCGGCTGATCGAGGCCGGCATTCCGGGCGCGAAGATGATGCCCGGCACCGGCGGCTGCGCGCTGCCCGATGCGGTGGCGGCGACGAAGCACGCCGTGGCGCGCGGCTGCGGCGGCGTGCTGATGCTGCCGCCCTTCTACTACAAGGGCGTCAGCGACGACGGGCTCTACGCCTTCTTCTCCGAGGTGGTGCAGCGCGTCGGATCGCGCGCGCTCAAGCTCTACCTCTATCACATCCCGCCGGTGGCTCAGGTCGGCATCCCGCTCAAGCTGATCGAGCGGCTGATCAAGGCCTATCCGGACACGGTCGTCGGCATCAAGGATTCCTCCGGCGACGCCGCGAACCTGAAATCGATCCTCGATGCCTTTCCCGGCTTCGGCGCCTTTGCCGGATCCGAGGCGGGCCTGCTCGCCTGCCTGCGTGGCGGCGGCGTCGGCTGCATCACCGCGACCGGCAACATCGCGCCCTCCCAGATCCGCCGCGTCTTCGAGACCTGGCGCACGGCCGAGGCCGACGGCATCCAGGAAAAGGTGACCGCCTTCCGCAACACCATGCAGAAATACCCGATGATCCCGGCGCTCAAGGCCGTGATCGGGCATTTCCGCAAGGATGCCGGCTGGGGCCAGGTGCGCCCGCCGCTGGTGAGCATGGGCGAGGAGATGAAGGCGAAGCTCGTCGCCGATATCGGCACCCACGGCTTCGCCATGCCGGGGGTTTAGAGGACTCACCTCGAAAATGATGCGCCCCCTCATGCCCCCTCTCCCGGCTGCGCAGCAGACGGGGGAGGGCGGGGTGGGGGCCCGAGCGAAGCGAGGGTCGGAAAGGACGGAGCGGGTGGCGCGGCAACCGGCGCTTACGCGCCGACCCCCACCCCTTCCCTCCCCCGCGTATGACGCGGGAGAGGGGGCACGAAAGCGGCTTCGCTCTGCCGTTCCGCTTCTTCTTCTCTTTCTTCTCCCCGCCTGCGCGCCGACGCTGGCGGAGATCCGCAACCAGCCGCTCGACCGGGCAGACTTTCCCGGCACGCTGGCGCGCGAGCAGCGCCGGCATGCGATCTTCCTCGGCCGCCAGGGCGTGACGATCCTCGAGGCCGAGCGTTTTGCAAAGAAGGCCGAGGCGGCGCGCGACGGACGGCCCCTGGAACCGGAAGCGGCGGCCGGGCCGGAGATGGCCGCCATGCGCCGGCGCCTCCTGGACCTGCTGGCAACGCCGGCCCGGGAGCACTGCCCGGTCTTCGCTGCGGTGGCCTTCTCCCGCTACGACGCCTGGGCCGAGCGCGAGCGCGCCTGGCCGGGAAGCGAGGAATCGGATCGCTACCGGCGCGAGGCCGAGGAGAATCTGCAGGCCCTCGGGGGCCCCTGCCGGCGCGACGGACGATAACCAAGTACCGCACGGGTTTTGCAGGCGTTTGCGAAGCCGGTACGCGTTGCGAGGTCTCTCCGGGCAACGGGAAATGTCTCCGCCTTAAGTCTCGGTCGCACCGGATTTCTAGACCTGGCCGCGGCCAGCCCCTAAACTCGCCTTCATCCCCATTCCCGAACCGGCCCGTTTGGCCGAGCGAGGCCTGTTTCCATGCCGCCCAGAGGTCCCCGTCCGAGCAAGAGCGCCATTGCCGAGACCGAGGGGTCCGACGCGCCCGCGACCGCCAAGGACGAGGCGGCCGAGACCAAGCCGGCCGCCGAGCTGCGCCGCCCCCGGATCGAGACCGAAGCCCGCCGTCCTCGCGCCCGTGCGAAGGACGACGACAAGCGGCCCTATGTCGCTGAGACCAAGGAGATCAAGGTCTCGGTCAAGCCGACCTTCCTCGAAGACCAGTCCTCGCCGACCGACGATCACTATGTCTGGGCCTATCACGTCCGCATCGAGAATGGCGGCCAGTCGACCGTGCAGCTCCTGAACCGCCATTGGCGCATCACCGATGCGCGCGGGCGCATGCAGGAGGTGCGGGGCCGTGGCGTCGTCGGCGAGCAGCCGGTGCTGAAGCCGGGCCAGTCCTTCGAATACACCTCGGGCGTGCCGCTCTCGACCCCGTCGGGGATCATGTTCGGCACCTACGAGATGGATGACGGTGCCGGCACCACCTTCGAGGTCAGCGTCCCCGCCTTCTCGCTCGACAGCCCCCACCAGGCACGCCAGCTCCACTAGCGGCGCGGTCCCGCTCATCGGAACCCTCTCCCGCGCAACGAGGGAGGGGCAAGAAGTCCGGAGACGCTTCTCCATGTCGGCCATCGCCATGATCGAACGGCTGATCGCCTTCGACACCACCTCGGCCCTCTCCAACCTGGCGCTGATCGACGATGTGCGCGCCTATCTGAAGGCGCACGGCATAGACAGCCGCCTCACCTACAACGACGAGAAGACCAAGGCGAACCTCTACGCCACGATCGGGCCGAAGGGCGCCGGCGGCGTCGTGCTCTCCGGCCACACCGACGTGGTGCCGGTCGCCGGCCAGAAATGGACCTCCGACCCGTTCAAGGTGCGGCGCGCAGGCGGGCGTCTCTACGGCCGCGGCACCTCCGACATGAAGAGCTTCATCGCCGTGGCGCTCCATCTCGTGCCGGAGCTGGTGAAGAAGACCCTGAGGACGCCGATCCACTTCGCCTTCTCCTTCGACGAGGAGGTCGGCTGTCACGGCGCGCGCACGCTGATCAAGGACATCGTCGACAACCTGCCGAGGCCGCGCGTCGTCATCGTCGGCGAGCCGACGATGATGAAGCTGGTCAACCAGCACAAGGGCGCGGGCTCCTGGAGCGTCCATGTCCACGGCCTCGAAGGCCATTCGAGCGGGCCCGAGCGCGGCGTCAACGCCAACTTCATCGCCGTGCGCCTGATCTCGGAGATCCTTCGCATCCAGGACGAGCTGATCGCCAAGGCCGATCCGAGGAACGGCTTCCAGCCGCCCTACCCGACCTTCAATGTCGGCATGCTCAAGGGCGGCACCGCCGGCAACATCATCCCGAACCATTGCGAGTTCCTGCTGGAGCTGCGCGTGCTGCCGGGTGGGGCCTCCGATCCGATCATCGACCGCATCAAGGCCTTTGCCGCGGACAGGCTGGTGCCGGAGATGAAGAAGGTTTTCGCCGGCGCCGACATCCACATCCGCAAGAACGGCGAGATCCCGCCGCTCTCGCCCTGGCCGGACTCCCCGGCCGAGGCCTTGATCCGCCTGCTCACGGGATTGAACGAGGCCGGCGCCGTCCCCTACGGCACCGAGGCCGGGCTGTTCCAGGAAGGCGGCATGCCGACCGTGATCTTCGGCCCCGGCGACATCGCCCAGGCGCACCAGGCCGACGAGTTCATCGACATCGCCCAGGTCGAAGCCTGCGAAGCCTTCATGCGGAAGCTCTTCGACTGGGCCGAGAAGAACGGATGAGGCTGCAATGACGCGCCGCTTCCGCACGACGCTGACCGAACGCCTCGGCATCGAGGCCCCGATCATCCTGGCCCCGATGGGCAACGCCTCCGGCGGCGCGCTTGCCGCTGCCGTCGGCCGCGCCGGCGGCCTCGGCCTGATCGGCGTCGGCTACAACAAGGAGCCGTGGATCGAGCGCGAGTTCGACGCCGCCGGCAACACACCGGTCGGCATCGGCTTCATCACCTGGGATCTCGCGCGCGCCCCCGCACGGCTCGATGTCGCCCTCGCGCGGAGGCCGAAGGCGGTGATGCTCTCCTTCGGCGATGCCAGCCCCTTCGCGGGGCGCATCAAGCAATCAGGCGCCCTGCTGATCATGCAGGTGCAGAGCCTGACGGGCGCGAAGCAGGCAGCCGCGCTCGGCGCCGATGTCATCGTCGCGCAAGGCATCGAGGCCGGCGGCCACGGCGCCACGCCCAGCGACGGACGCGGCCTCATGCCCCTGGTTCCGGCCGTGGTCGATGCCGTCCGTCCGATCCCGGTCGCCGCCGCTGGCGGCATCGCCGACGGGCGCGGCCTTGCCGCCGCGCTCGTGCTCGGCGCCGGCGGCGCTCTCATCGGCACACGCTTCTACGCCGCGGCCGAGTGCCTGGGCCACGCCAACGCCAAGCGCCGGCTGGTCGAGGCCTCGGCGGATGAGACGGTGCGCACCCGCATCTTCGACATCGCGCGCTCGGCCGAATGGCCCCTTGAGTATACCGGCCGCGCGCTCGTCAACGACTTCGCGCGCCGGTGGCACGGGCGCGAGCCCGAGCTGGAGTCGGCGATCGAGGCCGAGAAACCGCGCTACACCGCAGCACTTGCTGCCGGCGACACCGACACGATGGTCGTCTGGGCTGGCCAGGGGGTCGACCTGATCCGCGAGGTGCTGCCGGCCGAAGAGATCGTCTCCCGGCTGCTGGCCGAAGCGGATCAGGCACTCTCAGGGGTCACCTAGAGGGCGAGATCCCGGCGCTTTCCGCCCCTCTCCCCTGTTGCAGGTGCGGGGGCTGCCTCCTATATACCCCTCGAAACTAAGGTGTCTTTCCGGCCGGAGAGGCGCCGACACCACATCGGAGGGAGCCGGCGCGGTCGCCTTCGGGGACCGCCACGGGGCTCGCCCACTTAGAGGATGAGAGCATGAGCAAAGTCATCGGCATCGACCTCGGCACGACCAATTCCTGCGTCGCGATCATGGATGGGAAGAACCCCAAGGTGATCCCCAACGCCGAGGGTGCCAACACCACCCCGTCGATCGTGGCCTTCACCGATAGCGGCGAGCGGCTGGTCGGCCAGTCCGCCAAGCGCCAGGCGGTGACCAACCCGACCAACACCATCTACGCGGTCAAGCGCCTGATCGGCCGGCGCTTCGAGGACCCGATGGTGGCCAAGGATATCGGCCTCGTCCCCTACAAGATCGCCAAGCACCAGAACGGCGATGCCTGGGTCGAAGCGGACGGCAAGAAGTACAGCCCGTCCGAGATCTCGGCCTTCACGCTGCAGAAGATGAAGGAGACGGCCGAGGCCTATCTCGGCGAGAAGGTGACCCAGGCGGTCATCACCGTGCCGGCCTACTTCAACGACTCCCAGCGCCAGGCGACCAAGGATGCCGGCAAGATCGCCGGGCTCGAGGTGCTGCGCATCATCAACGAGCCGACCGCGGCCGCGCTCGCCTATGGGCTCGAGAAGAAGAAGACCGGCACCATTGCGGTCTACGACCTCGGCGGCGGCACCTTTGACGTCTCGATCCTCGAGATCGGCGACGGCGTCTTCGAGGTGAAGTCGACCAACGGCGACACCTTCCTCGGCGGCGAGGATTTCGACAAGGAGATCATCGACTATCTGGCGGCCGAGTTCAAAAAGGAGCAGGGGATAGACCTGCGCCAGGACAAGCTCGCGCTCCAGCGCCTGAAGGAAGCGGCCGAGAAGGCGAAGATCGAGCTGTCGAGCGCGACCCAGACCGAGGTCAACCTGCCCTTCATCACCGCGGACGCCTCGGGCCCCAAGCATCTCGCGATCAAGCTGACGCGCGCCAAGCTGGAGGCTCTGGTCGACGGCTTGGTGCAGCGGACCGTCGGTCCCTGCCAGGCGGCGCTCAAAGATGCCGGCCTCAAGCCCTCGGAGATCGACGAGGTCGTGCTCGTCGGCGGCATGACCCGCATGCCGAAGATCATCGAGACGGTGAAGCAGTTCTTCGGCAAGGAGCCGCATAAGGGCGTCAACCCGGACGAGGTCGTCGCCGTCGGCGCGGCGATCCAGGGCGGCGTGCTCAAGGGCGAGGTCAAGGACGTCCTGCTGCTCGACGTGACGCCGCTGTCCTTGGGCATCGAGACGCTGGGCGGCGTGTTCACGCGCCTCATCGACCGCAACACGACGATCCCGACCAAGAAGAGCCAGGTGTTCTCGACCGCCGAGGACGGGCAGACCGCGGTCACCATCCGCGTCTTCCAGGGCGAGCGCGAGATGGCCTCCGACAACAAGCTGCTCGGCCAGTTCGATCTGGTCGGCATCCCGCCGGCGCCGCGCGGCGTGCCGCAGGTCGAGGTCACCTTCGACATCGACGCCAACGGCATCGTCCAGGTCTCGGCCAAGGACAAGGCGACCGGCAAGGAGCAGCAGATCCGCATCCAGGCCTCGGGCGGCCTCTCGGATTCCGAGATCGACCGCATGGTCAAGGACGCCGAGGCGAACGCCGCCGAGGACAAGAAGCGGCGCGAGCTGGTCGACGCCAAGAACCATGCCGAGGCGATGATCCACTCGACCGAGAAGAATCTCGGCGAGCACGGCGCCAAGCTGGGCGCTCCTGAGAAGAAGGCGATCGAGGATGCGATCGCCGAGGTCAAGGCCGTGAAGGACGGCGAGGATGCCGCCGCGATCAAGGCAAAGACCGAAGCGCTGGCCCAGGCCGCGATGAAGATGGGCGAGGCGATCTACAAGTCGCAGCAGGAGAGCGCGGCCGGCGGCGGCGGGCCCGAGGCCGGACCGGGCGCCGGCGCCGGGCCGGGCGAAGCGCCCAAGGCAGCGGGCGGCGAGAAGGTCGTCGATGCCGACTTCGAAGAGGTCAAGGACTCGGACAAGAAGAAGTCGGCCTGATTCCAGAAACCAGATGACAGAAGCCGGAAGCCGGAAGCGATGATACCCATGCCATCGTTCTGGTTTCCGGCTTCTGGGTTCTGACCTTCCATGTCAAAGCAGGACTACTACGAGACTCTCGGCGTCGAGCGCGGCGCCGATGCGGAGGCGTTGAAGCGCGCCTATCGCAAGCTGGCGATGCAGTGGCATCCCGACCGCAATCCCAACGATCCGGAAGCCGAGAAGAAGTTCAAGGAGCTGAGCGAGGCTTACGACGTCCTCAAGGACGATCAGAAACGCGCCGCCTATGACCGTTTCGGCCATGCCGCCTTCGAGAATGGCGGACGGCCCGGCGCCGGCCCCGGCGGCTTCTCCTTCGATTTCGGCTCCGGCTTCGCCAACATCTTCGACGAGATGTTCGGCGAGTTTATGGGCGGGCGCGGCCAGGCCCAGGGACGCGGCGCCGATCTTCGCTACAACATGGAGATCGCGCTCGAGGAGGCTTTCGCCGGCAAGCAGGCGAAGATCCGCGTGCCCTCCTCGATCACCTGCGAGGAGTGCGGCGGCTCGGGCGGAGAGAAAGGCGCGAAGCCGCAGTCCTGCCGCACCTGCCAGGGCCACGGCAAGGTCCGTTCGCAATCGGGCTTTTTCACCATCGAGCGCACCTGCCCTTCCTGCGGCGGCGCCGGGCGCGTGATCGAGAAGGCCTGCCGCTCCTGCGGCGGCGCCGGGCGCGTGCAGCGCGAGCGCACGCTGCAGGTCAACATCCCCGCCGGCGTCGAGGACGGCACGCGCATCCGGCTCGCCGGCGAAGGCGAGGCGGGATTGCGCGGCGCCCCGCAGGGCGATCTCTACATCTTCCTGGCGATCCAGCCGCACCGGCTGTTCCAGCGCCGCGATGCCGCCAATCTGCATTGCCGTTGCCCGATTCCGATGGTGAAGGCGGCCGTCGGCGGCACGATCGAGGTGCCGACCATCGACGGCACCCGCACCAAGGTGCAGGTCCCGCCCGGCACCCAGACCGGCGCGCAGTTCCGCCTGAAGGGCAAGGGCATGACCGTGCTCCGCAGCCCGCAGCGCGGCGATATGTATGTCGAGGTCATGGTCGAGACGCCGATGAACCTCAACAAGAAGCAGAAAGAGCTGCTGGCCGAGTTCGAGGCGGCCGGATCGGCCGAGAAGACCAGCCCGGAATCCGCCGGCTTCTTCGCCAAGGTGAAAGAGCTCTGGACCGACCTCAAGAGCTGAGCTTCGGAACCCTCTCCCCGAGGGGACGCCTACGAGGTCGGGATCGCCGCACAAGGCTTAAGCGCCAACAAGCTCGCGCCCACGTTCGGCGATGCGCTCGCCGGCTTTCGCGAGATGTGCGATCCCTAGCGCGCTGTCGGTGCGCTCGTCGCGCGTTGGCCCGGATCGCCAGTCTCGGCGTAGTCCCAGGCGTCGTAGCCGGTGTTGATCCAAAGCACGATCAGCATCACCGCCGGGATGAAGAGATAGGTGAGCTGGATGATGTTCGTGTCCTGGATCACCTTCGAGAAGAAGGCGATCGAGCCGAACAGCGCGTAGAGCGAGATCACCACCAGCACCGAGGAGAGCCAGCTGCCGAGGCGCCTGACCGGACGGCCGCCTTCGCGGCTGAAAGCGAACTTGCCGATCAGCGCCGCCGCCGCGACCAGCGAGAGCGGCGTGATGATCAGGCTGTAGTTCCGGATATGCGCGCCCTGCGTCAGGATCAGCTCGTAGAAGCCGTATGAGGCGAGGAGGTCGGCGGCGAGGCCACCGAAGAGCACGGCGAGATAGAGCGGGTCCGATTTCCTCACCGGCGGCACGAAGCGAAGGAAGCGAAGGGATATCAGCCCGAGATTCGCGAGGAAGGCGGCGATGACGAAGCTCACGGCCGCGTCTCGGCGAGGGTGCCAAGAGGCCGGCGCTGCCGGCCGTCTGCGTCGAAATTTCCGGGATCGAGCCAGTCGGCGAAGCGCCGTGCGATCGGCAGCCAGTCGCGGTCGAGGATCGCGTGCACGGCGGTGTCGCAGTTGGCACCCTTGATCCAGCGATGCTGGCGCAGCACGCCTTCGAGCGTGAAGCCGTAGCGCCGGGCTGCCGCCATCGATGCCGCGTTCTCGGGATTGCAGCGCCACTCGACCCGGCGATAGCCGAGAGCTTCGAAGAGGTGACGAAGCGCGAGAAACACCGCCTCGGTGCCGCCGACACGGCGTTGCAGGCGCGGACCGTAGACGAGGCCGAGCTCGGCCGTGCCCATCGCCGGCAGGATGCTGAGCACGATGAGCACGCCGACGACCTCATGCGTCTGACCGCTCTTGTCGATGACCGCGAACAGCACCTGGTCGGGTCGCCGCGTGCGCTCGGCGAGCCAGGCATCGAAACCGGATCGGTCGAAGGGCCCGACCGGCGTTCCCGCCCATAGCGCCGGATCGCGCCCGATCGCCTGCCAGAGGCCGTCGCCGTGACGCGCCGCCTCGATGCGTTCGAGATCGACGCTGCGCCCGCTCAAACGCGACGCGGCGAGAGGCGGGCGCGGGAGGGTCGGTGCCGTCACGCGACGATTAGAGCTTGTCCGGCAGGATCGGCGAGAAGGAGTAGGATGGCGCGAAGCTCATCGGCGGCTTGCCGCTCTTCTTGAGCTCGAGGAAGCCCTTCCACGCGGCAACGAATTTCTCGGCGTCGGCCTCGTCGTGGAAACGAACGAGACAGCCGACCACCTTGCCGTTGACCTTGAGCGGGCCCTTGAGCCCGGCGCGTCCCTCGAGCCCCAGGATCTCGAGCGCCCGGATCACCAGCGCGGGGCTGGGCTCGGCGCCATCGAATTCGATCTCGCGCACGATCATGCGCGGAGTCTAGCGAGGCCGCTGCGGCGCTTCAAACGGAGGCAGGCTAGCAGCACGGCTCCAGCGCCGAGAAGGCATCCAGCGCCTGGCGGCGGATCGCGCTGACCGCCTCGGCCGGATGAAGCACGCGATGGTCGATCGAGGGCAGCGCCTCGCGCTCCTCGATCGCGGAGAGGTGCGGGCCGAGGTCGCGGAGCAGCCCGTCGTGAAGCGCGTAGATCCAGCCATGCAGGTGGAGCGGCTGGCCGCGCGCCCAGGCCTTCTCGACGATTGGCGTGGCGGCGATGCGCCGGACCTGCATCTCGACATTGATCTCGCACATCCGATCGATCCGCGCCGCCTCGTCCGGGATCGCATCGAACACGGCACGATGCTTGAGGTAGAGCATCGAGATCGGCTGAAGCCAATGGTCCACCATGGCGCTGCGCTCGTTCGCCAGCGCGCGACGGACGCCGCCGCAGCCATAATGGCCGCAGACGATGACGTGCTCGACCTTGAGGCCTTCGATCGCGAATTCGAGCACCGAGAGAATGTTCATGTCGCTCGAATGCACCACGTTGGCGATGTTTCGGTGGACGAAGATCTCGCCCGGATCGAGGTCGAGGACGTCGTTGGCGGTGATGCGGCTGTCGGAGCAGCTGACCCAGAGATAGCGCGGCATCTGCTGCTCGGCCATGCGGCGGAAGAAGTCGGGGTCGTCGGCAGTCTTCCGGTCTACCCAGGCGACGTTGCGGTCCAGCAGGTGGTTGAGCGTGTTGGACATCGGCCTCCCTCGCGCAGCACCTCTATGGCAGGCCGGGGCAGCGCGCGTTGACCCAGGTCAAAGCTGCCCCTCGGCGGATATCGGCGACAGCGGCGATGCGCCCTCGCTCGCCTCGATCTCGACCTCGATCTCGGCGAGGCGGCGGTAGACCTGGAGCCGGCGGCGATAGGGCCACCACTCGTAGAGGTAGATCTCGATCGGCCGCCAGAGCGCGACCCAGCCGGCGATCAGGAAGCCCTCGGCGAGGACCGTCTGCATCGGCCCCTCGCCGAAGGAAAGCACAAGCTGGCGCAGGAGCTGGCAGCCGCCGAGGAAAAGGAGGCCGATGGCCAGGCTGTCCCGGCCGCGACGGAGCTCGAGCCTGAGGTCGCGTGCGGTGATCTGCGCCTGAAAGGCGAAGTAGTTGCGGATGGCAGCGCCGACCCCGCGGGCGTTCTCGGCTGCGGCGACCTCCTTGGGCAGGTGCAGGACCAGCCGCGCCGGCCGCGGCCCGAGCTCGCGCAACGCGCCGACGATGTAGTTCTCGGCGTCTTGGTCGAGATCCTTGCGGTGGAAGGGCGACGGGTCGAAGACGTTGAAGAGCTGATCGAGGGTCTGAAGGCGAAGCTCGATCAGCGCCACGCCCTTGTCGGTGCGATAGGGAAGCGGGTCCCGGTCAGGCATCGGCCGCCGCCAGGCCCGCCGGCCAGCCGAAGGCGATCTCGTGGAAGTCCCGGCCCTCGGCCTGGAAGACCAGCTCGCGCCGCCCCAGCGGTTTCCCGCCCAGCTTCTCGTAGAAGGCGCGAGCCCTGCGGTTGAAATCGAAGACCCAGATCGCTACCGGATAAAGTCCCGCGGCCTCCATCGTCTGGAAGCAATCGGCCATGAGCGCCCGGCCGAGGCCCCGGCCCTGGGCCCGCCTCAGGAGATAGATCTTCTCGACCTCGCCGCCATAGCCCGGAAGCCGTCCCTCCTCGCGGCCGAACCACAGGAAGCCGACCGGCTCCCCGGCCTCGGTCTCGATGACCTGTGCCCAGCGATCGGGCGGCCGGCGGACAAGCCGGCGCTCCCAGCTCTCGGCATTCTGATGGGGGTTGGACTCCAGGGCGGAGAGGACGGAATCGGGCATCGCCCCGGCATAAGTCTCGCGCCACCCCGCAATGGCCAGCCGCGACAGCAGGTCAGCCTCTCCCGGCCTCGCGTCGCGCCACGAAAACCCCGGGTATGACCCGGCCATACGCTACTCGGCCGGGCTGGCCGCAGCCACGGGCGGGCGGTCATACTCGGCGACGCCGAGAGCCTGTCTTTCCCTCACCATGGCCTGGACAATGGCCCGACCTTCCCCTTCCAGGAAGTCGATCTGGGACCTTGCGAGGGCCAGCATGTAGCGGAGCGCGAAGCGCTGCCCCTCGGCCAGGTGGACACGGGAGTAGCTTTGGAGGACCGATTGCGTTCCGCGGGCTTCAGCCAGCTTTTCGTCGGTAAGACGTCGGAGTTCCGCGACCGGCAGAAGATGGGCGAAGAAGATCGCGACGAGGAACTCCGAGCGCAGCGTGTCGCGGCCGCGCGCCTTCGACAGAGTCGTCGAAAGCCGCGAGCGGCCGATATCCGTGATGCGGTAGCGCTTGCGATCGGGAAAACGGGCGTCGCCCGCGGCGAGCACGGTAGCCTCGCCCTCCTCGACCAGCCGCGCGAGCGCCGGATAGATCGAGCCGAAGCTTGCATTATAGAACGAACCAAAAACGTCCTCGAGCGTCTGCTTGATCTCATACCCCGAAGCGTCTTCGAGGGAGAGGACACCGAGACAGAGCGTGCGAACATCCATATGACCGTGTCTTCCATATCCCGATTCGATATATCATGACAGATCGGCGTTTCTCTGTGAAGATAACAATGACTTACCGACGTCCTCTGAGGGTCAAAATGAGAATTTTGGGTTAGAGAATTGCCCTAGAATTAAGGCAATTGCTTATCCACAGACCCGTTCGCGCAGTATGACCGGTAACATCCGGTCATGGCTCGCTCGCCTCGGCAGAAAGCCTCTGCCATACTTGCGGGCACAGCGGAGAGCACGCCAGGGGCGCCCTCCTGCCAACCCTCCCGCGACGGGAGGCCAGCGAATAGTTCCGGGAAGTTCGCCCGGTCGGAGGGGGTCATGACAGAGGTCACCATCGGTATTGTCGGGGCGGCCGGGCGGATGGGGCAGATGCTCGTCCGCCAGATCGGCGAGACGGCGGGCGCCAGGCTGGTTGCCGCCTCCGAGGCCCCCAACGGCCCCACCGTCGGCAAGGATGTCGGCGAGCTGGCCGGTCTCGGCCGTCTCGGCGTGGCGATCTCGGGGTCGCCGGATGTTGTCTTCGAGCGATCGCAGGTTGTGATCGATTTCACCGTGCCCAAGGCGAGCGTCGCCCATGCGGAGCTGGCCGCCCGGCATGGCCGGGCGATGGTGCTGGGCACCACCGGCCTCTCGCCCGAGGAGGGCGCCCGGATCCGGGCCGCGGCCGCCGCGGCGCCGATCATGTGGGCCGACAATATGAGCGTCGGGGTCACCTTGCTCGCCGAGCTGGTCCGCAAGGTGGCCGGCACTCTCGATCAGTCCTACGACATCGAGATCCTGGAGATGCACCACCGCCACAAGGTCGACGCCCCCTCGGGCACGGCGCTCTTGCTCGGCCGCGCCGCCGCCGAAGGCCGCAAGGTCGAGCTTGCCAAGGTCTCGGCCCGCGGCCGCGACGGCATCACCGGCGCCCGCAAGCCCGGCGATATCGGCTTCGCGTCTTTGCGCGGCGGCGATGTCGTCGGCGACCATGTCGTGGTCTTCGCCGCTCAGGGCGAGCGGCTCGAGCTCGGCCACCGCGCCTCCTCGCGCCAGCTCTTCGCCCAGGGCGCGGTCCGCGCCGCGCTCTGGATCGCCGATCGCGGTCCCGGTCTGTACACGATGAAGGACGTGCTCGGCCTCACCACCTAGAGGCGGCGCCCTTTGGCTATCGAGTCCTCCGGTGTCCCACCTTCCCGCCCCCATCGCCGTCTCGGCCGGTCTTCGCGACGGCACCCGGCTCTTCTTCCATGCGATCACGCCCGACGACCGCGCCTGCATTGCCCAGGGCTTCGAGCGGCTCTCGGCGGCCTCGCGCCTGAGCCGCTTCCTCCGGCCTATGGCGCGGCTGGATGCGGCGACCCTCGACTACCTCTCCGCTGTCGACGGCGACCGCCATCTCGCGGTCGGCGCCTCGTCCTCCTCCGACGAGCGGGTCGGCCTCGCCCGCTGCGTGCGCCTCGAGCGGGAGCCGGACACGGCCGAGATCGCGGTCACGATCCTGGACGCCTGGCAGCGCCGCGGCGTCGCTCCGGTTCTGGTGACCCAGCTCGCGCGCTGGGCCGACGCGGTCGCGATCAGGAAATTCCGCGCCTTGTTCGGCTACGAGAACCGCGCGGTGTCGCGCCTGCTCGCCGGCAACGGCATCGCATTTGCGCCCGACGGCAGCGGCATGGCGCAGGCCGACATCGAGATTTCGGCGATCCTCAAGGCCGCGGCCCCCGCCAGCGCCTGAGCGCGGCACGCAACGCCTCGGCCACTTCAAGGCGTTCGGAGGGCGGCAGGAAGCGCCCGATCGCGAGGCTCCGCCCATGGGTCGAGAGCAGAAGCTGGCTTTCCGGCCTCGGCGGATCGTCGACCGCAACGCGCAGCCAATTGGGCTGGAAGCTCCAACGCTCCTTGCGGCCGTCCGGTGCGTGCCGATCGACGGTAAGCTCGGTTTCCGAGAGGCGCACCCGCTCCGACTCCCGCGCCGCCAGATTGTTGAGCCGGAAGGCGCCCCACAGCAGCAGCACGTCGAGGCCGAGGAAGCCCGAGACCGGCCAGGCGCCGAGGCTGACGAAGACGATCGCCATGCCCGCGCTCGGGACCGCCGCCAGCGCCATCACCAAAGCGAGGCCGCGGCGGCTCAGGCTCCGATGCGGCCGGAGCCAGGCGTCGAAATAGAGGGTCGATGCCATGCGGACAGCCTAGTCGCCGGCGCCGGCGCTTGGAAGACTGTGAGGAGACAGCCGGCGGGAGAGCCGCCGCCGGCGCGACAGCAGCGACTAGAGTCTGATCCGTCGAGTTGCGA
>VGEN01000080.1 GCA_016869285.1 Alphaproteobacteria bacterium
TCGACCGCGTCGAGCGTCCTTGGGCAGCCAGTAGCACAATCCGCGCCCGAAACACTTGCCGCTGTTCCGTCGTCGGCGCACGGAGCCGAGCCTCAAGCACCGCGCGCTCCTCCGGCGTCAGCCGGACAACCACTGCATCGGCTATCATCCCAATGTTGAATCATGAATCAGATCTCCGCGAAAGCGGGTACTAGGCGCCTTGCCCAATATTCGTCGCTCCACGCATCGCAGATCGGCATTGGCATCGACACGCCCTTGGTGAGCAGATCAACATCGGCACTCGGCTGCCGACATTCACCGGAGAGAGCGCCATGATGAAGTTCAAGGTTTTCAGCGCCAGCGTCCGGCACGAGTCCCATAGCTTCTGTATCCTGCCTGGCGACCTCGCGAGCTTTCAGGAGTATGACGGATACAAGCGCGACGATGAGATTCCCAAGGCGTTCTGTGGCACGCGCACGGAGTGGGGCGCCATATTCGACCTCGCCGATGAATTCGGATGGCAGGTCGTCCATCCGCTCGATGCGATCACCATGGTGACCGGGCCGGTCACCCGCGATGCGTATGAGCACTTCTCCGACATCATCTTGCCGGCGTTGCGCCGAGCGACGCCGGTCCACGGATTGCTCTTACCCCTGCACGGCGCCATGCTGACAGAACATGTCGACGACGCCGAAGGCGAATTGCTTCGCCGTATTCGTGAGATCGTCGGCACGACGATCCCGATTGCGGTGACGCTGGACCTGCACGGCAATATTGGCCCGGCGATGGCGCAACACGCCAATATCGTATCCACCTACCGCACGACGCCGCACGTCGACATGTATGAAACCGCCGAGCGCGCCGGCCGCCTCCTGCAGCGCGCGATGAAAGGCGAAACCCGGCCGACGGTGGCCTACGCCCAAGGCCGTATGTTCGATGCCCTCGACCAGGGGCGCACGATCTCAGGCAAGGGGCCGATGGTCGACATCTTGGCGAGAGCCAAAGCCATCCTGGCAAGCGAGCCAAACATCCTCGACATCGGCATCAACGCCGGCTTCGACTGGTCGGACAAAGCCAATGTCGGGCCGTCGGTGCTGGTCACCGGTGAGGGCAGGAATCCGCGATACCAGCAGGTAGCGGACGAGCTTATCGACTTCGCGTGGCAAACCCGCAAGATGAAGACGATCAAGCTGCTGTCGCTCGACGAAGCGATGCTCATCGCAAGAGAGCCGGCCGACGGCAAGGGCCCGCTCCTGATCGGCGACTACACGGACTGTCCCGCCGGCGGCGGATTGGGCGACGGCACCAATCTGTTGAAGGCGATGATCGATGCCGGAGTCAAGGATGCCGCGCTCGGAGCGATCTCGGATCCCGCAGCCGCAGCAGAGGCGCGCAAAGCGGGGGTCGGCGCAACCGTCACCTTGCACCTGGGCGGCAAGTTCGACCCGCGCTTCGGCGGAAAGCCGATCGAGGTCACAGGAAAAGTGCTGGCGGTCTCTGACGGCAACGCCGTCCGCAAGGGACCGTTCGCCACCGGCACTATCGCGGCGTTCGGCCCAAGCTGCCTGGTTCAGTTTGGCACCGTCAAAGTCATCATCGCCAGCGTCCGTAACCAGATCGACGATCGCGAGCAGTTCCGGATCTTCGGCGTCGATCCCGAGCGCGTAAACGTGCTCGCCTGCAAAGCCATGAACCACTTCCGCGCCGACTTCGAAAAGATCAGCCGCCGCTTGATCTATGTGGATTCCGGAGGCATCACCTCGTTCGATTGGAAGCGCTACCCTTTCAAGAAGGTTCGCCGGCCGGTGTGGCCCCTGGACGACATCTGATCGTTCGCGAGCCGGCTCTTTCCGACCGCGTACTCGCTATGCGCGGGGTGAAGGCGAGGAGTGAGGCTCGTAGGTGGTCGGATAGAGCCCGATGGCGCGGCAGTCGAACAGCGCCCGGTGCGGCCTGACCTTGCCGTCGACGGTGTCGGCGATGATGTCGAGGAGAATGTCAACGCACTCCGGGATGTCGACGTGCGGATACTCTTTGTAGATGACCAACGCGGTGAAAAGGCGCATCGGCGGCTCCGGCGAAGAGACCGGAGCCTGCCCGAGGAGCGCCAGCGAAGTCCAGCCAGGCCCGCCGCCGAGGAAATGCACTAGGCGAACCTCTCGTAGAAGGCAATGTCCTCGGCGAGGATGCGGCGAAGCTCGCGCATCAGCCGTAGATCGGCTAGCGCCCTGGCCTTCAGATCCGTATATCCGGGGTAGCGGTTTCGATTGCGATGAGGAAGCGGCGCAGCGATCCCGGTCAAGCGCTGGAAGCGGGGCCAATCGCGTTCGAGTTCCTCGACGATGCCCACCAGATCGAAGCTCGCCATGTCGCAGCCGCCGAAGATCGTCTCGGAGTAGAAGTGCCGGATCGCCGGCAGCTTGGCGAAGTCGATGAGGCCGAGATGCTCATCGAGCACGCGATCGTGGAGCGGATTTCCGTGCCGAGGCTGCGCCTGCCAGAAGAAGAAGTGCGAGAGCAGACGCTGGAGAGGCTCGCGCAGGAGGGTCACGCGGCGGCGGGCCGCCATGCCGGCATAGCGGATTGCCGGGAAGTGTCCGTGAATCACCGCTGTCGAAGTCTTCAGCACCGGACGCCAGAAGCGCATCGCCGGCGGACTGCCTTCAAGCGAGATGGCGTAGTCGCCGACGATGCGTTCGCGGCCATAATGGCCGACCAGCACCTCGGCGAGCGACGTGCCGAGGGCTTTCGGCACATGCAGCGAGAGGAGTTCGAGCGGCTGGTCGTCCGAAGCGACGACGGATGAACGGGGCAGAGCGTCAGAGAGACAATCGGCGACCATTTCGTCCCCCTAGGATGAGCCACCACCCGAGCGGGACATTAGATTGGATTTTAGATAAACCTCAGTGAGCCGCCTCACACGGTGAGGCCCGTCACGTCGTGACGGACGTCACAGGTTCAGAACGCGACACCCTTATGGAGGAGGCCGCTCGACGCTCTGCAGAAGAGCGAGGAGGCCCGAGAGAAGCTGCGTCGGGCTTGGCGGGCAACCTGGAATGTGCAGATCGACCGGGATCGCCTGATCGATCCCGCCGACGACGCCGGCGCCGCCCTTGAAGCAGCCGCCGTCGAGTCCGCAATCGCCCACCGCGACCACCCACTTTGGCGAGGGAGTCGCCTCATAGGTGCGCCTGACCGCTTCCGCCATGTTCGCGGTGACCGGGCCCGTTACCAGCAGCACATCGGCATGGCGCGGGCTCGCCGCGAAGCGGATGCCGAAGCGTTCGATGTCGTAGATGGGATTGTTGAGCGCGTGGATCTCGAGCTCGCAGCCATTGCACGAACCGGCATCGACCTCGCGGATCACGAGGCTGCGGCCGAGCCGGTTGCGAGCCGCCTCGCCGACGCGTCCCGCCAGCTCGGCGAGCGCGTCCGATGACGGCGGCGGCGAGGGCAACGTCAACGGGCCTTCGGCAAGCGCCTTCCCGATCAGCCGCCACATGCCGCCGCCTCGTCTTCGTCAGAGCTTGCCGAGAACCGCCTCGGCGCTGGAAACCTCGAACTTGCCGGGTGCCTCGACATCCAGCGACTTGACCACGCCATTGTCGATCACCATCGCATAGCGCTTCGAGCGCTGGCCCATGCCGAAGCCGGTGCCGTCCATCTCCAGCCCCATGGCCCGAGTGAAGTCGCCATTGCCGTCGGCCAACATCGCCACCTTGTCGCCGACGTTCTGCGCCTTGCCCCAGGCATCCATGACAAAGGCGTCGTTGACCGAGAGGCAGGCAACCAGATCGACGCCCTTCTTCCTGAGATCGGCATTCTTGTCGACGAACCCCGGCAGATGGCGGGCCGAGCAGGTCGGCGTGAAGGCGCCGGGAAGCGCGAAGAGCACGGCCTTCTTGCCGGCGAACAGCTCGCTAGTGTCGACATCCTTAATGCCATCTGCGGTCATGCGCTTGATCTTCACCGACGGAACCTTGTCACCGACCTTCACAGCCATAGCATCCTCGTTCTAGTCGTCCGGGTTTGGGAGAGGGGGCGAGGCCCCCATACGGAAGGTCAGCATCGCCGTCCTTCGCGCTCCGCGCAAGCTGCGTGTCCGGACGAGTCGTGTTGCGCCCCCGGTTCCGCCACGGTAGCTTACCGCCGATTCAACAGCGCGAGCACAATCGGCCCCGAGAATGCTGACGCTGACGCTCCTCGGGCTTCTCGTCCTGCTCGCCCTCGGCGTCTCTGCGCCCTTTATCCGGCCCGATCGCCTCGCTCTTCGTCTCGTACACGGTGGCGTCGGAGGCGTTGCGTTGGCGCTCGGCATCGCGGCGGCGATCCGGCTCGTCGCCGGCGGCGAGGTGAGCGAGCTGGACCTGCCGCTCGGCCTGCCCTGGATGGGCACGCATTTCCGCCTCGACGACCTCGCCTGCTTCTTCATGGCGGCGATCAATCTCGCCGCCGCGCTCGTGATGGTGTTCGCCGACGGCTACGCCGCACGTCAGCCGGAGCCGACCCGCGCTCTCGCCCCCCTCCCGATCTTCCTCGCCGCCTGCAACCTCGTCCTCCTTGCCAACGACGCCTTCGTCTTCCTGCTCGCCTGGGAGATGATGTCGATCGCCTCATGGCTCCTCGTGCTCGCCAATCATCGCGAGGACGAGAGCCGGCATGCGGCCTATGTCTATCTGGCGATGGCGAGCCTGAGCGTGCTGCTGCTCCTGCTCGCCTTCGGCGCGCTTGCCGGGATCGACGGCGACTATCGCTTTGCCGCGCTGCGCGAAGCGACGGAGCGGCCGCCGATGGCGACGCTCGCGGTCGTTCTGGCGATGCTCGGCGCCGGCGCCAAGGCGGGGCTGGTGCCGTTGCATGTCTGGCTGCCGCTCGCTCACCCGGCAGCGCCGAGCCACGTCTCGGCGCTGCTGTCCGGGGTCATGGTCAAGATCGCCCTGTATGGGCTCGCGCGCTTCCTCTTCGACCTGGTGGGTGCGCCGGCCTGGTGGTGGGGGGTGGTGCTTGTGGTCGCCGGCGCCGCTTCGGCGCTGATCGGCATTCTCTATGCGCTGATGCAGCGCGACCTCAAGCGCGTGCTCGCCTACTCGACCATCGAGAATGTGGGGGTCATCACCTTCGCGCTCGGGCTCTCTCTCTGCTTTCGCGCCAGCGAGCTGTTCGATCTCTCGGCGCTGGCGCTGGCCGGCGCGCTGGCCCATGCGCTCAACCATGCCCTGTTCAAGAGCCTGATGTTCTGCGGCGCCGGCGTGATCCTCGAGGCAACCCATCTTCGCGACCTCGAGCGCATGGGCGGCCTCGTCCGCCGCATGCCCTACGCCAGCCTGTTCATGCTGATGGGCTCGCTCGCCGCTTCCAGCCTTCCGCCGCTCAACGGCTTCGTCTCCGAGTGGCTGATCTTCCAGACCGTCTTCGCCTCCTCGGCGCTCCACGACAACCTGCCGCGGCTGATCGTTCCCCTGATGGGAGCGGTCCTGGCGCTGTCCGCCGCGCTCGCCGCCGTCGCTTTCGTCCGCGCCTTCGGTCTCGCCTTCCTCGGCCGCCCGCGTTCGGTGGAGGCCGAAAGAGCGGTCGAGCCTGGCGGAACGATGATGACAGGCCTGGCCCTGCTCGCCGGCGGCTGCCTTCTCCTCGGCGTCTTTCCGGTGGTAACGCTGTCACTCGCCGAGTCGGCTGCCCATGGCGTGATCGGCGTCTCCCTTCCGGCCGGCGCGGTCGGATGGATCGTCCTCGCGCCCCTCGGCAGCGGCGGCGCCGCCTATGCCGGCTTCATCGTCTTCCTCGCCCTCCTTGGCCTGGCCGTCGGCACGCGCCCGCTGCTCGCGCGCCTATGGGCCGAGCGTCGCCGCCGCGCCGCCGCCTGGGACTGCGGCTTCCCCGATGCGAGCCCGTCGACCCAGTACACCGCCTCCAGCTTCTCCCAGCCGCTCCGGCGGGTCTTCGGCACCGCCTTCTTCCGCGCCCGCGAGACCGTCGACATGCCGGCGCCCGGCGACGCGCGTCCGGCCCGGCTCGAGATCCGCTTGATCGACCCCGCTTGGGATTGGGGCGTCGAGCCGATCCGGCGTGCTGTCGAAGCGGCGACGCTGCGCCTCAACGCCACGCAGTTCCTCTCGATCCGCCGTTATCTCTCGCTGATGTTCGGCGCGCTGGTGACGCTTCTCCTGATCGTCGCGGCAACTCAGCAATGATCCGGACCGCGATCGCCGGAACGCTGCTGCAGCTCCTCCACCTCCTGGTGGCGCTGGCGGCCGCGCCGCTTCTGCTCGGCGTGACGCGCTTCGCCAAGTCACGGCTGCAGAGCCGGCGCGGCCCGTCGCCGATCCAGCCCTATCGCGACCTGCTTCGTCTGATGCGCAAGGAGACGGTGCTTGCCCACGACGCCTCGTGGATCTTCCGTGCCACGCCCTATCTCGTCTTCTCGCTGATGGTGATTGCGGCCGGCATGGTGCCGATGTTCGCGCTCGACCTGCCGCTTGCCTCGGCTGGCGACCTGATCGCGATCGTCGCCCTCCTTGCCACGGCGCGCTTTTTCCAGTCTCTGGCTGGCCTCGACATCGGCACCGCCTTCGGCGGCATCGGCGCCAGCCGGGATGCGCTGATCGGCTCGCTCGCCGAGCCTGCGGTTCTGATGGTCGCTTTCGCGCTCGCCCTCGTCGCCGGCACCACGGCGCTGCCGGCGATTGCGCGCTTCGTGCTCTCGGGCGGTGTCGGCGTCGACGTCTCGCTCGCGCTGGCGCTGATCGCGCTGCTGATCGTCGCCATCGCCGAGAACGGCCGCATCCCGGTCGATAACCCGGCGACCCATCTTGAGCTGACCATGGTCCACGAGGCCATGGTCCTCGAGTACTCGGGACGCAACCTGGCGCTGATCGAAGCGGCCCAGATGCTGAAGCTGCTGATCTTCGTCTCGCTGGTAGCGGCCCTGTTCGCGCCCTGGGGGCTCGCCGCCGGCGACGTCCTCGACCTCCTCGAGCTCGGCGGCGGCCTCCTGATCTTCCTGCTCCACCTTCTGGTCGGCGCCGCCGTCATCGCCATCTTCGAGGTCTCCATCGCCAAGATGCGCGTCTTCCGCGTCGTCGAGTTCCTCGGCGCCGCGCTGATCCTCGCCGTGCTCGCCGTCGTTTTCCGCTTCGTGGCCGAAGCTTCTTAGATGTTTGCGACGATCGCCTACGACCTCTCGCATATGGCCGGCGCCATGGTGCTCCTGGCCGGCTTCGTCGTCCTCTATCAGCGCCGCGTCCTTGGCGTCCTCCGCGCTTTCGCGGCACAGTCGATTGCGGTCGCCGGCGCCGCGGCCTGGCAGGCCTACAGCCAGGAGGCACCGCATCTCTACGTGACCGCGGCGATCGCTCTCCTGCTCAAAGGCATCGCCGCGCCGATAGCGCTCAACCGGATCGTCCGCCGGCTCGACATCCATCGCACGGTCGAGACCGCGGTCGGCATCGGCGCGACCATGCTGGCCGGGGTCGGCCTCGTCGTGCTGGCGACGCTGCTCGTGCTCCCGGTGACGGTGAGCTCGGCCGCGCTCACCCGCGAGACCCTGGCGATTGCGCTCTCGGTGGTTCTCATCGGCTTCCTCATGATGATCACGCGCCGGAACGCGATCACCCAAGTCGTCGGCTTCATGTCGCTCGAGAACGGGCTCGTGCTTGCAGCGGTCGGCGTCAAGGGCATGCCGCTCGTGGTCGAGATGAGCGTGGCCTTCTCGCTTCTGATCGCCTTCATCCTGTTCGGCATGTTCTTCTTCCGCATCCGCGAGCGCTTCGACACGCTCGATCTGCAGTCGATCGAGAGCTTCCGTGGAGAGCGGCGATGAGCGCGCTGCCGCTGATCCTCGCCATTCCGCTCGCCGGCGCCATCGCCCTCGCCTTCATCGCGGATCACCGCATCGGCGGTTGGGTCAACGTCGCGGCCTCGCTCGCCACCTTCCTCGCCTCGCTGCTGCTGCTCGTTTTCGAGACGCCGGAGCCGAGCGCCTTCGCCTTCATCGACGACTTCAACATCTATCTCGTGATCCTGACCTCCTTCGTCGGCTACACCGCCGCGTGGTTCTCCGCCGGCTACATCGCGCACGAGATCGTCGAAGGCCGGCTGACGCCGGCCTATCTCCGCTTCTATCACGCGATGTATCAGGTCCTGAGCTTCGCCATGCTGCTGGCGCTCACCGCCAACAACATCGGCGTCATGTGGGCCGCGGTCGAGCTGGCGACGCTGACTACGGTGGTCATGGTCAGCCTTTACCGCACGCGCCCGTCGCTCGAGGCCGCTTGGAAATACTTCATCCTGGGCTCGGTCGGCATCGCGCTCGCGCTGTTCGGCACCATCCTCGTCTACCTCGCCGCGCAGAAGGCAATGGGGCCGGGCATGGAGGCGCTCACCTGGTCCTCGCTCTATGCCGAGGCGCCGAACTTCGAGCCCGAGCTGCTCAACCTCGCCTTCGTCTTCCTCCTGGTCGGCTACGGCACCAAGACCGGCCTCGTGCCGCTGCACGCCTGGCTCCCTGATGCCCATGCCGAAGGCCCGACTCCGATCTCGGCAGTGCTGTCCGGCTTGCTGCTCAACGTCGCCCTCTATGCCATCGTCCGCTTCAAGATGCTGCTCGCCGCCAACGGCGATGCGCTGGCGCCGGGTCCGCTTCTGATCGTCATGGGGCTGACCTCGCTGTTCGTCGCGGCGCTGATGCTCTACCGCCGGCGCGATATCAAGCGTCTCTTCGCCTACTCCTCGATCGAGCATATGGGTGTCATCACCTTCGCCTTCGGCATGGGCGGGCCGCTCGCCAATTTCGCCGGCCTGCTGCATATGGCCCTGCACAGCCTGACCAAGTCGGCGATCTTCTATGCCGTCGGCCTGGCAAGCCAGGCGCGCGGCACGCAGCAGCTCGAGCGGATCCGGGGCCTGACCGCGAGCCACCCGGCCCTCGGCTGGGCATTGGTCGCCGGCACGGTCGCAATCTCGGGCCTGCCTCCCTTCGGACTGTTCATGAGCGAGTTCGTGCTCATCTCGTCGACCTTCCCGCGCGCACCGGTCCTCGGCGTGCTGCTGCTGATCGGGCTTCTCATCGCCTTCGGCGGGCTCATGCTCAGCCTTCACGGCATCGCCTTCGGCGCAGCCGAGCGCGATCACCGGCCGCTGGCCGGGTCGTTGATTCCGCTCTACGCCCATCTGGTGCTGATCCTGATCGCCGGCGTGTTTCTGCCCGGCCCGCTCGTCGCTTGGTTCCAGGCCGTGGCGGAAGGTCTGAGATGACCGCCCTTCTCTCCGCGCTCGCCGCGCTCGGCCCAATGGAGGGGATGCATCCCTGGCCGCGCCATCGGCTCGACGGTCGCGGCTGGCTCGGGCTGCTGGCGCAGCTCGCGCAGGAGGACTGGACGCTGGTTGCGCTCTTCGCCGACGGCACCGACATAAACCTGGCCCTCCGCGATGAGAGCGATGGCGGCCACGCGCTCGCCCGCTACGCGGCCCCGAGCCGCCGTTTTCCTTCGGTGGGGCGCGTGCGCCCCGGCGCGATCCGGCTCGAGCGCGCGATCCGCGACCTCCACGGAATCGAGGCCGAGGATGCGCCCGACCTCCGCCCCTGGCTCGACCACCGCGGCGGCGCCTACGACTTCCTTCCGGTCGAGGGCGACGGCATCCACCAGATCCCGGTCGGCCCGGTTCATGCGGGCATCATCGAGCCTGGGCATTTCCGCTTTCATGCCAATGGCGAGCTGATCGTGCGGCTGGAAGAGCGGCTCGGCTACACCCACAAAGGCATCGAGGCGCTGGCCGTCGGACGCCCACCCGAAGCCGCGGCGACGCTCGCCGCACGCGTCTCCGGCGACTCGACGGTCGCCCACTCGCTCGCCTTTGCGCTCGCGGTCGAGCAGGCGCTCGGTCAGCCGGCGCCGCCGCGCGGCATCGCCCTTCGCGCACTGATGGCGGAGCTCGAACGCATCGCCAACCACCTCGGCGACTTCGGCGCCATCTGCAACGACGCCTCGTTCACGCTGATCCATGCGCACGCCGCGTTCGCGCGCGAGCGCGTCCTGCAGGCGGCGGAAACCTGCTTCGGACATCGCCTGATGATGGATCGCGTCGTCCCCGGCGGCGCTGCCGTCGACCTGCTGCCAGAGGGCGTGACGCGGCTACTGCGCCTGGTCGACGAGACGGAAAGGACGCTCACCTATCTGTATCGGATCTACGAGAGCAAGCCCTCGCTGCTCGACCGAACGGTCTCGACCGGCGTCACTTTGAGCGAGCTCGTGCACCGCTTCGGCGCCGGCGGCTATGTCGGGCGTGCCGCCGGACGCGCCGTCGATGCCCGCAAGAGTCCCGGCTATGCGCCCTATGACGAGCTGGATTTCGACGTTCCTCTGTCGCTCGAGGCCGACGTCCATGCGCGCGTGCTGATCCGCGTGCAGGAGATGCATCAGTCCTTCCGGTTGATCCGCCAGATGCTCGAGCGGCTGCCGGTGGGCGAGATCCGGACCAGTCTCACACCGGGCCAGGGCACAGGCACGGCGCTGGTCGAGTCCTTCCGCGGTGACATCTTCACCTTCGTCCGTCTCGATGCCGAGGGACGTGTTGCGCGCTACCATGCGCGCGATCCCTCATGGTTCCAGTGGCCGCTGCTGGAGGCCTGCGTCGAGGGCAACATCGTCGCCGACTTCCCGCTCTGCAACAAAAGCTTCAACTGCTCCTACGCCGGGCACGACCTGTGAACGTCGCCGTCACGCGCTTCGGGCCCGAGCATGTCGCCGCCTTCGACGCGCTTCACGGCACCGCCGGCTGGTGCTTCTGCGTCGCTTGGTGGGTCGAGACCTGGGAGGGTTGGAGCAAACGAACCGCCGGGGACAATCGCGCGCTGCGCAAGCGTCTGATCGACGACGACATCTTCGACGGCTATCTCGGCTTCGCCGATGGCAAGCCGGTCGGCTGGTGCCAGGCGCTGCCGCGCGATCGCCTGACCAATCTTCGCCGGCAGTTCGACCTGACGCCGGATGATGCCACCTGGGCGATCGGCTGCTTCTTCATCCACCCCGAGCATCGGCGCAAGGGAGTTGCCCGGGCGCTGCTGCGCGCCGTGCTGTCGGACCTGCCGGCGCGCGGCGCCCGCCGTGTCGAGGCCTATCCCAAACGCGTGGCCGGGGCCGGCAGCGGCGACCTCTGGAACGGGCCCGAGACGCTGCTGCGCGCTTTCGGCTTCGCCACGCTCAAGGACGATCCGCTACGGCCGGTCCTCGGTCGCGATCTTCTCTAGGCTGCCGGTTGCGTCCAGCGTCCGACGAAGCCGTCGGGCTCGGGCCGCTTTGCATCCATCGCCGGCTGCGCGATCGAGCCGACATAGAGGAAGCCGATGATCTGGTCAGTCTCGGCAAGACCGAGCTCATGCTTGACCTGGGCATCGTAGGCCGCCGCGCCGGTCTTCCACATGGCGCCATAGCCCTGGGCATGCAGCGCCAGCCAGAAGTTCTGAGTCGCCGCTCCGGCGGCGAGGAGTTGCTCGACCTCCGGGATCTTCGGATGCTGCGGCTGAATCTTGGCCACCGCAACGACGATGGCCGGCGCCCGGAAGGCTTTCTCACGCTCGCGCGCCAGCATTTCCTCGGGGCAGTCCGGTTGCTGGCGCTTGAGGCAGCGCGCCAAGACATCGCCGAAGGCGGCACGCGCATCGCTGTCGATGACGACAAAGCGCCAGGGCTTAAGCTTGCCGTGATCGGGGGCGCGGACGGCCGCTGCGATCGCCTTGTCGAGCGCCTCCCTGGCCGGCGCCGGCTCGGCAAGCTTCATCGGCGAGCGGCGACTCATCAGGTTCTCAAGCGCTTCCATCTGCAGCCCCGTGGTCTTTCGGCGACCGAGCCCTATAGCATGAAACGGCCTTGCCTCGTCCATTCCGCCGCCGCGGCGCGGCACCCCGCCGGATCGTCAGGCCGTGCTAGCGTTGGCCCAAGGAGAGACAAGCGATGCGCAGCAATCCCCTGAAGGCGCGGCTGGCGAAGGGCGGGTACGCCTTCGGCACCATGGTCTTCGAGTTCTTCACGCCAGGCCTGGCCCAGCTCTGCAAAGAAGCCGGTGCCGAGTTCATTCTCTACGACATGGAGCACAGCGCCGTCAGCATCGAGACGATCAAGGCGCAGTTCGCCTTCTGCCGCGGCGTCGGCCTGGTGCCGATGGTCCGCGTGCCGGCAACGCAGTACGACTATATCTCGCGTGCGCTCGATGCCGGCGCCATGGGCGTCATGGTGCCGATGGTCGAGACGCGGGAGCAGGCGGCTTTCATCGTGCAGTCGACGCGCTATCCTCCGGTCGGCCGCCGCGGCGCCGCTTTCGGCTTCGCCCATGACGATTTTCAGGGCGGCGCCGTCACCGACAAGATCAGGTTCGCGCATGACCGCACCATGGTCATCTGCCTGATCGAGACGGCCAAGGGTATCGAGAACGCCGATGCCATCGCCGCGACGAAGGGCGTCGATGTCTGCTGGCTCGGCCATTTCGACCTGTCCAACTTCATGGGCATTCCGGCGGCCTTCACCGACAAGCGTTTTCTCAAGGCCGTCGATACGCTGCTTGCGGTCTGCGAGAAGCACGGCAAGACGCCCGGCTTCATGGCGTCCGACGACACCTGGGCGCGCGACTACATGGCCAAGGGGTTCCGTATGCTCGCTTATGGCGTCGATGCGCACCTGCTCCAGGCCGCGCTCAGATCGGGGATCGACGGGATGCGGAAGATCGCGTCCACAAAGGACGGCAAGCGGCGAGGACGGTGATCGCGGCGCCGACATAGAGCACGACCCAGGCGGGGCGTTCGCCGATCAGGACCCAGTTCGCCTCCAGCACGCGTCGACCGTCGATTCCGGTGAAGAGCCCGAAGCACGCGGCCTCGCCGGCGGCCGACAGCAGCGCCGCCGCCAGCGCGAGGAACGCGAGCGCGGCGACGCCGGGTGAGCGGCGCCGGGCCAGAAGCCTATAGCCCATCATCCAGATGAAGAGCCCGGCAAGCACCGTCGCCTCCGCGGTGTTGAGCTTTGTCTGCATCACATGATGGGCGAGCGCCAGCACGCCGACCGGGTAGACGAGCCGATGCAACCTCTGCCAGCGCTTGCCGCCAAGCCGCCGCAGCATCGCATCGGTCGAGGTTGCAGTGAGCGCAAGGAGCGCCAGAAAGGCAACGAAGCCGATCGTCAGGTAGAGCCGAAGGACGATCTCCTGCACGACGAACCCAAGGCGGAAGCCCGAGTCGACGATGAAGAAGAAAAGATGGATCGTCGCATAGGCGAAGGCACCGACGCCGATCATGCGTCGGATCGCGATCAGCTCGGGCCGCCGCAGGATCTGGCGGAGCGGCGTGATCGCGAGCGAGATCAAAAGAAGCCGGATCGCCCACAAGCCTGTCGCATGGATGATCTCGTTGAGCGGGCGGCCTCCAAGGGCACCGTGGAGGTAGTCCCAAGCCAGGTTCGCACCCGGCACGAACAGGCTGACGAAGATCGCCGCCTTGAGCGGCGCGAAGCGGCCGCCGCCGTCGTACCACGGCCACCGGACCCGGCGATGCCGCGGACGAGCCGTCGCGTCATCAAGTGCGCCGATAGGAGGACCCCCGCAAGCCCGGTCGCCTGTAGCACGAATCTGCTAGCCTGACCGAAGGGCGAGGGATCTGAGGAAGCGCGTGGCCACCAAGCGGCTGATGCTGGCGTTCTCCGGCGGCTCGGGTGCGATCTACGGCATCCGCGGCCTCGAGGCCTTGCGCCGCACCGGCGAGATTGAGACGCATGTCATCGTGACGCGCGCCGGCGCGAGGATGCTCGCGGCAGAGACCGGCCACACACCGAGAGATCTGACGCGGCTGGCCGACATCGTGCATGACGCCTCTCGGCGCAAGCCGCCGCCCTTTCCGGCTCCGCTCGACACGCTGGGCCTGCTGGTCGCCCCCTGCTCGCCTCAGTCGCTCCGGGCGGTCGCCGATGAGGACAAGGGCGATCTCGTCGCCCGCACCGCGGCATCCTGCCTGGCCCGGCACCGTCGCGTCGTGCTGCTCCTGACGGAGGCGCGTCTTGAGCCGGTGACCATCCAGCTCATGGCAAAGGCGACGCGGCTCGGCGCCGTGATCACGCTTCCCGTTCCCGCCTTCTATCATCGGCCGTCTTCGCTCGACGACATCATCGACCAGACGGTCGGCCGCGCCCTCGACCTGTTCGACGTCGAGGCGGGACTGGTTCGGCGATGGACCGAGGATGACCGGCCGGGACCGTGAGCGGGTCCGACGTCATCCGTCCCGCCGAGCCGAGGCGCGAGAACCTCCTGAAGACAAAGCGCCCCGGCCGAAACCGGCCGGGGCGAGAGGAGGATAGATCAATGCGCGCCACGAACTATGGCACGCTAAGTGTTCGTTTACCAGCTAAAAAATGAACGCTGCCTTAGAAACCGGCCTCAGCGACCCGTCCGGCGCTCAGCCCGGGTCAGCGGGATCGCCAGCAGAACCGCGACAAGGGCGGCAACCGCGACGGTGAGAAAGCCATCCTGGAAGGCGAGCCAGTTGGCTTTGGCGACGATCACCCGACCGAGATAGTCGAGATGGCCCGCCGTCACCTCAAGGCCGGAAAGCCCGCCCTTGATCAGCAGCTGGTCGAGCCTTTCGAGCAGCAGATGCGTTGTCTGGTTGCCCGGGGTCTGGGTCTGCGTCAGCTGGCTCGCATGGCTCGCCGTGCGCTGGTCGACGATCACCGCCAGGATGTTCACGCCGATCGCAGCACCCATCATGCGCGTGAAGTTGAGCGTGCCTGCGCCATAGGGCACGAGGTCCGGGCGCAGCGATTGCAGCGAGCCGACCGAAAGCGAGGGGAACACGAAGCCGAGGCCGATGCGGCCCAGCGTCAGCCACAGCGCCAGCGTCCAGAAGGCGGAGTCGAAATCGGCGCGGGCGAACTCGAAGGTGCTGATGGCGAAGAGGATGAGGCCGATCAGGATCGGCCAACCCGGCCGCACGGTTTGGGCCAAGCGCCCGGCGAGCGGAAAGACGAAGAGCTGCGCCAGGCCCGCGGGAAGCAGCATCAGGCCCGCCTTGACCGCGGTGAAGCCGCAGACGGTCTGCACGAAGATCGGCAGCAGATATGTCGAGCCGAAGAAGCCGGCGCCGAAGACGAAGGATACCACCGCCGAGGCGGCGTAGGTGCGGCTGGCGAAGAGCTCGAGATTGACCAGCGGCTCCTTCGCGGAGAGCTCGCGGACAACGAAGGCGAGCCCGGCGACCGAGGCCAGCAGCAGCGAGCAGGTCACGTAGAAGGACTGCCAGCCGAGGCGCTGGCCGTTCGAGAGCCCGTTCAGCAGCCCCATGACGGTCGCAATCATCAGGCAGAGGCTGATCCAGTTGAGCTTCTGCCGGATCGCGTTCGGATCGCGCGGCGGCACGAAGTGCGTGGCGAGCGCGGTCGCGATCAGCGGCAGCGGAACGGTCGCAGTGAAGACGAAGCGCCAACCGAGATTGTCGACGATGAAGCCGCCGACAGTCGGGCCGACCGCAGGCCCGATCACCACGCCCATGCCGAAGAGACCCATGACGAGGCCGCGCTCATGCGGCTTGAAGGTGACGAAGAGCACGCTCATCGCCATCGGCTGCAGGACGCCGGTACAGGCGCCCTGGATGACGCGGGCGAGCACCACGATCTCGTAGGTCGGCGCGACCTCACCCAGGATCGAGGCAGCCGAGAAGATGAGCATCGCCGCGATGAAGCTGTTGCGCGCGCCGAAATTGGCGAGGAACCAGGCGTTCATCAGCATCGAAACGGTCATCGCCGAGAGGAAGCCGCTCGACATCCAATGCGCGCGGTCCTGGCCGATGCCGAAGGCGCCCATGACATCGGGAATGGCGATGTTGGCCATGGTCGAGGACATGACGGTGCCGAGCAGGCCCATCATCACCGTGCCCATGGTGATCCAGCGGAACATTCCTGCCGGCGCCGCCGCTGCAGGCCCGACCGGATGGGCGGCCGCCGTCATTTCAGGTCGACATAGACCTCGACCATCATGCCCGGCCGGAGACGACCGTCGCGCTGCGTGATGGCGATACGGACCGGCAGGCGCTGCGTCACCTTGGTGAAGTTGCCGGTCGGGTTCGGCGTCGGCAGCAACGCGAACTCGCTGGTTGCGGCATGGCCGATGCGCTCGATCTTCCCTTCGAAGGTCTCGTCCGGATAGGCGTCGACGGTGACATGGACCGGCTGGCCCACGGCGAGACGCCTGATATCGGTCTCGCGGAAGCGCGCCTCGATCCAGATGTTTTCCGGATCGTGGAGGAGGACGATGCGCTGGCCCGCCGATGCGTACTCACCCGCGGTGACGAATGTGCGGCTGATGACGCCGTCGACCGGGCTGGTCACCTGGCGGAGCTCGATGTCGGCGCGCTGGCTCTCCATGCGCGCGACGATCTCCTGGCGCTTGGCCAGGAGGGTCGCGCGATCGGAGCGAAGCACCTCGACGCGCTGCCGATCGGCGCGCGCTTCGTCGAGCTGGGCTTCGGCAGTCTTCACCTGCGCCGCGGTGCGCGCCAGCTCCTGCTGCTGCTTCAGATAGTCGGCGCGGGTGCGGTCGACGCGGCTAGCGGTGATCGCGGCACCGCCCTGCAACGCCTGCGTCCGCTGGAACTCGGCTTCGGCGAAGCGGTACTCCTGCCCGGCGGCCTCGCGCGCCGCCTTCGCCTCGACCAACCGGGACTCCGTGGAAGCGAGGCGCGAGACGGTCGACCGGTCGACCAGCAGGATTTCCGCATCGAGGCGCCCGAGAGCGGCATCGGCGCTAAAGAGCTCGGCCTCGAGCTCAATGAGCCGGAGCCGCGCCTGCCGAGAGTCGATGGTGGCGACGACCTGGCCGGTCTTGACCCGTTGCCCTTCAACCACCGGCCGCTCCATCACGACGCCCGCGCTCTGGCTTGCCAGCGTGATCATCTCGCTGACGATGCGGGCATCGGTCTCATGCACGTAGAGCAGCGTGGTGCGCGCCCAGTTCGCCGCCCACAGGAAGATGCCGCCCGCGACCACCGCAAAAATCACCAGGCGCGCAAGCGGTCGCCGGCGGCCGGCTGCGGCGGTCGTCCGCCGGTCCACGCCAGGCGAGCTGTCAGCATTCATATGAGGACGTCACGGCGGCTTCAGGGAGGCGAATTGTCATTAGAGACCCGGCCGCCAGGCTTGGCAACACTTCTGCAACGCGAGAGCGTGGCGCCTATTGTCGCGGATCAGCCGGCGGATCGAAGGTTCCGTGCACCGCGGGGATGTTGATCTCGATCGCTTCCAGATCCGCCGAGCGGCCGACCACGTTATGCGGCACCCCGGCCGGCTGGCTGATGCAAGAGCCGGCGCGCACCGTCACCGGCTCTGCCATGCCGGCATAGGCGAAGCGGACCCAGCCGCGGATCACGTAGACAATATGCGCGTCCATGTCGTGCCAATGCCAGCCGGTCTCGCCCTCGAAGCCGCGCAGGGCGCGGCTGTGCTTCATCAGAACGCGCCCGCCGGTCGCCTCGGCGATGCCGAGGTCTCGGGACTCCGTCGGCGCCTCCGGCGACTCGCGCCGGAACGGCCGATCCTCGAGCGTGACCAGGGAGAAGGCCGAGACAGCGTCGGCGAGCCCTCGCGGTCCGGCATAGCGCGGCTGATCGGTCATGCGTCTGTCCCCGCGTGTCGAGCGGACACCAGCCTAGCAGAAGAAGGCGGGCAAGGACCGGCGCTTCGGCCCTAGCCCGGATTTCTCACACTGGTTGCGGCCTGCGTTGCACTTTCGGCGCGGCAGATCTGGCGTCGGGCGGCGAAAAGCGTATCGAGCATATGGTTGAGCCGCCCGCCGCCAGAGGTGCCCGCCGAAAGGCAACCCGGAGGGCCGGTTCAAGAAGCCGACAGGGTGCGTCGCCGCGCTCGCCCGATGCTCTGCATCGGTCTGCGCGCGGCTCCTACCCTGTCGGCTTCTTGAACCGGCGCAGGCCGTAACCAGTGTGAGAAGTCCGGGCTAGGCCGCGAACTCGCGCGCGAGCCGCTCGCGGAGCCACGGGTCGTTGAAGTCGCCGATCGTCGACGACGCGCCGCTGGCGCGCAGCGCCGCGTCGTCGAGTCCCGTCAGCATGCCGATGGTCTCGACGCCGGCGCGCGAAGCGGCCTGAACGCCGGAGCGGGAGTCCTCGAAGGCGAGCGCACGCTCGGCCCGAGCGTCCAGGCGTTCGAGCGCGGTGAGATAGGGCAGCGGGTCGGGCTTGCCGCGCGCCAGCTCGTCGCCGATCACGAGCACCGGAAATCGCGCGGCGAGGCCGAGCGCGCTCAGCATCATCTCGGCATTGACGCGCGGTGCGTTCGTCACCACCGCGGTCTTGACCCGATGCGCCTCGGCAAAGGCCAGCAGCTCGGTCAGGCCGGCGAGCGGCAGCATGCGCTCGGCGAAGGAGCGGAACAGGCGTTCCTTCTCCTCGGCGATGTCGCGATGACGCGCGACCGGCTCATCCGGGAAGAGCCAAGCCATGATCGCCTCGTTCGCCGCCCCCATGATCTTCTGCTTGTAGAGATCGCGCGTGATCGTTCGCCCGAGCGGCGCCAGCAGCGTCTGATACGCCTTGAAATGCAGCGCGTCGGTATCGGTCAGCGTACCGTCGAGATCGAAGAGGAGCGTGTCGCGGGGACGGGTAATGCGGACGATTCGAGCGGAAGAGCGAGCCGGTGGACGCATAAGGCGCTATTCGGCTGAAAACCGGCGGACCCGACACGATTCGAACGTGCGGGCTTTGCCGTCGGAGGGCGACGCTCTATCCAGCTGAGCCACGAATCCTCGGTGAGATCGAGCCAACAATCGTCGGTCGGTTCTTCCAGCTCGGCCCGAAAGGCGTCCACCTGTCAAGGCGCAGGTGAGGACTGCTGTGGACAGATTGCGCCCGCCGCCAATCCATAGGCGGCGAGATGGAGACACCGCATCCGACGTACCGTAGTAGGCTATGCTCGTGGCTGAAGGTGAACAGCCCAGCGAATGGAACAGAGCTACGTGGACCCGGTCGAATCCTTGGCGCCGCCGTCGCCGGAACAGATGCACGGCTCGGTTCGGGCGCTTCTCGAGCACTGGAGGTTGATTCACCCCGAATCCGGCCTGCCTGGCCGGAGGAATTTCGATCCCGTCAACGTCCCTCGGCTCCTTCCCAATATTTGGTTAGTCGACGTGGAGCGCGAGCCTGTCCGTTTCAGAATCAGACTCTTGGGTTCGGCGCTCGTCGACGTCGGGCCCTCTGTGCGTGTGGGGGCTCTTGTTGATGAGTGTATTCCCAACCTCCGTGCTCAGGTTCAGGTCAACCAACTGCTCATGTGGGCCGTGACGACGCGCTCCCCGGCTTGGCGAAATGGGCCGCCAATCGTCGATCATGATCGATATGTCACCTCGGCAGAGGTTCTTGTGCTCCCGCTGGCCAAGGACGGGGTAAATGTCGACCAGCTTGTAAGCGCCGGAGCAATAATCCCTCACTGAGGCGGCCGGACTGTCCTGTTGCGCCGGAGCAAAAATCCGTCAGCAGATAGCCTTTTGTCCGACGGGCGAAAGGCGGGGGGATGAAGGGCGTGGAACTTTACAGGCAGGTCCGCCATGCGGTGCGGATTGAGGGTCTGAGCCGTCGTGAGGCGGCTCGGCGGTTCGGGCTGGATCCTCGGACGGTAGCGAAGATGCTGGCCTTCTCGGTTCCGCCCGGGTACCGGCGTAGCCGGCCGCCGGCACGGCCGAAGCTGGACCCGTTCATCGGTATCATCGATCAGATCCTGGAGGCTGATAAGGGCCGTCCAGCGAAGCAGCGGCACACCTCGAAGCGGATCTTCGAGCGGCTGCGCGCCGAGCACGGGTATGGCGGCGGGCTGACGATTGTGAAGGACTACGTGTTGGGGCAGCGTCAGCGGCAGCGCGAGATGTTCGTGCCGCTGCGGCACGATCCCGGTCATGCTCAGGCCGACTTCGGCGAGGCACTGGCTGTGATCGGCGGGGTGGAACGGAAGATCCACTTCTTCGCGATGGACCTGCCGCACAGTGATGCTGGCTTCGTGCAGGCCTATCCGGCGGAGACGACGGAGGCATTCTGCGCCGGTCACGTTGCGGCGTTCGACTTCTTCGGCGGCGTGCCGCGGTCGATCCTGTACGATAACACCAAGATCGCGGTGGCGCGGATCTTGGGCGATGGCCGCCGCCAGCGGACCCGCGTGTTCGGCGAGCTGCAGTCGCACTATCTGTTCACCGACCGGTTCGGTCGGCCTGGCAAGGGCAACGACAAGGGCAAGGTCGAGGGTCTGGTCGGCTGGATCCGGCGGAACCACCTGGTGCCGTTGCCGCATGCCGCCAGCTTTGACGCGCTCA
>VGEN01000081.1 GCA_016869285.1 Alphaproteobacteria bacterium
GTCTATTCCGATTGCTGGAAGGGCTACAACGTGCTCGACGTATCCGACTTCAAGCACTTCCGGATCAATCACTCCGAGCTCTTCGCTGATCGGCAGAATCACATCAACGGCATCGAGAACTTCTGGAACCAGGCCAAGCGCCACATGCGCAAGTTCAACGGTGTCCCGAAGGCCCATTTCGGGCTATTCTTGAAAGAGTGCGAGTGGCGCTTCAACACCAGTGACCCATCCAAGCAACTAACCCAGATCAAACAATGGGTTAAGCGTCATCTCAGGTAGTTATCTGGGACAGCCCCTAAATGATTTCAGAAGCATTACGGCGCTGCAGCATGAGCGGCCTCGCCCCTGCGCTTCTTCTCTGACAGGCTCTTGAGCTGGCCGCAGGCGGCAAGAATATCGCGACCGCGCGGCGTCCTCACCGGAGACGCATAACCGGCGGCGTTGACGATGTCGCCAAAGGCCTGGATCGCCTCGTCCGTCGAGCACTCATAGGGCGCCCCCGGCCAGGCGTTGAAGGGGATCAGGTTGATCTTTGCGGGAATCCCCTTGATCAGCCTGACCAGGGCGCGGGCATCGGCCGGGGAGTCGTTGACCCCCTTCAGCATCACATACTCGAAGGTGATGCGCCGGGCGTTGTTGGCCCCCGGATAGGCCTTGCAGGCCTTGATCAGCTCGGCCAGGGGATACTTCTTGTTGAGGGGAACGATGACGTCCCTCACCTCGTCGGTCACCGCGTGGAGCGAGACTGCGAGGTTGACGCCGATCTCCTCTCCGCAGCGCTTCATCATCGGCACGACACCGGCGGTCGAGAGCGTGATCCGGCGCTTGGAGATCGCGACGCCCTCGTGATCCATCACGATCTTGAGGGCCTTCTTGACCTCGTCGAAATTGTAGAGCGGCTCGCCCATGCCCATCATGACGATGTTGGACACCAGCCGCCCGTCCTTCGGCGCCGGCCATTCGCCGAGGCGGTCGCGGGCGACCAGGATCTGCTTGACGATCTCGGGCGCGGTCAGGTTGCGGACCAGCCGCTGCGTGCCGGTGTGGCAGAACTTGCAGGTCAGCGTGCAGCCGACCTGGGAAGAGACGCAGAGCGTGCCGCGATCCTCTTCCGGGATATGCACGCTCTCGATCTCGTTACCGTCGGGAAATCTGAGCAGCCACTTCGACGTGCCGTCGAGGGATTGCTGCGCACGGCTAACTTCGGGACGGCCGACGGCGTAGCGCTCCTCCAGCTTCGCCTGCATCGGCCTGGCGATCGTGGACATCGCCTCGAAGGAGGTGGCACCACGGTGATAGATCCAGTGCCAGAGCTGGCGCGCGCGGAAAGCCGGCAGGCCGAAGCTCTTGAGCTCCGCCTCCAGCTCCTCGCGCGAGAGTCCGACGAGGTCGATGCGGGCGAGTATGTCCGTCATCGCCGGGATATGGGCGGCCGGGGCCGTCATTTCACGTCGCAGGCCTGGTTGATCGCCTGATGCGCCCGGCCGAAGCCGGTCAACGAGAAGCTGTCGGTCGATTCAGGCCCCCGCGATGGCGCCGCCTTGACCACCAGGCTTGCCCCCTTCACCAGCGCCTGGACCAGGGCCTTGTCGGTCTTCTCGTCATGCGCCCAGGCGCGATCTTCCTTGGTGAAGAGCTTGAAGACCGTGCCGCCGACGGTCGCCTCGGCCTCGCTGCCCGATTTCAGCGCGTAGCCGGCGACGAAGCTGACCACGTCGCTCGCCTTGGCTGCCGGACGGTGGGTCACCATCAGGAAGACCTCGCCCCGGTTCGGCGGCCCGCCCTTGGAGTCGGTAGGCTGGGCGGCGAGATAGCAGACCGGCTTGCCTTGCTCGAGATAGGAGAAGGCGCTCCATTTCTCGAAGCTGCCGAGAACGCGCGGCGCCTGGGCCATGGCCGGGGCCGCCGCCAGGGCGAACGCTGCGAGAAGGAAGAACCGGATCATGGCCACCTAATAGCTGCCGTCGGGCGGGATTGCCAATGACGGTGATCCGGCCGCTAGATGGCTGCGTATCCTCCATTGTGATCGCCCTTGCCCTCCCCACCCTTGTCCGGCCCCGCCGCTTCGGAGCAAATAGGCTCATGCAGCGCCCGGATTCGCGCCCCGTCGAGGGCGCCCGCGAACTCGACGAGCTTGTCCTTAAGGTCGGGCGTAGCCGCGATCGCGAGGCGTTCATCAGCCTCTACAAGCACTTTGCGCCGCGCGTGAAGGCTTATCTCCTGCGCCTCGGTGCCGACGATGCCACCGCCGAGGAAGCGACCCAGGAGACCATGCTGTCGCTCTGGCGACGGGCGGACAGCTTCGACCCGAGCCAGGCGGGCGCCGGCACCTGGGTTTTCACCATTGCGCGCAACCGGCGCATCGACCTGATCCGCCGCGAGCGCCGGCCGGAGGCCGATGAGAGCGCCGCCGAGAACATTCCCGATCCGGCCGAGCCCGCCGACCAGGCGATCGCGGCGGCGGAACGCGACAAGCGCGTCCGCGTCGCCCTTGAGGTGCTGCCGCGGGAACAGGCAGCCCTGATCGAGATGGCCTACTACCAGGATCTGACCCAGACCGCGATCGCCGCCAAGACCGGGCTGCCGCTCGGCACCGTCAAGTCCCGCTTCCGCCTCGCTTTCGCGCGCCTGAGGCGCGCGCTCGAGGGAGACCCGTCGTGAAACGTCATCATCCCTCCCCTGAAGTCCTGATGTCCTATGCCGCAGGGAGCCTGCCCGAGGCGCCGTCGCTCCTGGTTGCGACCCATCTCGCGATCTGCCCGGAGTGCCGGGTGCGGGCGGGCGAGCTGGACGCGCTGGGCGGAGCCATGCTCGAGAATTTGTCCCCGACGAAGATGGAAGCCGACGCGTTCGACCGCGTGATGGCCCGGCTCGACGAGCCGGAGCCGCCGAGGGCACCGCCGCCGCCTGCCGATCCGGTGCTGCCGGCGCCGCTCCGCGCCTATGTCGGGCGCGGCTTCGACGCCATAGCGTGGAAGAAGCTGGGGCGCGGCGTCGAGGAGTACCGGCTGCCGATCCCGGACGCCGACAGCTACATGACGCGCCTCCTCCGCGTCGCCGACGACCGCGAGATCCCGACCCATGGCCATGACGGCGACGAGCTGACCCTGGTGCTGGCGGGGGGCTTCCGCGACGGTGAGGACAGCTATGTACGCGGCGATGTCGCCAGCGCCGATCCGACCGTGAGCCATAGCCCGGTTGCGGACAAGGGCGGCGAATGCATCTGCCTCGTCGTGACCGAGGGCAAGCTCCGCTTTTCAGGCCTCTTCGGGCCGCTGCTCACCTATTTCCGCGGCTGATCCGCCTTCGGGCGGAGATAGCGCGCCTGGCCGTAGGCCTTCTGCGCCAGCGCCTCAGTCGGTCCGCCGGCCCTCACCGGTCGCGGCGCGAAGCGGCCGAGGCTGATCAGCCGGTCGTACATGACCAGCGCTCCGGCCAGAGACAGGTTGATCGAGAAGCGGGTGGGGATCTTCACGACATGCGCGCAACGCGCAATGAGGTCGGGTGACAAGCCGCCGCGCTCCGGTCCCAGCACATAAGCGGCGTTGACCGGGTGGCGGAAACTCGGCAGCTCGATCGCCTCCTCGACGATCTCGACGCCGACGAGCTGGCAGCCCTGCGGCAGCCAGAAGCGCGCGAGATCCGGATACTCGTAGAGCGGCAGGCTGCCTGCCGCGTCCGAGGTGTCGGCAAGGTTGCGCTCGTCACGCTCATAGGCGGCGGCGACGGTGAAGGCGAAGGCGGCGCTGAAGGCATGCGCGGTACGCAGCAGCGCGCCGAGATTCATCGGCTTGTGCACGCCCTCGATACCGATGCCGAAGTATCCCCGCATGGCGCCGGACCTTGCACGAGGCCCGGAGCGCGGGCAAGGTCACGGCCCCTTCCTTCCGGTTCACGTCTCATGACCGCCAATCCCGTGCTCGTCGACGTCACCCGCGGCACCATGGTCGAGAGCCGCCATCGCGGCGCCATCGCCGTGCTCGACGCCAAAGGTCGCGTCGCCGAGCAGCGCGGCGACATTGACCGGCCGATCTATCCGCGCTCGGCGATCAAGCCGCTGCAGGCGATCCTGCTGGTCGAGTCCGGGGCTGCCGACCGCTTCGGCCTCACCGACGAGCATCTGACGCTGGCCTCCGCCTCGCACAACGGCGAGCCGATGCATACCGAACGGGTGACGGAATGGCTCGGCCGGCTCGGGCTTACCGTAGCCGATCTCGAATGCGGCAAGCAGATGCCGCTTCACGGCCCGACCGCGGAAGCGTTGATCAGGTCGGGAGAGACGCCGACTGCCGTTCATAACAATTGCTCGGGCAAGCATTCCGGCTTCCTGTCGATCTGCGCGCACAAGGGCTGGCCGACCAGGGGCTATACGAAGCCAGATCACCCGGTGCAGCAGGCGCTGCTGACGCTGTTCGAAGAGCTCGGCGACGCAGACCTGGCGGGTGGACCGCGCGGGACCGATGGCTGCGGCATCCCGGTCTTCGGCTATACGCTGCGCCAGATGGCCCTGGCGCTCGCCCGCCTTGCCGATCCGTTCGGCCTCGCGCCGGCGCGTGCCGAGGCCTGCCGGCGCATGCAGACGGCGATACCAAGGAACCCGCTGCTGATCGCCGGCACGGGACGTTGGGACTCGGCGATGCTCGCCGCGGTCGGCAAGGACCTCGTGGTCAAAGGCGGGGCCGAGGGCGTGCATGCGGCCGCGCTGCCGTCCAAGGGTCTCGGCATCGCGCTCAAGATCGACGACGGCGCCGGCCGCGCCTCGCAGATCGCGCTCGGCAACGCGCTGAAGCGGCATGGCGCCTTGACCGACGAGCAGCTGGAAACGCTGTCTTCGCAGCTCGTGCAGCCGCTCAAGAACTGGGCCGGCACCCCTGTGGGCGAGGTCAGGCCCGCCTTCTAGCTCTGCTTCTTGATGCTCTCGACGGTATGCAGCGCAAGCGCCGTCCAGATGAAGGCGAAGGCTGCCATGTGCGCTGCGGTGAAGGGCTCGCCATAGAGGCCGACCGCGAGCAGGAAGTTGAGCGACGGCGAGATGAACTGGATCAGGCTGATCGCAACCAGAGACAGCCGGCGCGCTGCGGCGATGAACCAGATCAGCGGCACCGCGGTGACGATCCCTGATACCGACAGCAACGCCCAGGTCGGCAGATCGGCTGTCGCCGTCGCGCTGCTCGGCCCCTGCCAGACGAGAAGCGCCACCATGAAAGGCATCATCAGCAGGGTCTCGATCAGCAGGCCCGAAACCGGATCGGCCGGCGCCAGCTTCCGGATCAGCGTGTAGGCGGGCATCGTGAGCGCCAGGCCGAGCGCCACCCAGGGGATCGCGCCGAAACGCGCGACCAGCACGCCGACACCGATCGTCGCCAGAGCGAAGGCGATCCACTGCCGGCCGCTCGGCCGCTCGCGCAGGAAGAAGACACCGAACACAGCCCCCATCAGCGGCGTGATGTAGTAGCCGAGGCTTGCCTCGACCAGGCGATCGACGGCGATCGCCCAGATGTAGATGAACCAGGTGCCGCTGATGCAGAGCGCCGAGACGATGAAGACGAGGATCCGCCGGCCGGCAACCAGGGCCGGGAGGCCCGCGAGCCGGCCGCCCCAGGCCGCGAGAAGGGCCAGGAACGGAACCGACCACAGGACTCGGTGAGCGGTCAGATCGAGCGCCGGCACATGGCCGAGCCACTTGAAATAGACCGGGAAAAGGCCCCAAACAACGAACGCGGCAAGACCGTAGAGGTAACCTGCTCGTATCGAGGCAGCCGTCGCCGGCTCAACGGCCAAGCGCGATCTCCAGGCGATCGAGCGCGCGACTCAGGGTCTCGACTTCGTTGGCGAAGCAGAGGCGAAGATGGCCTTCGCCGCCGGGTCCGAATGCCACGCCCGGCGCCAAGCCCACCTTGTCCTTGCCGGCGAGCCGGGTCGCGAAGGCAAGGCTGTCGGTCATGCCGTCGACCGCGAAGAAGGAATAGAGCGCGCCCGCCGGCTTCGTCGTGCGTATCCGTGGATGCGCCGCCAGGCGCTGATGCACGAGATCGCGGCCGCGCCGAAGCCGGTCGACCTGATGGGCGAGGAAGGACTCGCCGTCCCGGATCGCGGTGATGCCTGCCCATTGCACGAAGCTCGCAGCCGAGGCCGTGTTGAACTCCTGCAGCTTGGCGAGATCGTCGATGACGCTGGTCGGCGCCACCAGCCAGCCCATGCGCCAGCCGGTCATCGACCAGTTCTTGGAGAAGCTGTTGATGGCGATGACGCGATCGTCCGGCTCGGCGATCGAGAGCACCGACGGAGCGAGATCGCCCTCGAAGACGATGCGTTCATAGACCTCGTCGACCAGCAGCCAGACGCCGTGCTTGCGGCAGAGGTCGAGCACGACCTTCTGCTCGGCCGCGGTCATCATCCAGCCGGTCGGGTTGCAGGGCGAATTGATAAACAGCGCCTTCGGCCGCCTGGCGATCGCGTCGGCAAGCCTCTGCATGTCGAGCGTCCAGCTTCCGTTCTTGACCGACATCTCGATCAGCTCGACCGTCGCGCCGGCAAGCCGCGAGGCCTCGGAGATATTGGGCCAGAGCGGGCTGGTGGTAAGAACGGTATCGCCTGGATCGACGAGAAGCTGGACCACGAGCTGGATAGCGCTCATCCCGGAGGCGGTGATGACGATCCTGTCCGCCGCGATCGGCCGTCCCTTGAGACGGCTCTGATAGTCAGCGACCGCCTGCCGCAGCTCGGGCACGCCGAGGCTCGGCACGTAGAAGGTCTTGCCCTCTTTCATCGCCTTGGTTGCGGCATCACAGATGAAGGATGGCGTCGGCAGGTCAGGCTCGCCGAACCAGAGCCGGATGATCTCGGCGTCCGCCATGAAGGGATTGGCGACTTCACGGATCTTGGAGTCGGAGATCGAGCGGACCAGCGCCCGGGCGCTGGGGCGACCGACGGCAGAGACATTCATGACGGGCTCTCTATTCGCTCGCGGGCTTCGGCGGCGTCAGGAACTTCGCCGGATCCTGGCCGAAGATCTTGGTCAAGGCCATGGTCACTTCGGCCCTCGCCTGGTCGTCGAAAACGAGCGGTTCCTTGTCGTAATCTGTCTTGGCCAGGACGTTCCGGCGGCACAGCTCGATGTAAACGTCCATCAGCTCGGAGAAAGCCGTGAAGCCCCGTGCGCCGATGGTCTCCGAGCGGACGCGGAACACGGCCGAGACCCCGCCCATCCGCTTCAGTATGGCTTGCAGGTCGTTGAGTCGATGGAGGTCGTCGATCACCGTCGCGATTCCTTCTGTCCGCGCGCCGGCCGCGCCACCTTGGCACCATCGCTCTGCGCGTTCGAGGTCTCGGCGGCGGCCAGGTCCTCGTGCCAGAGCTCGACCCGGTCGCGGCCTCGCCTTTTCGCACTATAGAGAGCTGCATCGGCACGCGCGATCACGTCCTCGACCGAAACGCCGGGAAGAAGCTCGGCGATACCGAAGGATGCCGTGATCGGCAGGCTCTTACCCCCTGGAGTCGGAACCGGACTCGCACCGAGCCGCTCGCGCAGGCGATCCAGCGCGACGACCGCCTGCTCGGGCGACGTCTCCGGTAAGCAGAAAAGGAACTCCTCGCCGCCGTAACGGAACAGCGCGTCATAGGGACGGAGGCCCGATAGGAAGGTCTCGGCAGCCGAGGCCAGCACCTGGTCGCCGATGACATGGCCGTGCGTGTCGTTGACTTTCTTGAAGTGGTCGAGGTCGCCGAGCGCGAGGCAGCAAGGCTGCTTCGAGCGCCGCGAGCGGCTGCGCTCGCGCTCGAGCTCGGCCAGCATGCTCTGCCGGTTCTGCACACCGGTCAGCGGGTCGAGCTCGGCCAGCGCCGCGCGGAATGCCTTTGCCAGCCGCCGGGTACCGCTGGTGAATGCGTCGACCTTGTCCATGAAGGCGTCGTACTCCTCCGGCGGCATCTTGGGATCCTTGATCCCGCGCTGGGCGAGCCACCGAGCATGGTCGTGCATCCGCTTGTGCGCTTCCGCCAGCGTGTGGAATGCGACCTGATCGACGAGACCGTCCTCCTTATGCAGGTCGTACCAGGAGCCGAAACGCGTGAGGAAATGCGCGTTCTCGCTGGTCAGCTCCTTTGGCGGCTGCTGAGCCTTGGCGAGTACCGTGCGGTGCCAGCGGCGAAGCCACTCCATGACCTCGCTGTCGGCTTCCTCGAGAAGGGCCAGGATCTGCTCGATCGAGCGCCGCGAGAGGGAGTGCAGAACCTCGCTCTCCCCAACCTCACACCCTCAGCTCGGCCCGATTGCGGAAATACTCAAGGGCCTCCGGATTGGCCAGCGCCTCGACGTTCTTGACCGGCTTGCCCATGACGACGTTGCGGACGGCCAGCTCGACGATCTTGCCCGACTTCGTGCGCGGAATGTCCTGGACCTGGAGGATCAGCGCCGGCACATGGCGCGGCGTCGCTCCTTCCCTTACCTGCTTGCGGATGCGATCGACGATGTCCTTGGTGAGCGTCAGCCCGTCGCGGAGACGGACGAAGAGCACGACGCGGACGTCGTTCTGCCAGTCCTGGCCGATCACCAGGCTCTCGATCACCTCGTCGATCTTCTCGACCTGACGGTAGATCTCGGCCGTGCCGATACGCACGCCGCCCGGGTTCAATGTCGCATCCGAACGGCCATAGATGATCATGCCGCCGTGCTTGGTCAGCTCGACATAGTCGCCGTGGCACCAGATGTTCGGATAGCTGTCGAAATAGGCAGCACGGTATTTGGCGTCGCCCGGATCGTTGTAGAATCCGATCGGCATGCAGGGAAACGGCTTGACGCAGACGAGCTCGCCTTTCTCCTCGACCACCGGCTTGCCGTCGTCGTTCCAGACCTCGACCGGCATGCCGAGCCCACGCTTCTGGATCTCGCCCTTGTAGACCGGGCTGACCGGACTGCCGAGAACGAAGCAGGAGACGATGTCCGTGCCGCCGGAGATCGACGAGAGGCAGACGTCCTTCTTGATCTTCTCATAGACGAAGTCGAAACCCTCCGGCGCCAGCGGCGAGCCGGTCGAGCAGATGGTGCGCATGGCGGTAAGCTTGTGCGTCCTGGCCGGTTCCAGCCCGGCCTTGGCCACGGCATCGATCCATTTTGCCGAGGTGCCGAACAGCGTGCAGCCCTCCGCATCGGCATAGTCGAAGAGAACCCTCCCGTCCGGATGGAAGGGCGAGCCGTCGTAGAGAAGCAGCGTCGCCTCGGACGCAAGTCCGGAGATGAGCCAGTTCCACATCATCCAGCCGCAGGTGGTGAAGTAGAAGATGCGGTCGCCGGCCTTAACGTCGGACTGGAGCTGATGCTCCTTGAGGTGCTGCAGCAGCGTGCCGCCGACACCATGCACGATGCATTTCGGCACGCCGGTGGTGCCCGAGGAGTAGAGGATGTAGAGCGGGTGGTTGAACGGCAACTGCTCGAAGCGGAGCGGCGGCGCTTTGCCCGAGACGAAGTCGGCGTAGTGAGCCGCGTTCGGAATCCCGGCGAGATCGGCGCGCTCGCGCGTGTACCCGACGACCACCGTCTTCTCGACCGACGGCAGCTTGCCGAGGATCTCCTTGACCTTCGGCAACTGATCGAAGGTCTTGCCGCCATAATAGTAGCCTTCGGCCGCGATCAGCACCTTGGGCTGGATCTGCCCGAAACGGTCGAGCACACCCGTCACGCCGAAATCGGGAGAGCAGGAGGACCACGTCGCGCCAAGACTCATCGTCGCCAGCGCCGCGACGACCGTCTCCGGCATGTTCGGCATGTAGGCGGCAACTTTGTCGCCCGAGGTCACGCCGAGCTTGCGCAGCCCGTCGGCAAAGCGGGCGACCGCGTCGTTGAGCTGATCCCAGCTCATCCGGCGCCTCGCCTTGTCCTCTCCCCAGAAAACGATGGCATCGCCGGAGCCGGCCTTCCGCAGCAGGTTCTCGGCGAAGTTCAGCCTGGCGTCGGGAAAGAACCTGGCGCCCGGCATCTTGTCGCCGTCGACCAGCACGCGCTGTCCCTTGGCCGAGGCCTTGACGCCGCAGAAGCTCCAGACCGACTGCCAAAACTTCTCGGGCTCGCGCACCGACCAGTCGTAGATCGCGTCGTAGTCGTCGAGTCTGGGCCCCCACTCTTTGGTCACATGGGCAGCGAATCGGGTCAGGTTCGCGTCGCGCAGGCGTTCGGGCGAGGGCTGCCACAGGGGACGGTCGGCCATGGTCCTCGTTTCCTCGTTGGTCGCGCCGGGCTTGAACGATAGCTTCTTTTGCCCGATCAGTCGCTGATAGCGCGCCGCCTCGCCCCGAGGCAAGCCGCCCTCAGAAGCAAAGACGTGCCTCTACCTGCGGCATTAACCTTACCGATCGTCCGCGCCTGTCTCTGGGCCGCAACGACATCGCTGACCTCGGCGGCCATGATGCTGCTGATCCGCTGGGCCGCGGACGAACTCCATCCGTTCCAGATCTCGTTCCTGCGCTGCGTCTTCGGCGCTCTCTTCACCCTTCCGTGGCTTTGGCAGATGGGGTGGAGCGAGGTCAGGAAGGTGGATCTCAGTCGCTATAGATGGCGCGTCCTGCTCGCCTTCGTATCGATGATCACCTGGTTCTACGGGGCCTCGTACCTGCCGCTGGCGGAATCGACCGCGCTCAACTTCACCACGCCGCTCTTCGCCACCGTCGGCGCGGCGCTGATCCTCAAGGAGACCGTACGCGTCCGGCGCTGGAGCGCGACCATCCTGGGCTTCATCGGCGTCCTGATCATCGTGCGGCCAGGCGCACATACCTTCAATCCGGCCGCGCTCGTCATGATCGCCTCGGCGCTCGTATCGTCCTTTTCCGTCCTCATCATCAAAGCCTTGACGAAGACCGAGTCGGCTCAGTCGATCGTGATGTTCACCTTCGTCCTGCTCACGCCGCTGACCCTGATCCCGGCGCTGTTCGTCTGGCAGACGCCGTCCTGGTACGTCCTGCTGCTGACCGTCGGCATGGGCGCCGTCGGCACCTTCGGCAACTACTGCAGCGCCCGCGCCTTTACGCTCGCCGACGCCTCGGCCGTGCTGCCGATCGACTATCTGCGCATGCCGGTGGTGGCGCTGGTCGGGTTCGTCGCCTTCGGCGAGGTGCCGGACGCGCTCGTCTGGCTCGGCTCCGGCATCATCGCCGCCTCCTCGCTCTACATCGCGCACCGCGAAGCCAAGCTCGCCAGGGACGCCGCCCGGGCGCGACGCCCGTAGAGCCTACTTCTCGATCTTGGCGTCATAGCGCTTCTGCCACGCCGCGAGGATGCGGTCGCGGTTGGACGCGGCCCACAGGAAGTCGTTCCTGATCAGCGACTCCTCCAACCCCTTCGGATAGAAGGGGATGTCGGTCTCGATGCCCCTCATCGCCACCATGGTGGCGAAGCGGGCATAGAGCCTGTTCGCCTTCTCCGACGCGGCCCAGTCCATCAGGCGCCGTGCCGCTTCAGGATGCTTCGTGCCCTTGACGATCGCGGCCGTGTCCATGTCCCAGCCGCCGCCCTCCTCCATCACCAGGATCTCGACCGGGGCGTTGCCCTGGCGCGCGGCGACGCCAGCGAGCTCATAGGAGATGCCGACCGGAAACTCGCCCGCGGCCGCCATGCGGCAGGGCTTGGTGCCCGACTTGACGTACATGGCGATGTTGTCGTGGAGCTTGTCCATGTAGCTCCAAGCCCGGTCCTCGCCCCAGAGCTGCATCCAGGCCGAGACGTGGAAATAGCCGGTGCCGGACGACGCCGGGTCGGGCATCAGCACCTGGCCCTTGTAGGCCGGATCCGTCAGGTCCGACCACTTCGACGGGCGCTTCAGGCCCTTCTTCGCCGCCTCGACCGTGTTGAAGCAGATCGCCGCGGCCCAGGCCTCCATGCCGACCCAGGCCGGCGGGTTGGCCGGGTCGCGGAACTGCGCCTTGATGCGCTCCAACGACTTCGGCGCATAGGGCTCGAGGATGCTCAGCTCCTTGAGCTGGAGCATGTTGGTGACCGCGAGGCCCCAGATTGCGTCCGCCTGCGGGCGATCTTTCTCGGCCACCAGCTTGGCGGCGACGACGCCGGTCGAGTCGCGCCAGAGCACGAGCTCGACGTCGGGGTTATCGTCCTCGAAGCCCTTCTTGAAGTCGTTGATGTATTCCGGGACGAGCGTCGAATAGACGGAGAGCTTGGTCCTGGGTTGCGCCATCGCCCCGCCAGCGGCGAGCGCGAGGCCGGCGGCGACGATCAGGAACTTCGGCATACGCATCGGAATCTCCCGCGTTGGTCCAACGTTGGAGATCCGGATTGGCTTGCTGCGGGTGGCGGACCTGGCGGCATCTCCGCTTCGGTCCTGGTTCCAATCCCTTCGCCGGCATGATCCGGATCAGGTTCGAAGGGTCTCGGCGACGGTCGCCAACTCTCAGCCCGGACGGGCTCCCCTCGGAACGCCTCCATCTTGAGGCAGAAGGCGAGCTGCCGCAAGGCGTAGATGCGACTCCTCGCCGCCTCGACTAGTCTCGCTTCGGCAACCCGGGGGCGGCGATGGGCTTCGGCGACATCATCTGGATCTTCTTCCTCCTCGCAGCGCTGCAGCCGATGATCCGCCAGCGGCTGCTGGTGATGATGCGACAGCGCAAGATCGCCGAGATCCAGGCCAAACGCGGCAGCCGCGTCATCGCCCTCGTCCATCGCCAGGAGACGATGCGGCTCCTCGGATTCCCGATCGTCCGCTACATCGACATGGATGACTCCGAGGAGGTTGTCCGTGCTATCCGCGAGACCGACCCGCAGACGCCGATCGACCTCGTGCTCCATACCCCGGGCGGCCTCGTTCTCGCAGCCCTCCAGATTGCGCGGGCGCTCGACCGGCATCCGGCCAAGGTCACGGTCATGGTCCCGCATCTCGCCATGTCCGGCGGCACGCTGATCGCGATGGCGGCAGATCAGATCGTCATCAGCCCGCACGCCGTGCTCGGCCCGATCGATCCCCAGGTCGGCGGCTTCCCGGCCGCCTCGCTGATCAAGGTCACGGTCGACAAGCCGATCGGCGAAATCGACGACCAGACCCTGATCCTGGCCGATCTCGGCCGCAAGGCGACCCAGCAGGTGCGGAAGGCCGCGCAGGAGCTGCTGGCCGATCCGCTCGGCGCCGAGCGTGCGGCGGCGGTCGCGGAGAAGATGACCAGCGGCACCTGGACCCATGACTATGCGATCACGCCCGAGGAGGCACATGAGCTCGGCCTCCCGGTCACGACCGAGATGCCGGAGGAGGTGCTTCAGCTTCTGTCGCTCTATCCGCAGCCGGTGCGGTCGGTGTCGACGGTCGAGTACCTGCCCACGCCTCCGCGCGTGCCGGAACGCAATACAAGATAGGCCGCGCCGTTGCCGACAGCGGCAAGGGCGCCTAGGTTCGTGGACACTATCCCACCGTCAAGAGCTGCCATGCCCCTCCCCCGCATCGCGCTCGCGGGCTTCATGCTCGAGAGCAACGGCCATTCGCCGGTCGCCACCGAGGCCGAGTTCGAGGCACTCGGCTATTTCGGCGGCAACGCCCTGGCCGAGGACCTCGCCAAGCCCAACCCGCGCGCCAGCGCGACGATGATCGGCTTCGTCGAAGGAATGAATGGCGGGCGTGCCTGGACCCTGGTGCCGATCGCCGCTGCCCAAGGCGGCGCCAGCGGGCCGGTCGACCAGACCTTCTTCGAGGAGGTCCTGGAAAGGCTCGAAACCGGGCTCAAGGCGGCGATGCCGCTCGACGGGGTCTTTCTCTCCCTCCATGGGGCGGCGACGGCGACCGGCGACTTCGATCCGGACGCAACCGTGCTGCGCCTCGTGCGCTCGATCGTCGGGCCGGACGTGCCGATCATCGGCACGCTCGACCTCCATGCCAATGTCAGCCAGGCGATGGTCGACCTCGCCGACGCGCTCGTCGCCTACCTCACCAACCCGCATGTCGACATGCGCGAGCGCGGACGCGAATGCGCTGCGATCATGCGCGCCATGCTCGGCGGCATGCGGCCGAAATCGGCCTTCGTGAAGCTGCCGCTGATCCCGCCTTCGATCACCCAGAACACCAAGAGCGGCCCTTATGCCGACATCATCCGCTACGGCCAATCGAAGCTCGACCATGAGATCCTCAACGTCTCGATCTGCTCCGGCTTCACGCTCGGCGACACGCCGAAGAACGGCATGACCGTCACGGTGACGGCCCGCACCAGCGCCGAGCGCGCGCGCGAGGTCGCGTTCGACATTGCCACGACTTGCTGGGCGGATCGCCGGCGCTACGTGCCGAAGATGACCTCGCTCGAGGAGGTGACCGCCATGGCCCTCGCGGCCGGCAGGGACGTCAAGAAGCCAGCGCTGCTCTTCGCCGACGTCGCCGACAATCCGGGCGGCGGCGGACGCGGCAATACCACCTGGATCCTCGGCGCGTTCCACAAGGCCGGCGCCGAGGGCGTGCTCCTCGGCATCTTCAACGACCCGGCGCTCGCCGCCGAAGCGCATGACAAGGGCAAGGGAGCTGCCTTCACCGCTCGCTTCAACCGCGACGAGGCCGATCAGTTCTCCAAGCCCTTCACCGCCGAGGCGACGGTCGAAGCACTGCATGACGGCAATGTTGTCGGCCGCCGCGGCGTCGTCGCCGGGCGCTCTCTGCGCTACGGCAAGACGGCGCTGCTCAAAGTCGGCGGCGTCCGCGTCGTCGTCATCTCGATCCGCCAGCAATGCTGCGATCCGGTCGCCTTCGAGATGTTCGGCCTCGACATCGCCAAGGCGCGTTCGGTGATCGTCAAGTCGCGCGGCCATTTCCGCGCCGGCTTCGACGAGTTCTTCGCCGACGGGAACATCGTCGAGGTCGACGTTCCCGGGCTCACCACGCCGGTTCTGTCTCGCGTTCCCTATCGCAACCTGCCGCGGCCGATCTTCCCGCTCGATCCGGATGCGAGCTGGACGCCGACGTGAGCGCGGGGGGAGGAGATGTGAGCGGAGACCGGGACGATCGGTTGATCCACTACCATGTCGGCGGCCGCGCCGGCTCGACCAGCCTCGATGTACCCGCGGCCTTCGCCGACGACATCGTCGTCGTCCTGTTTGACGCCGACGAGAACTGCGTCGCCCTTTCCGAGGCGCTCGGGCGGAAGAGCCGCGCGAACACGACCTCGGTTCCCTACTTTGTCGGGCATGGCGAAGGAGAGGTCCCACTTCACCTCAACTACGACCCCTTCACCTCGTCTTCCTACGAGATCAATCCATACTTTGCCGGGTACTACACCAGTGCCGGCGGCACGGACTATGTCCTTGGCGAGGCTGCGGCAACGCTGAGCGAAGTCACGGTCGTCTCGCATAGCCTGGACAAGCTTTGCCTCGGCAGCGAGGCGACTCTGGAGCCGCCCGACGTGCTCACGCTCGACGCTCAGGCGAGCGAGCTCGACATTCTCCATGGCGCATCGCGGCTCCTCGACGAGAGCGTGCTTGCCGTCGTGACCGAGGTGCAGTTCAACGAGATGTATCGCGGCGGCCCGCTGTTCGGCGACATCTCGGCTTTCCTGCTGGGGAAAGGCTTCCTGTTCGCCGAGTTCCGCGACATCAGCCGCTTTTCCCCTCTCCGCGGGCGCATCGGCAGCCGAAGCGAGGGCCTCTGCCTCTCAGCCGACGCCGTCTTCCTTCGCGATCCGCATCGGGTCGCCCAGAGCTGGGGCGATCGCGCCGACCCGGCCTTGCGGAAGCTCGCCTTTCTTGCGCTTTGCCATCAGCAGCTCGAATTCGCCCAGCTCTGCCTCAGCCTGTGCCGGGGGCAGGCATCGGCCGAAGGGCGTGCCTACCAGCGCCTCCTCGATGAGTTCGCCGCCGCCTGCGCCGCCCTTCCGAGCGAGCGTCCCTGGACCTATGTCGAGGCCTACACGCCCGAGGCGAGCCGAGCCCTGACCGAGCCTACGAACGAAAGCGAGACAGCGCGGATCAGGGCGGAGATGGCCGCCAAGGCCCTGCACGAGGCGGAGAAGCAGCCGCGGATGCCGGTGGCCGGCGCTGTCGCCGACCTGCTGGAACGCTACGGCTTCGCCTATGCCGCGCGCATCCGCCGCTTCCAGGAACTCGTGCTGCAGGCTTATCGCGACTCGATCGCGCATTGGATCGCAATGGCGCGCGCGCCCTCAAACGATCCGGGCAAGCCTCCGGGATGACCGGGAGCCGGGAATTGGTCGATGCGGACGGCATCACGCGCCGCGGCTGGCTTCTCGTCTGGACGCTGTCGACAGCGCAGCTCGTCTCCTGGGGCACGCTGTTCTACAGCTTCTCGCTGTTCATCGTGCCGATGGAGCGCGAGCTCGGCTGGTCGAAGACCGATCTCAACGGCGCCCTCTCGGCGGGCCTGCTCGTCGCCGCATTCCTGGCGATGCCGGTCGGCCGCTGGATCGACCGCGGCCGCGACCGCGCGGTGATGACGATCGGATCGCTCGCCGGCGCCCTGATGCTGCTCGCCTGGGCCGCAGTTTCGGACCTCGTCCTCTTCTATGCGATCTGGCTCGTGATCGGAGCCTCCTTTGCCGCGACACTCTACGAGCCGGCCTTTGCCGTCCTGACCGCGCGGCTCGGCTCGCACTATCGCCGCGCGATCACCTCGATGACGCTCGTCGGCGGCTTCGCCAGCACTGTGTTCATGCCGTTGACCCAGCTCCTCATCGACTGGATCGGCTGGCGGCCGACCCTCGTCGTTCTCGGCCTCGTCACGCTCGCCTTTTGCGGCGGCGTCCACTGGTTCATGCTGGCGCCGTCGCCAAGGCCGGAGGCGCCGCCGCCCGATGTCAAGACGGAGGATCGCTCGCCGCTCCGACGTGCGCTCAGGACATCGGCCTTCTGGGCGCTCCTCCTCGCCTTTGCCGGATACGCGGCGGCACAGTCGGCGCTGATCTTCCATCTCGTGCCGCTGATGAACGAGTTGCGCATGGACACTGCGACCGTCATCGCGATCCTCGCCCTGATCGGGCCGATGCAGGTGGCAGGCCGCGTCCTGATCGTCGCCTTCGGCAAGCATCTGAGCGCGCGCACAATCGGCAGCTTCTCGCTGCTGGTGCAGCCGCTGGCGATGCTTGTCCTGATCCTGCTGCCGCCGACGCCGCTCTGGGTCGGGTTCTCCGTTGCCGTCTACGGCATGGCCAACGGCATGACCACGATCGTGCGCGGCACCGTCGTCCAGGAGGTTCTCGGCCGCGACGGCTACGGCGTCATCAATGGCGCGCTCAGTTTCCCGGCGACCATCCTGCGCGCGCTCGCCCCGGCCGTGGCGGCGCTGATCTTCGACCTCAGCGGCGGCTATGACCGCGTGCTCTGGGTCGTCTTCGCCGTCTATGCCGTGGCGGCCGCGGCGTTTCTCGTGGCCGCAGCCTGGCGGCCGCGCACCGGGACTTGAAAGCCTGTTCCGATTCGGTCACATCTCCGACATCACAACGAGCCGGGGCGCCATGGCCGACCGTCCGCTGATCGGAATCACGCTCGACTTCCAGGAGAGCGGCACCTTCTCCAAGCGGCCTCACTATGCCGTCCGCACCCACTACTTCGCCGCGGTCGAGGCCGCGGGCGGGCTGCCAGTCGCCATCCCGCATCTCGCCGGTCTGCTGCCGGATTACTTCTCGCGGATCGACGGCTTGGTGATTCCCGGCGGCACCTTCGCCTCGCCGGAGGCGTGGTATGTCGATCCGCACGAGCCGAAACCCTATGAGGACTCGCCGCGTGCCGACTTCGATATCGCCGTGGTCGAAGGCGCGCTGAAGCGCGATCTGCCGCTGCTCGGCATCTGCGCCGGCATGCAGGAACTCGCCTGCGTCGCCGGCGCCAAGATGACCCGCAACCTTCACAAGCACCACAAGACCTCGGTCGACCATCTGCGCGGCAAGCCGGCCGAGGAATACGCGCATGAGGTCACGGTCGAGCCGAACACGCGGCTTGCCGGAATCGTCGGTGCCGGCAGGCTCGCCGTCAACACGGCGCATCAGGAGGCGGTCGTCTCGGTGCCGAAGGACATGACGATTTCGGCCCGCTCGCCTGACGGCGTCATCGAGGCGATCGAGCTGCCGGGACGGAAATTCGCCATCGGCGTGCAGTGGCACCCGGAGTTCTTCACCGCCTCCGGCAACCCGCACCGCAAGGTGTTCGAGGCCCTGGTCGCCGCCGCGCGGAGCTGAGGCGCTAAGGCGCGCGCCTGAGGCGGTTCACGGCCTCATCGAGCGCCGAGAGGAACCGGGACTTGTCCTTCGCCGCCATCGGCTTCGGACCGCCGGTGACCTCGCCCATGGCGCGAAGCTGCTGCATCAGTTCGCGCGTCGCCATCGCTATGCCGATCGAGTCCTTGGTGAACGGCTTGCCGGTCGGGCCGATCGCCGTCGCCCCGGCCGCGAGCGCGCGCCCGGCGAGAGGAATGTCAGCGGTGATCACGATGCTTTGCGGCCCGGCGCGGCCGGCGATCCAGTCGTCGGCCGCTTCGAAGGCATCACCGACGATCACGCGCTCGACAAGCGGGCTCTGCGGTATCGCGATCAACGCACCGGAAACAACGAATACCTTGACGCCGTAGCGCTCGGCAACGCGGTAGATCTCTGCCTTGACCGGGCAGGCATCGGCGTCGACCAGGATCTCGATAGGAATGTAGGGCATCCGACGCCAAAATAGGTCGCACGGTCCCGGATTTGGTGGGCTGTGCAGGACTCGAACCTGCGACCCGCTGATTAAGAGTCGTTGTCGCCAGGTTTCTCAGCGTTTCGATGCGACACCGTCCAGTACGATAGTGGCCCATTTTTCGAGGAATTTTGAAAATCCAGCCTACTCTGTGGTACGATTCATTCCCTGGAAACTCGCTTACCCGTGCTTACCTGGGGCTTACCCGGCTTGGCGAGGCTGTCTCGATGGCGAAGCAGAAGCTGAACAAGTCATCGGTGGAGCGGTTTTCACCGTCCGACGCAGACTACTTTGTCTGGGACTCAGAGCTCCCGGGGTTCGGAGTTCGGATCAAGCCGTCCGGCATCAAGAGCTATGTCGTCCAGTACCGGAACCGGAAGAGCGGCGCCTCGCGGCGAAAGACGATCGGTCAACACGGTCCGCTTCTCACCTTCCACAAGGCGCGGGAGCGGGCGCGGATCGTCCTGGCAGACGCGTTGAAGGGGAACGATCCGATCGCAGAGGACCGCTCCATTCGCTCCGCTCCCACCATGAAGGACCTCGCGGAGGACTACCTTGAACAGCACGCCTGTCCGAAAAAGCGTGCGCGGAGCGTGGCCAGCGACCGCTCCATGATCGATCGAATCGTATTGCCGCGTCTCGGAAGCAAGAAGGTCCTTGCCGTCCAATCGCGCGACGTTCAGGCCCTGCACATCGCCATGAAGGACACTCCGTATCAAGCGAACCGGGTCCTCGCCTTGCTGTCGAAAATGTTCTCGCTGGCCGTCAAGTGGACCTGGCGGAGCGACAACCCGGTCAAAGGCATCGATCGTTTTCATGAGGAACGTCGCGAACGTTGGCTGTCGGACGACGAACTCACCCGGCTGCTGGGCGCTCTGTCGGGACATCCGAACCAACGGGCGGCCAATGCCGTCCGGTTTCAGCTCCTCACCGGCGCCAGGGTCGGCGAAGTCCTCTCCGCCTCCTGGTCCGACATCGATCTTGCGCGCGGCGTCTGGACCAAGCCGTCGCACCACACCAAGCAGAAGAAGACCGAACACATTCCACTGTCGGCTCCAGCCTTGGCGTTGCTCGCCGAGATGCGCAGGGCGGCCCGGGCGGACGACCCATACCTGTTCGCTGGCGACGCTCCCGGCAAGCACCTCCAGGGCATCAAGAGATTTTGGCGCAGCATCACCGAACGGGCGGGCCTAACGAACTAC
>VGEN01000082.1 GCA_016869285.1 Alphaproteobacteria bacterium
GTGCGCGAAGCCATCGAGGCGGCAGGCGCGACGCGCTTGTTCTTGCCTCCCTATAGCCCGGACTTCAACCCAATCGAGCAAGCCTTTGCCAAGCTGAAGGCCTATCTGCGAAAGGTGGCCGCACGAACCAAGGACGCCCTATGGCAGGCCATCGCTGACGCTCTCGACGCCTTCACACCACACGAATGCGCCAACTACTTTCGAAACTCAGGCTATGAACCAGAATGATCGGAAAATGCTCTAGCTCTTTGCGGCCCGGCCTGCGCGCAACCTCGAACTCCCTCGCATCGGCGACGCGGATCTCGATCTCGTCGCCCTCGCGCAGCTTAAGCGCTTCGACGACCGCGGCGGGGAGACGGACGGCAAGGCTGTTGCCCCATTTGGCGACCTGCATGACGGGAATCCTGGATATACGTTTCCAAAAATGTATATCAGCCCGGCGCGAGGCGGAACGCAATGCGGTTCGGCGTATGGGGCCTGGATCGAATATGCGAGGTGAAGCGCCGAAGCGCGCTTAGGCGACCTTCACCACCGCATGGCGCTTCTTGCCGGCGGAGAGCTTGACGATGCCCTCGGCGGTGAGGTCCGAGGCCGAGATCTTCCGGTTCTCGTCATCGCAGGCATCGTCGTTGATGCGCACGCCGCCGCCGCGCACCAGGCGCCTGGCCTCGCCGTTGGAGGAAGCGAAGCCGGCGAGCTTCAAGGCCTCCCAGACCGGCATGCCGGCATCGAGCTGGGCGCGCGCGACGCTGACCGTCGGCAGCACGCCGCCGGCCTCGCCTTCCTCGAAGGCCTTGCGCGCCGTCTCGGCCGCCTCGGCGGCAGCCTTCTCGCCGCGGCACATCTTGGTCGCCTCGAAGGCAAGCACCTTCTTCGCCTCGTTGATCTCCGAGCCCTTGAGCGCTTCGAGCCTGCGGATCTCGCCGATCGGCAGGTCGGTGAAGATCTTGAGGAAGCGCCCGACATCGGCGTCCTCGGTGTTCCGCCAGTACTGGTAGTAGTCGTAATGCGAGAGGCGGTCCTCGTTGAGCCAGACCGCGCCGGCCGCGGTCTTGCCCATCTTCGCACCCGACGATGTCGTCACCAGCGGCGTGGTCACGGCGAAGAGCTCGGGCGTGCCGACGCGGCGGCCGAGGTCGACGCCCTGAACGATATTCCCCCACTGGTCCGAGCCGCCCATCTGCAGCCGGCAGTCGTAACGCCTGGCCAGCTCGGCGAAGTCGTAGGACTGCAGCACCATGTAGTTGAATTCGAGGAAGCTCAGCGGCTGGTCGCGCTCGAGACGCAGCTTGACCGAGTCCATGCTCAGCATGCGGTTGACCGAGAAGTGCCGGCCGTAATCGCGCAGGAACTCGATGTAGTTGAGCTTGGACAGCCAGTCGTCGTTGTTGGCCATCAGCCCGTCACTGGGACCGTCGCCGAACCTGATGAACTTGCCGAAGGTGGCCTTGATCGACGCCATGTTCCTGGCGATATCGGCGTCGGTCAGCAGCTTCCGTACCTCGTCGCGCCCCGAAGGATCGCCGACCTTGGTCGTGCCGCCGCCGATCAGCACGATCGGCCGGTGCCCGGTCTGCTGCAGGCGGCGCAGCATCATGATCTGCACGAGATTCCCGATATGCAGGGAATCCGCGGTCATGTCGAAACCGATATAGCCGGTGACGATCCTCTCCGCCGTCAGCTTCCTAAAGCCGGCCTCGTCGGAGCATTGATGCAGGCAGCCGCGCTCGCGGATGACCTCGAGGAAGTCGCGCGTCGACATGGCGCTAGCTCGCGGCCTTCGCCTTGGCGGGTGCCTTCAAGACCTCGTCGAGATAGGCGCCGACCGAATTGCCCATCTGCTCGATCTTGTTGGTGAAGAAGTGGTTGGCGCCGGGAATCGACTTGTACTTGACCGTGATGTCGCGCTGGTTCGAGAGCTTGTCGACCAGCTTCTGCACCGATTCCGACGGCACCACCTCGTCCGCCGTGCCATGCACGATGAGGCCCGAGGACGGGCAGGGCGCCAGGAAAGAGAAGTCGAACAGATTGGCCGGCGGCGCGATCGAGATGAAGCCCGTGATCTCCGGCCGGCGCATCAGGAGCTGCATGCCGATCCAGGCGCCGAAGGAGAACCCGGCGATCCAGCAGGCCGGCGCATCCGGATTGTAGGTCTGCAGCCAGTCGAGCGCCGCCGCCGCATCCGAGAGCTCGCCCTCGCCGCGATCGAACACGCCCTGGCTCCGCCCGACGCCGCGGAAATTGAAGCGCAGCGTGGCGAAGCCGCGCTGGGCGAACAGGTTGTAGAGCGTGTAGACGATCTTGTTGTTCATCGTCCCGCCATGCTGCGGATGGGGGTGCAGCATCAGCGCGATCGGCACGTTCGGGGCCTTCGGCGGCAGATACCGCCCCTCGATGCGACCGGCGGGACCGTTGATGATGATCTCAGGCATGCGGACTGGCGAAATCCTGACCGGGAAGATGGGATAAAGCGGAACTAGGCTCCTGGCCAGCCTCGTCCATTCTTGACCAGGCTAGTCGGGTATACTATATGCAGGATCGAGGCTGGTTCCGGCCTCTCCAGCCTTTGGGCACAATAGCATAGCCGCTGCCATGATTTTCAAGACCTTGCGCGAGGATATCGACTCGATCATCGCCCGCGACCCGGCTGCCCGCAGCCGTGCCGAGGTCATTCTCTGCTACCCCGGTTTCCAGGCTATCTTGTTGCACCGATTGGCACATTCGGCCTGGACGAGGGGCTGGCGGCTGACCGGGCGGTTCTTCTCGCAGCTCGGCCGCTGGCTCACCGGCATCGAGATCCATCCGGGCGCGACCATCGGCCGCCGGGTCTTCATCGACCACGGCATGGGCGTGGTCATCGGCGAGACCGCGATCGTCGGCGACGACGTGACCCTGTATCAGGGCGTGACCCTGGGCGGCACCAAGCTGCACAAGGGCAAGCGCCACCCGACGCTCGAGCGCGGCGTCATCGTCGGCTCCGGCGCGCAGATCCTCGGCCCCTTCACGGTCGGTGCGGAGGCGCGTATCGGCGCCAATGCGGTGGTCGTCGCGGAAGTGCCGGCGGGCGTCACCATGACCGGCATCCCGGCCAAGCCGGCGCTGACGCGAGACAAGTCGAAGGTCGCCGAGTTCCAGGCCTATGGCACGCCGAGCGACGGCCTTCCCGACCCGGTCGCACGCACCATCGAGGCGCTCCAGGGCGAGGTCGACCAGCTTCGCAAGCGCGTCGTCGAGCTTGAGGCAGCACAGGAGCCTGAAGCCCGGCGAACCAATCTTCGTGTGACCGGGACCTGACCCGACGGGGGATGAAGGAACCATGAAGCTCAGCACCAAAGGCCGCTACGCGGTGATGGCGATGGTGGACCTCGCCCGGCACGGCGCCGGCCATCCCGTCTCGCTCGCCGACATCGCCGAGCGCCAGGAGATCTCGCTCTCCTATCTGGAACAGCTCTTCGCCAAGCTCCGCAAGAACGGGCTCGTGCGCAGCGTGCGCGGGCCCGGCGGCGGCTATCTGCTCGGCCGCGGCGTCGAGGAGGTGAAGATCTCCGACATCATTCTCGCGGTCGACGAGCCGATCCGCGCCACGCGCTGCGCCTCGCATTCGGCGCTCGGCTGCAAGACCGACCGCTCGCGCTGCCTCACCCACGATCTGTGGGAGGAGCTTGGCAACCAGATCCATCTGTTCCTTCGTTCCGTCAGCCTCGCCGACGTGGTCGAGAACAAGGTCATCGGCTCGGCCTGCGTGCGCCGCGACCTGCCTGCGGCCGCAGTCGCGGCGGAGTAGGCGCAAGCACACTCATGACCCTTCGCGCCTACCTCGATTGGAACGCGACCGCGCCGATCCGCCCCGAAGCAAGGACGGCGATGACGGCCGCGCTCGACCTCGCCGGCAACCCATCGTCGGTGCATGGCGAGGGCCGCGCGGCACGGGCGCTGATCGAGGATGCGCGCGAGGCGGTCGCGAGCCTGATCGGCGCCGGTCCCGACCAGATCGTCTTCACCTCCGGCGGCAGCGAGGCGAATGCGCTGGCGCTCGGCGGCAGCGACCGCCGCGTGCTGGCCTCGGCGATCGAGCATGACTCGGTGCTGGCCCATGCGGTGCCTGAGCGCATCAAGGTCACGGCCGAGGGCGTCGTCGATCTCGACGACCTCGAAGCGAAGCTGGCTTCCGGCAGGGCGCCGGTGCTGGTTTCCGTGATGCTCGCCAACAACGAGACCGGCGCAATCCAGCCGCTTGCCGATGTCGTCAGGATCGCGCGGGCGCACGGTGCCCTGGTTCACACCGATGCGGCGCAGGCGGCAGGCCGCATGCCGGTCGACTTCCTCGGCCTCGGTGCCGATCTCATGAGCGTTTCCGCGCACAAGCTCGGTGGCCCGCAGGGCGTCGGCGCCCTCGTTATTGGGGAGCGCGCGCTGGTTGCGCCGATGATCCGCGGCGGCGGCCAAGAGCGCGGCCGGCGGGCGGGAACGGAGAATGTCGCAGGCATCGTCGGCTTCGGCGCGGCGGCAATTGCGGCGGCGGTGACCGACTGGCGCTCGGTGACGCAGCTTCGTTGCGATCTCGAGCAGCGCGCCATCGGCCTCGGCGCCGAGATCTTCGCCGATCAAGCGGCGCGGCTGCCGAACACGACGAGCCTCAGGCTGCCTGGCATCGCCGCCGAGACCTTGGTGATCGCGCTCGATCTCGAAGGCGTCGCGGTCTCCGCCGGCGCCGCCTGCTCCTCGGGCAAGGTCAAGACCTCGCCGGTGCTGAAGGCGATGGGCATGAGCGAGCAAGCGGCTGGCGAAGCCATCCGCGCGAGCCTCGGCTGGACGACGACGGCAGAAGAGATCGACCTGTTCATCGCGGCGCTCGGGAGGATCCGGGACCGCATCGGCCGGCGCGATCTGCGCGCCGCCGCGTGAAGGAGAGCAACGTGACCACGCAAGCCCGTGCCGCCAAGACGCAGGAGAGAAAGGACGCCGGCCGCAACCGGCCGGGCCGCCCGATCTATCTCGACTATCAGGCGACCACGCCGATGGATCCGCGCGTGCTTGAGGCGATGATCCCGTACTTCACCGAGAAGTTCGGCAACCCGCATTCGCGCAGCCACGCCTATGGCTGGGAGGCCGAGGAAGCGGTCGAGAAGGCGCGCGCGCAGGTGGCCCACATCATCGGCGCGGATGAGCGCGAGGTGATCTTCACCTCCGGCGCGACCGAGTCGAACAACCTCGCCCTCAAGGGCGTGGCGCACTTCTACAAGGACAAGAAGGACCACATCGTCAGCCTCGTGACCGAGCATAAATGCGTGCTCGACAGCCTCCGCCATCTCGAGGAAGAGGGCTTCAAGGTCACTTACCTGCCGGTCAAGCAGGACGGGCTCGTTGACCTCGCCGAGCTCGAGGCGGCGATCACCGACAGGACCGTTCTCGTCTCGGTCATGGCGGTGAACAACGAGATCGGTGTGATCCAGCCGCTGGCCGAGATCGGCAGGCTGTGCCGAAAGAAGGGCGCCTTCTTCCATACCGACTGCGCCCAGGCCGTCGGCAAGATCCCGCTCGATGTCGAGTCGATGAACATTGACCTGATGAGCATCTCCGGCCACAAGATCTACGGGCCGAAGGGCATCGGCGCGCTCTATGTCCGGCGCAAGCCGCGCGTGCGCCTGCAGGCGCTGATCACCGGCGGCGGCCAGGAGCGCGGCATGCGCTCGGGCACGCTGCCGACGCCGCTCTGCGTCGGCCTCGGCGAGGCCTGCGCGATCGCCGAGCGCGAGATGCCTGAGGAGACCAAGCGACTGACCAAGCTCCGCGACCGCTTCTACTCGGCGATCAAGGCGAAGCTGCCGGACGTCTTCCTCAACGGCTCGTTCGAGCACCGGATTCCGGGCAACCTCAATCTGAGCTTCGCCTATGTCGAGGGCGAATCCCTGATCCTCGGCATCAACGATCTCTCGGTGTCCTCGGGCTCGGCCTGCACCTCGGCCTCGCTGGAACCTTCCTACGTGCTCCGCGCGCTCGGCGTCGAGGAAGAGCTCGCGCACACCTCGCTTCGCATCGGCTTCGGCCGTTTCACCACCGAGCAAGAGGTGGATTATGCGGTCGAGGATATCGTCCAGCACGTAACCAAGCTTCGCGAGATGAGCCCGCTCTGGGAAATGGTCCAGGAGGGTATCGATCTCAAGAGCATCAAATGGGCGGCCCACTAGCCACCTTAGGAGAACGACATGGCTTACTCGGACAAGGTCATCGACCACTACAGCAACCCGCGCAACGTGGGCTCGCTCGACAAGGCCGCCGAGGATGTCGGCACCGGCCTCGTCGGTGCGCCCGCCTGCGGCGACGTGATGAAGCTGCAGATCAAGGTCTCGGCCGACGGCATCATCCAGGACGCCAAGTTCAAGACTTTCGGCTGCGGCTCGGCGATCGCCTCCTCCTCGCTCGCGACCGAGTGGGTCAAGGGCAAGTCGCTCGACCAGGCGGAGACGATCAAGAACACCGAGATCGCCCAGCACCTGGCGCTGCCGCCGGTGAAGATCCATTGCTCGGTGCTCGCCGAGGACGCGATCAAGGCGGCGATCGCCGACTATCGCGCCAAGACCGGCGCCAGGGCGAAGGCGGCGGAGTAGGAAAGCAGGCCTGATGCCCGACACCGGCACCACGACCGCACCCGCCCCCGCCGGCGCGGCGAAGCCGCGCCTGAAGCGCCAGGCGATGACGCTGACCGATGCGGCGGCGGCGCAGGTGAGGCGCCTGCTCGACAAGCGCGGCAAGCCGTCGGCGGGCATCCGCATCGGCGTGCGGACCAAAGGCTGCTCGGGCCTCTCCTACACGCTCGAATACGCCGACGAGCGCGGCAAGTTCGACGAGGCGGTCGAGGACAAGGGCGTCACCATCCTGATCGACCCGAAGGCGGCGATGTTCATCCTCGGCACCGAGATGGACTACGTCGAAGAGAAGATGCAGACCGGCTTCAAGTTCACGAACCCGAACGAGAAGGGCCGCTGCGGCTGCGGGGAGTCCTTCCACGTTTGACCGACCCCGATGCCTGCTGGTCCTGCCGCGGGCCGGTGCCGGCGGCAGAACCTTTCTGTCCGACCTGCAAGGCGGTGCAGCCGCCGGGCCAAGCGGACCATTTCCGGCGCTTAGGTTTCGCTAGGACCTTCGACCTCGACCGCAAGCTGGTCGAGCGCCGTTACTTCGAGCTTCAGCGGACGCTGCATCCGGATCGCTTCGCGGCCAGGAGCCCCAAGGAGCGCGCGCTGAGCCAGGCGCAGGCGACCAGCCTGAACGAGGCCTATGAGGCGCTGATGGACCCGCTCAAGCGGGCCTCTTATCTGCTGAAGCTCTCCGGCATCGAGACCGGCAGCGACGGCAAGACCGTCACCGATCCAGCGCTCCTGATGGACGCGATGGAGATGCGGGAGGCGCTTGCCGAGGCGCGCAAGCCGGCCGAGGTGGACGCGGTCGTCGCCGGCGCCCGGCGCGATGCGGAGGCCGCAGAGGCGCAGCTTTCGCGCGACTTCGCCGCGGAGGATCTGGAAGCGGCGAAGACGACGACGCTGCGTCTGACCTACCTCGACAAGCTCATCGACGATGCGCGCGCCCGCCGGCTGAACGTGGCATGACGGAGATGGCTGAGTTCGTCATCTCACCCCCCGCCCTATCCCTCCCCCGCAAGGGGGGAGGGGACACGCGAACCTCGCCGCCTCACATCGTATCCACTCCCCCCTTGCGGGGGAGGGATAAGGTGGGGGGCGATGTCGCGCTCGGTGCGCGTCCGTGACCCTCCTCCAGCTCCACGAGCCCGGCGAGACGCCGCTGCCGCACGAGGGCGAGCAGACGCTTGCGGTTGGCATCGATCTCGGCACCACCAACTCAGTCATCGCGTTCTCGGCACTCGGCAAGCCGGAGGTGCTGCGCGACGCCGCCGGCAGCGGCCTCATCCCGTCGGTCGTCGCCTATACCGAGCACGGTCCTGTCGTCGGATCGGCAGCGCAGGCGCGTCTGGTCGATGCGCCGGAGACCGTCGTCTCGTCGGTCAAGCGGCTGATGGGGCGCGGCGCCGCTGATGTGAAGACGCTCGCCGGCACGCTTCCCTACAGATTCGATGCTGCCGACGGCGGCATGGTGCGCCTCCTGATCGGCGACCGCCGGCTCACGCCGGTCGAGGTCTCGGCCGAGATCCTCCGCGCGTTGAAGATCCAGGCCGAGCAGCATCTCGGGCGCGAGGTCGCCAAGGCGGTCGTCACCGTGCCTGCCTATTTCGACGATGCTGCACGCCTGGCGACGAAGGACGCGGCGAGGCTCGCCGGCCTGGAAGTCTTGCGCCTCGTCAACGAGCCGACCGCGGCGGCGCTCGCCTATGGCTTGGACAAGGCGGCGGAGGGCATCTACGCCGTCTACGATCTCGGCGGCGGCACCTTCGACATCTCGATCCTGCGCCTGGAGAAGGGCATCTTCCAGGTGCTGGCGACTGGCGGCGACGCCGCGCTCGGCGGCGACGATTTCGATCACGCGATCGCCGAGCATTGGCTTGCCGACCGCAGATCGGAACTTGGATCGGAGCCGATCACAGCGAGCGAAGCCAAGCAGACGCTGAATAGCGCGCGATCGGCCAAGGAAGCGCTGACCCAGCGCGAGGCCGGCGACTTCCCGGTCATGCTGCACGGCAAGACCACGCTGCATCGCCTCACCCGCCTCGCGCTCGACAAGCTGATTCAGCCTTGGGTCGAGAAGACCATCGCGATCTGCCGGCAGGTCGTCTCCGATGCGCGCCTTGATCTCTCGGAGATCCAGGGCGTCGTGCTGGTCGGCGGTTCGACCCGCGTGCCGCAAGTGCGCCGCGCCGTCGAGTCCTTCTTCGGCAAGCCGCCGCTTTCCGACATCAACCCCGACGAGGTCGTGGCGCTCGGCGCCGCACTCCAGGCCGAGGCGCTGACCCAGGGCTCCGACACGCTGCTGCTCGACGTGCTGCCGCTCTCGCTCGGCATCGAGACGATGGGCGGGCTGGTCGAGAAGGTCGTTGACCGCAACACGCCGATCCCGGTCGCCAAGGCGCAGGAGTTCACCACCTACCAGGACGGCCAGGCGGCGATGCTCGTTCACGTCGTCCAAGGCGAGCGCGAGACCGTTGCGGACTGCCGCTCGCTGGCGCGCTTCGTGCTGGCCGGCATCCCGCCGATGACCGCCGGTGCCGCCCGCATCCGCGTCACCTTCCAGGTCGATGCCGACGGTCTCCTGACCGTCTCGGCAGCCGAGAAGACCACCGGGGTCGAGCAGCGCGTCGAGGTGAAACCCTCCTACGGGCTTTCCGAGGAGGAGATGGCGCGGATACTGGAGGAAAGCCTCGAGCATGGCCGCGCGGACATGGAGCGCCGCCTTTTGATCGAGAACCGGGTCGAGGGCCAGCGCGTCCTTTTGGCGCTCCAGTCGGCGCTGGCCGCCGACGCCTCCATGCTCGACGCGGGCGAGGCAGAGCGTATAGAAAAGGCCCGCCTGGGCCTGGCCCGGGCGATCGAAGGCGAGGACCGCGACCGGATCAAGGCCGCGGTCGAGGCGCTGGAAGAGGCGGCACGGCCCTTCGCCGAAAGGCGCATGGACCGCGCCATCCGCGCCGGCCTTGCCGGCCATTCGATCGACGAGTTCAAGGGCGATCCCGGCGGCTGCCTGGCGCCCGACCCCGAAGAAGAGAAGCTTTGAGAGTGCGGAGCTAGAGTCGATATGCCGAAGATGACGTTCATCGATCCCCAGGGGAACCGCAAAGAGGTCGACGCACCCGTCGGCCTCTCGGTGCTTGAGATCGCGCACCGCAACGGGATCGACCTCGAAGGCGCGTGCGAAGGCTCGCTCGCCTGCTCGACCTGCCACGTCATCGTCGATCCCGAAGACTACGAGCGGCTCAAGGATGCGACCGAGGACGAGGAGGATATGCTCGACCTTGCCTTCGGCCTGACCCATACCTCGCGGCTCGGCTGCCAAATCATCATCACCGAGGAGCTGGACGGGCTCACCGTCACGCTTCCTGCCGCCACGCGCAACATGATGGTCGACAAGTAGCCATGCCGAAGGCGCTCCGCTGGACCGACACGCATGAGATCGCGATCGCGCTCGAGGACGCGCATCCCGATGTCGACATCCTATCGATCCGCTTCACCGATCTGCATCGCTGGGTGATGGAGCTCCCGGACTTCAAGGACGACCCCGACCGCTCGGGAGAGAAAATCCTGGAAGCCATCCAGATGGCCTGGCTCGACGAGCGCGGGTGACACGCATCGATGATCGCGTTCTTCATCATCCGCCACCCCATCCCTCCCCCGCTAGGGGGGAGGGGGTACGAGGACGAACTCTGCTTCGTGTCCCCTCTCCCCTTGCGGGGGAGGGTTAGGGCGGGGGGTGCGGCCGAACTCGGTCGCTGATGTCAGACCCCCTCCATCTCGGCGGGAAACCGTCCGACCACCTCGTGGCCGTCGCCATGTCGGGCGGCGTCGATTCCTCGACCGTCGCGGGGCTGCTGGTTGAGGCGGGGTATCGCGTCGCCGGTTTCACGCTCCAGCTTTACGATCACGGCGCGGCGGTGAAGAAGCCGGGCGCCTGCTGCGCCGGACAGGATATCCACGATGCGCGCCGCGTTGCCTCGAGGCTCGGCATCGCGCACTACGTTCTCGACTACGAGGCACGCTTTCGCGACCAGGTCATGGCGCCCTTCGCCGCCTCCTATCTCGCCGGCGAGACGCCCATCCCCTGCGTGCTCTGCAACCGCACGGTCAAGTTCGCCGACCTCCTGCGGATGGCGGGTGATCTCGGCGCCGCGGCGCTGGTGACGGGCCACTACGTTCGTCGCATCGACGGTGCCATCGGGCCGGAGCTGCATCGCGCGGCCGATCCCGCACGCGACCAGAGCTATTTCCTCTTCGGCACCACCCGGGACCAGCTCGCCCTGCTGCGCTTCCCGCTCGGCGACATGCCGAAGCAGGAGACGCGTGCGATCGCCGGCCGCCTCGGGCTCGATGTCGCCTCCAAGCCCGACAGCCAGGACATCTGCTTCGTGCCCGACGGGCGCTATGCCGAGATCGTGCGCAAGCTTCGGCCCGAAGCCGATGCGCCGGGCGAAATCGTCGATCTTTCCGGCCGTGTGCTCGGCCGCCATAGCGGCATCGTCGACTTCACCATCGGCCAGCGGAAAGGTCTTGGCATCGGCGCGACGAGCGACGGCAGCGAGCCCTCCTATGTCGTGCGCCTGGAACCCGCGACGCGCCGCGTCGTCGTCGGCCCGAAATCGGCGCTCGGCGTGAGGAGCATCGCCTTGCGCGAGCTCAACTGGCTCGGCGATGCGCCGATCCCCGCCGAGGGCGTTGCCGTCATGGTCAAGCTCCGCTCCGCCGCGCCGGCCGCTTCCGCCCGCGTCTTCGCCGCCGGGAGCGGCGCCGAGATCCGGCTCGATGAGCCGCAGCACGGCGTCGCCCCCGGCCAGGCCGGCGTGATCTACCAGGGCGATCGTATGCTCGGCGGCGGCTGGATCGCGAAGGCGGCATGAGCGAGGTGTCGATCCGCCCGGCGGTCATCGAGGACGCGCCGGCGCTCGCTCTTCTCGTCGCCGCGCTCCGCGCGCATCAAAAGGACCCGATCGGGCATCTCAACGAGGCGGCGATCCGCCGCGACGGCTTCGGCGATGAGCGCGAGTTCGACATCCTGGTCGCCGAGCGCGACCGCCGGCCGATCGGCTATGCCCTTTTCACCGAATCCTACGAGCCCGCCTTCGCTGCGCGCGGTCCTACCTCGCCGACCTCTATGTCCGCCCGGAAGCGCGCCGCAGCGGCGCCGGCCGCGCGCTCGTCCAGGCGGTTGCCGCTGAGGCCAAGCGGCGCGAGCGCAGCTTCCTATGGTGGACCTCGCTCGCCGCCAATGCCGAGGCGCACGCCTTCTATGCCGCGATCGGCGCCACGGCCCATGAAATCAGGGCGCATGCGCTGATCGTCGATGCCGCCGCGCTCGCCCCGGCCGAAGCAGCCGGTTCCTAGACAAGACGGCCGTCGAAACCCATATTTTCGCGATGGGATGCCTTGCTTGACGGGGCCTCCCGGGCGGCCTATAGGCACGCTCTCTCGGCGGCCCGGCCGGTTGGCGGGACCGCTCCGGCGGCGGTGTAGCTCAGGGGTAGAGCAGGGGAATCATAATCCCTGTGTCGGCGGTTCAAATCCGTCCACCGCTACCAACTCTCCGATCAAATGGGGCTGGAGCAAGAGGCCGCTCGGTTGACCGCGAGTCGAAGGCTCCCTACCCTCGCCCGATGGACCTGATCGGCCTCAAGCGAGCAGTGCTGATCGCCGGAGCGGTCGCGACGCTGGCGCTCTTTCTCAAGTCGGCCGGCACGCTTGCCGCTCTCTTCGACGGTCCGAGCCTTCTCTGGCTCGGCTGGTGCCTGTTGCCGATCGGGCATCTCTGGATCTTCGGGCGCGATGACGACCCGCCGAGCGCGCGCCTCGTTCTCGCGGCCGCGGCCGGCATGGTCGTCGCCTTCGGCACCTGGGTCTATGTCGACATGCTGGTGATCCGTGTCGACCCGAAGAGTACGACCGCCTTCGTCGTCGTTCCGCTGATGCAGCTCGGCGTCGTCATCCCGGCCATCCTCGCCGCCTGGATCCTCAGGCGCCGCGGGCAGGCGGCCACCACCGGCTGACGCGGCTCAAGCGGGACTGGACGTTTCGCTCGCCCAGCGGCGCCAGAGGCGGCGCAGCAGCGCCTCGAAGTTCCTCGCATGGGCTGCGCCATCCATCAGAGGCGAGGCGAGCAGCCGATCGCGCAGGCTGGAGCGGAGACTCGCCAAGCGCCCTCGGTCGAGCGCCAAGTCTACGGCGATGCTCGCATACTCCTCCGGCGTCGATGCGACGAGGTCGGAGAGACCGAGCGGGATCAGATGCGAGGCGGTCATCCTGCTAAGGAAAGTACCACCGAGCAGCGTCACCACAGGCACTCCCATCCAGAGTGCATCGAAGCTGGTCGTCGCTCCGCTGAACGGATGGCTATCGAGCGCGATGTCAACATCGGCGTGCCGCACGAGGTGGCGATCTTCGTCCTCGTCGGCCGCTATGAAATCGATCCGGCGTGCGAGGTCGGTCCCGCCGCCGATCTCGCCCAGAACCTTCTCCCGGAGCCAGGCGCGGGCATAGTCGTCCTTGTACTTGAGCAGCAGCCGTGCGTTGGGCAGGCGCTCAAGGATCTGCCCCCACAGACCGAGGATGACGGGCGTGAGCTTGTTCGGGTTGTTGAACGAGCCGAAGGCGACGGCGCCATCGGCGCCCGGGTGACGCATCCTGACCGGCGGTCCGTTTTTGGCAATGTGATTGTAGAGAATCGGGACCCGAACCGGCGTCTCGACGAACGGTTCCTTTCCCCCGGCCGGCGTCAAGATCGGATCGCCGATGAAGTAGTCCATCTCGGGGATGCCGCTGGTTCCCGCATCGTACATCGAGACCTGTACCGGAGCCGCGCGCCACGCGGCGACGGCCGGACGGTTGCGATCGAAGTTGCCGGCGAGCAGGACCAGGACATCGACGCAATCCCGCCGGACGAGAGCGGCGACCTTGCGGTCCGACAGAGCCTGGATCGGCCGCCAGGCCATCGCTTGCGACCGATACCAGTCGCTGAACGCATCACGGCGCCGCTCATGTGCGTAGCAGAGGTAGTCGAAGGTCTGTCGATCGCGATGTTCGAAGAGCGCGCGGACATTGCGGGCGACCGGATGGAAGTGAAAGTCGGAGGAGAGGAAGCCGACCCTGAGGCGTCGATAGGGATCTTGATCGTTGCCGAGCGCCGGCAGCGCTTCGGCCGGTGCCCGGCGCTTCGCTGCCGCGACCGCTCGTTCGTAGAAGCGCCGGTCGGCGGGCTCGCGATGGAGAAACAAGATGAGCCGGCTTCGATCGACGTCGGGATGCATCGGCGAAAGGGCGGCCAAGTGGTCGGAGGCGCAGGCCGCTTCATCGAGGCCGCCGATGCCGAGAAGGACGATGCCGATATTGTTCCAGGCATCGACGAGACCCGGCTTCAGCGCGAGCGCGCGGCGATACGCAGGGATGGCGTCATCGACGCGTCGCTGATCCTGAAGCGCCAGCGCGCGATTGTAGTGCGCCTCGGCATAGTCCAGCCGCGCCGCGAGGCCACGGTCGAACCAGACGAGGCTTTCATCGAATTGCCCGAGACGGCGCAGCGCATTGGCGCGATTGACCAGGACCGCGGGCTCGCCCGGCGACAGCGCCAGCGTCCGGGCGTAGCAGGGAATCGCCGCCTGCGGACCGCGCAGATCGAGCAGGGCAAGGCCAAGACCATGCCAGGCTTCGGCAAGATCGCGATTGATCGCGAGTGCCCGCTCGAAGCTCGCGACAGCCTTCTCCAGACGGCCAAGACCGTGCAGCGCGACGCCGCGCCTCATCGCGGCAATCGCCGATCTTGGCTCGGCCTGCAGCGCTCTCCCCAGCAAGCTTTCCGCTTCGGCGTGCCGGCCGCGATCGCCTTCGAGCATGCCCAGCATGTGCAGCGCTGCGACGTGGCGCGGCTCAGCGGCGAGAATCGCGCCGTAGAGGCCCGCTGCCTCGTCCAAGCGCCTCGCCTGATGCAGCGCGGCAGCCTGCTGCAGGCGATCCGCCGTGTCGCCTTCGCTCAAATCCCGACCCGCGCCAGATGCTCGGCCGGATAGCGGTCGCCGGCAGTCGCGCCGACCGGGAAGGCGGCGTCGAGCGCGGCCGCCTCTGCAGCCGAAAGGCCGATGTCGAGCGCGCCCAGGTTCTCCTCGAGCCGCTCGATCCGCTTGGTGCCGGGTATCGGCACGATCTCAGGTCCGCGCGAGAGCAACCAGGCGATCGCAACCTGCGCCGGTGTCGCCTTCCTGTCGCCGGCGATGCGCTTCAGCGTCGGCAGCATGCCGGCGTTGCGCGCGATGTTCTCGGCCGCGAAGCGCGGATGCTCGAGCCGGCGGTCGCCGGCAGCCAGCGACTCGCGCGTCGGGATCGCGCCCGAGAGGAAGCCGCGGCCGAGCGGGCTGTAGGCGACGAAGCCGATGCCGAGCGCCCGGCAGGTCGGCAGGATCTCGGCCTCGGCATCGCGCGTCCACAGCGAGTACTCGGTCTGCAGGGCGGCGATCGGATGGGTGGCCTGTGCGCGGCGGATCGTTTTCGCGCTCGCCTCCGAAAGCCCGAGGAAGCGTACCTTGCCGGCCTTCACGAGGTCGGCCATGGCGCCGACCGTTTCCTCGATCGGCACCTTCGGGTCGACGCGGTGCTGGTAGTAGAGGTCGATGACCTCGACGCCGAGTCGCCTAAGCGAGCCGTCGCAAGCCCGGCGCACATTTTCCGGCGTGCCGTCGATGCCGCTCTTCCCCTCGCGCGTCACCTGACCGAACTTGGTGGCGAGCACGACCTTGTCGCGGATGCCCTTGAGCGCGCGGCCGACCACGCCCTCGTTCTGGCCCATGCCATAGGCGTCGGCGGTATCGAGCAGGGTCACGCCGCGTTCGACGGCGCGACGGATGGCGGCAATCGATAGCTCGTCCTCGGCCTTGCCGTAGACCGAGGACATGCTCATGCAGCCGAGGCCGATGGCGGATACGTCGAGGGAACGACCGAGCCTGCGCTGCTGCATGCTATTCTCTGATGCGTGGCGCCAGTCTGCTGGCTTTCGCCGCCGCCGACAATGTTCCTTTCGCCTGAATGACCGCCCCCTCACCTGCTCCCTTCAAAGGCTTCCGCGACCCGGTGTTCGGGCGCTACCTGGTCATGCGCCTGCTCATCTCGATGGCGACCCAGATGCAGGCGATCGCGGTCGGCTGGCAGGTCTATGACCTGACCGGCGATCCGATCGCGCTGGCGCTGGTCGGCCTCGCGCAATTCGCCCCGATCATTCCCCTGATGCCGGTTTCGGGGCAGCTCGCCGACCGTCTCGATCGCCGGCGCATCATCCAGGGCTCGGCTGTGATGTATCTCGGCTGCATGCTGGGCCTGGCGCTGCTGCCCGACGTCGCCGGGATCTGGTCGATCTACGCGATGCTGGCGGTGTTCGGAGCGACGCGCGCCTTCGACCATCCGGCCGCGACCGCGCTGCTGCCGCGTCTGGTGGCGACCGAGCACATCCGCGCCGCGGTGTCGCTCAGCTCCTCCGTCGGGCAGGCCGCGTTCATCGCCGGACCGGCGCTCGGCGGCGCCCTCTATGCCTTCGGGCCGCTCGCGGTCTACGGCACGGCGATGGCGATGGTGGTCGGCGGCCTCGTCGCGGTGTCGCAATTGCCGCCGGTGCCGCCGGCGCATGAGGGCAGCGAACGCCCCTCGGTGTTCGGCGGCGTCGCCTTCATCTTCTCGAACCAGGTGATCCTCGGTGTCATGGCGCTCGACCTCTTCGTGGTCATGGTGGCAAGTGCCACCGCGCTGCTGCCGATCTTCGCCAAGGACATCCTCGAGGTCGGCCCTTGGGGCCTCGGCGTGTTGCGGAGCGCACCTGCGGTCGGTGCGCTGATGGTCGGCGCCTGGCTCGCCTGGCGACCGATCGACCGCCGCGCCGGCCAGGCGTTCCTCTGGGCGCTCACCGTCTACGGCATCGCGACGGCGCTGTTCGGGCTCTCGACGAACTTCTTCCTGTCGGTCGCGGCCCTCCTTCTCTACGGCGCCGCCGACCAGGTCAGCGTCATCGTGCGCATGTCGCTGATCCAGCTCGGCACCCCCGACGAGCTGCGCGGCCGCGTTGCCGCCGCCAATGCCATGGCGGTCAACATGTCGAACCAGCTCGGCAGCCTCGAAGCCGGCCTCGCGGCGGCGTGGCTCGGCGCGCCCGGCGCGCTCCTCCTCGGCGGCGCGCTGACGCTGGCGCTCTCGGCGTCGGGCGCCGCGGTCTTTCCCAAGCTCCGAAAGGTCGATCGGCTCTGAGGCGCAACCGGGGCCGCTCACCCAATCCGATCCGGCGAGGACGGCCGGCGGGCCGACTCTTGCCGGCCGTTCCTCCACTATAGTAGAAACTCTTCCATGGGATTGGCGAAGGCCCGCCCGCGGACGGAGACCCTCGATATGCGGCTGGCGAAGCGGCTGGCCGCCGCCCGCGCCGCGCGCGGGCAGACGCTGGACGAGCTCGCTCAGGCCTCCGGGGTCAGCCGGGCGATGATCTCGAAGATCGAGCGCGGCGAGTCGAGCCCGACCGCCATGGTGCTGGGGAAGCTTGCCGGCGGGCTCGGCGTCTCCCTCTCCTCGCTCTTCGCCGAGGTCGAAGGCAAGGTCGAGCCGGTCGCGCGCTTCGAGCGCCAGCCGCTCTGGCGCGATCCCGAGACCGGCTACCGTCGCCGCGACGTGGCGCCGCCGGGCACCGGCTCGCCGCAGGACATCGTGCGGGTCGAGCTGCCGCCCGGCGCGCGCGTCGCCTATCCGGCCTCCACCTACGCGCATCGCGATCACCTCGTCCTGCTGCTGTCCGGGCGGCTCCGCTTCGGCAATGGCGCACGCGTCTTCGACCTCGAGGCCGGCGACTGCCTTCGGCTGCCGGAGGTCGCCGACAGCTGGTACTTCAATCCCGGCCCCGATCCGGCCGAGTACCTGGTGCTGATCGTGCGCCTGCCGGGGTTCGGCTGATGAAGCCGCTGGTCCGTCTCGATCCGTCGAACCAGGCGCGCATCGGCCACAATGGCGGGCCGCCGCTGGAGCTCACCTCGAACGCGCTTCTCTGGCGTCGCGCGGCGACCCGCGCCTGGAAGACGCCGCCGCGCGAGATCGCGCTCCGCCGCCTCAAGCAGGCGGAGTCGCTCGGCGTCACCTATCGCGAATTCACCTCGGTGCTGATGGATCGCGGCCGGCGCCTCTCGGCGCTGATCTTCGCGCCCGGCACCATCGATGTGCGCGAGCCCGGTGTGCGCCGGAAGTTCGCGACTCTCGGCGAGCCCAAGGTGCTGGTTCTGATCGACCGGCGGCCGGGCATCTGGCCGCCCGGCACCGAGAAGCTGCTCGCGGGCAAGCCGACGCGCGTGCAGTGGCTGCCCGCCGGCGGCTATGTTGACGCGATCGCCGGTCCCGTCGGCCGTTTCCTCGCCGAGCACTCGCTGACCTCGGGCGAGGCAGCCATGGTCGGCCGCAGCGAGGCCGATCTGGCATCCGCCGAGCAGGCCGGTCTCGCCGTGTTCAAATGGGCGACGGATTATTTCGCCGGGGCGTGAGTCTCGCTCGCTCACTCGTGATCGCCGTCCAAGGACGCACGAGCGAACCTGCGATCGTGCGAAACTCGGATGCAGCCGACCTACATTTCTGGAGAACCCCTATGAACAGACGCGCCCTTCTCGCCTCTCTCGCGGCCGTAGCACTCCTCGCGACGGTGCCGGCAGCGCTAGCGGCCGAGAGCAAGCCCTTCGACCAGAAGGCCTTCGATGCGGCCCAGGCGGCCGGCAAGCCGATCCTCATCGACGTGTCAGCGCCCTGGTGCCCGGTTTGCAAGGCGCAGGCGCCGATCCTGGCCAAGCTCAAGGGCGAGCCCAAGTTCAAGGAGATGGTCTCCTTCAACATCGATTTCGACTCCCAGAAAGACCTGCTCCGGACCTTCAACGTCCAGAAGCAGAGCACGCTCATCGTCTTCAAAGGGAAGCAAGAGACCGCTCGCTCGACCGGAGACACCAATCCCGTCTCGATCGAGGCGCTGCTTGGAAAGGCGCTCTGATCCAGCATGGCGGGGATCGGGCTCGCGCTGCTGGCAGGGGTGCTGTCAACGCTGTCGCCCTGCGTCCTGCCGCTGATCCCGATCGTGATCGCCTCCGCGCTCGGTGAGCACCGTTTGGGCCCCGCGGCACTCGCCGCGGGGCTGGCGCTCTCCTTCGTCGCGATCGGGCTCTTCGTCGCCACCCTCGGTTTCTCGGCCGGGCTCGACCAGGATCTGTTCCGGTCGCTTGCCGCCATGCTGCTGATCCTTGCCGGCGGGTTTCTCCTCTTCCCCGCCCTGTCGCTCCGCCTCGCCGCCGCAGCCGGTCCGATGGGCAACTGGGTGCAGGAGCGAGCCGGCAGCCTTTCGACCCGCGGCCTCGGCGGGCAGTTCGCCGCCGGCTTCGTCCTCGGCGCCGTCTGGAGCCCTTGCGTCGGCCCGACGCTCGGCGCCGCCTCGGTCCTGGCGGCGCGCGCCGAGAATCTCGGCGGTGTCGCGCTCACCATGTTTGCCTTCGGCCTCGGCGCCGCTCTGCCGCTGCTCGCCATCGGCCTGATGTCGCGCGAGGCGCTGACGCGCTGGCGCGGCCGCCTGCTCGCCGCCGGCAGCCGCGGCAAGGTGGCAATGGGTGCAGCGGTCGCGGCGATCGGCGTGCTGGTGCTGACCGGGCTCGACAAGCGGGTCGAGGCGGCGCTGGTCGAAGCCTCCCCCGCCTGGCTGACCGAGCTGACGACGCGCTTCTAGAGCATTTTCCGATCTGTCTGAATCGTCAGGGATTCCCAATCCTGTCGCGATGTGATTCAAGATGCGTGCTGGAGGAGGAGGCCAGCGGGCATGGGAGTTCCCCTATCAGAG
>VGEN01000083.1 GCA_016869285.1 Alphaproteobacteria bacterium
GGTAGCCATGGTCGAACGTTTGCTCAACACAAGACCTCGGAAATCTCTCGGCTTCCGTTCACCGCAAGAGGTTTTCGACTCCCTCGCTGGCTCCTAAATCTCTATGCACTGGCGAGTTGAATCCGCGGTGCCTTTGTCGGCCAGCTCGAAGCGGCCCTTGCGCTGCTGGGTGGCGCCGGTTAAGGCGCCGCGCTCGTGCCCGAACAGTTCGCTCTCGACCAGGTCGCGCGGCAGCGCGGCGCAGTTCACCTTGACCAGCGGTCGCTTCTTGCGACCGCTTCGGTCATGGATGGCGCGGACGAACAGCTCCTTACCGGTGCCGGTTTCGCCCTGGATCAGCACGGTCGAGTCGGTCGATGCCACCTGCTCGAGGCGGTCGAGCGCACTCTTGAGAAGCTCGGACTTGCCGACGATATGCTCGAAATTGCTGCCCGAGCGGATCTCATCGACCAGGTACTCGATCGTCGCCTTCGAGCGATTGTGTGCCTCGACCTCCTGGCGCAGGCGCTCGTTCTGGCGAAGGATCTCCTCTTCCGCCCGTTTGCGCGTGGTGATGTCGAGATAGGTGGTGACGAAGCCGCTGCGCCCCGGCAGGGGAACCCCACGGATCTCGAGCACAGTGCCGTCGGGGCGGACGCGCTCGAACTGGTGGGGCTCGAAGCGGCGCGCACGGGCGAGGCGCTCCTCGACCTGCGCCTCGATGTCACCGGGACCGTACTCGCCGCGCTTGGCGTTGTAGCGGAAGGCCTGTGACATGTGAAAGCCGGTCTTGAACTCGCTCTTTGGGAAGTCGAGAAGCTCAAGGAAGCGCTGATTGAAGGCGATCACATTGAGCTCGCTATCGACCATGCTGATGCCCTGGTCCATGTTCTCGAGTGTCGCTTCGAGGATCGAGGTCTTCTCGGCGAGCTCGGCCTCGCGCGCCCTGCGTTCTGTGATGTCGTTGAGGACGCCGACCAGACGCACGGCACGCCCGTTGGCGTCGCGCACGGCAATGCCATTGTCGAGCACCCAGCGATGGTTGCCGCTGCGGTCGCGGATGCGGTACTCGCAGCGCAGCCGCGGCGTCGCGCTCCTGAAGTGCGCAACCAAGGCCCGCTTGTAGGTCTCGTAGTCATCGGCGTGGATGCGGTCGTTCCAGTCGTTCGGCCTGAGTTCGCCGACACGGAACTGGAACATCTCGTTCAGGCGGTCCGAGACGAAGAGATCACCGCTCGTGATGTTCCATTCGTACACGCCTTCGCTCGCCGCGCGCGTCACCAGCGCGTAGCGCTCCTCGCTCCGCCGGAGCGCCTCGCGCAGCTCATCGCCATCGGCGTCGGGCAAAGGCGCCGGGGCTGCTGTGACCATGCGGGGCCCCCTCGGATCACCCAGCCGGTCGATAGGCGCGGCGCCGGCTGCTCGAAAAGCCTAGCAGCCCGGTCCCGCGTCCGTAAGCCCGGTCGCGGCACGCCCCGAGATCAGGTCTTCGCCGTAGTCCAGTCCTGGGTCTTGGTTCCGAGGCCGCTGGCGTCCTGCCGCTCGCGGAACTGGCTCGCGGGCTCTTCGGTGTGGTCGCGCCCGCGGTCTTCCGCCTGTCGCAAGCGGATCGTCGGCTTCCGGCCCTCAAGGACCCTTCTCCAGCGCCGCGGCGATATCCGCGTAGCCGCGGGCGCGGGCATGCGCGAGCGGCGATACGCCGTGGCGGTCGGCGATCGACCGATCGGCGCCGGCATCGAGCAGCAGGCGGACGACCTGCAGGTAGTTGCGGCTGCCATCGCCCAGAACCACGGCCTCCATGAGCGCCGTCCAGCCGAGGTTGTTGACGTGGTCGAGCGGGGCGCCGGCGGCGATCAGGCGGCGCATCGCCTCGACATGGCCGAGATGCGCGGCGGCGATCAGCGCCGTTCCGCGATAGGGGCTGGTGATCAGCCTGGGGCTGTTGCCGAGCTCGATGGCGAGCGACATCAGCTCAGGGGCGTTGGCAACGGCGGCGATGGTGACGACGTCGTAGGCCTGGCCCTCCAGCGCGTTCATGTCGGCGCCGGCCCGGGCCAGCGCGCGCAGCGCCTCGCCGCGGGACGCGAAGGCCGCGACATGGGCCGGCGTCCGGCCCTTCGCGTCCCGCTCCTCCAGCGCCGCGCCGGCTTCGGCGAGGCGACGGATTTCGCCCACGTCTCCGTCGTGAGCGGCCCGGTGAAGGCCCTTGTAGGCGGCGATTTCGGCTGGCGACGGCGCGGTCTGCGCCTGCGCGGCGAAGGTCGCGGCAAGCAGGACAAAAACGACAGCCATGCGCAGCATCATGTCGTCTCCTGGCCCGGAGGCCGCCAGCCGATCCGGCAGGTCGGGGCGCCGGGCGTCCTCGGCGCTATCCGCACGTCTACGTCAGCGGCCGGAACCGGACGATCGAGGATGCGTCCGGATCGTCGCCGATCTTCATGCTCGCCGTCCCTGGATAGAGCGAGCCGTCGGGCCCGATCGTGAGCTGATGGGCGACGACCTCGATCCGGCCGATGATGGTTCCGGTCGCCGGATCGAACTTGTAGATGTTGTCGCAGGCCCGGTCATCGGCTGTCGGTCGGGCTTTGCTGCCGGCATAGACCATGCCGTCTGGCCCGACCGCGACGCCGAACAGCTGGCCGCCGAAATGCTTCTGGCCGAGATACCGGCCGTCGGGATCGAACCACTGCACGCGGCCGTTCTCGCGGTCGGCGACATAGACCGTGCCGTCCTCGGCGGCGGAGATGTCGTGCACGAGGTTGAATTCGCCGGGGCCGCTACCTTTCCGGCCCCATTCGCGCAGCTTCCTTCCGTCGGCCGCGTATTCGATGACGCGGGCGTTCACATAGCCGTCGCCGACATAGAAGTGCCCGTCCTTCCTGAAGGCGACTCCGATCGCGCCGCGGAACAGCTTGTCGGGGAGGGGGATGTCGTCGACGCATATTTCCAGCAGCGTCTCGCCTTCGGGCGTGAGCTTGCGGACCATCGCGCTGTTCGTATCGACGGTCCAGAGATTGCCGGCCGGATCGATCTCGATGCCGTGCGGCATCGGGTCCAGGCCCTTGCCGAAGGCACGCAGGAGGTTGCCCTTGGAATCGATCGCGACGACCGGGTCCTGCAGCGTGTCCTTTCTCGGCCGGTGGTAGATGTAGATGTTGCCGCGGCTATCCGCGGCGCTGGCCGAAATAACACCGAGCTTGACCGCCGGCGCAATCTTCACCGCAACGGCGTCGAAAGGCAGCGCCGGGGTCCTGGCCGCCAGCGCGCGCAGCGCCTCGGACTCCGCATTCTTTTCCTGCGTCAGGGTGCTGGACATTGCGCCTCCGTGTGTGCCGCCGACCATAGGCCCGGGCTGAAACGGCCGGCAATACCTGTTTCAGGTGGCAGCGCGTAGAACGCATCGAGGCCGATACGCGCCTCACGCCTTCGGCGCGATCTTGTCCTGGGTCTTGGTCTCGAAGTCGCTGGCGTCGTGGCGCTCGTGGAGCTGGCTCGATGGCTCGCCCGAGAGGCGGTTGACCATGCGCCCGCGCCGCACCGTCGGGCGTTCGAGCAGCCTGTCGGCCCAGCGGTTGACGTGCTTGTACTCGTGCACGCTCAGGAACTCGGCCGCGTTGTAGAGCCAGCCCTTCACCAAGCCGCCATACCAGGGGAAGATCGCCATGTCGGCGATCGTGAGGCCGGGTCCGGCGATGTATTCGCTCTCGGCCAGCCTGCGGTCGAGCACGTCGAGCTGGCGCTTGGTCTCCATCGCGAAGCGGTCGATGGCATATTCGATCTTCGAGGGCGCGTAGGCGTAGAAATGCCCGAAGCCGCCGCCGAGATAGGGCGCGCTTCCCATCTGCCAGAACAGCCAGGACAGGCACTCGGCGCGCGCCGCCGGCTCGGTCGGCAGGAAGGCGTTGCCGAACTTCTCGGCGAGGTAGACCAGGATCGCGCCGGATTCGAAGACGCGGATCGGCTTGCTCGGGTCGCTGCGGTCGAGCAGCGCCGGGATCTTGGAGTTCGGATTCACCTTCACGAAGCCCGAGCCGAACTGCTCGCCCTGGCCGATCCGGATCAGCCAGGCATCGTACTCGGCGCCCTTTTGGCCGAGCGCCAGCAGCTCCTCCAACAGGATCGTGACCTTCACGCCGTTGGGCGTGCCGAGCGAGTAGAGCTGGAGCGGATGCTTGCCGACCGGCAGCTCCTTCTCATGCGTGGGCCCCGCGATCGGGCGGTTGATGGAAGCGAAGCGGCCGCCGCTCTCCTTGCTCCAGGTCCAGATCTTCGGTGGGGCGTAGGCGGAGGTGGAAGCGTCGGTCATTGTCGGTCTCCCTAGTGAGTCATTCAGCGCCGCCAGCGGACGCTCATCACCGTCGCCACCGAGAGCAGGTTGAAGACGGCGATCAGCCAGAAGACCCAGGCGGCCTGGCCATGGTCAAGCAGCGAGCCGTAGATCATCGGCCCGACGATGCCGCCGACATTGAAGCCCGAGGTGACGAAGCCGAAGACCTTGCCGATCGAGCCGGGCGGCGTCACCGCACGCACCATCATGTCGCGGCTAGGCTGGACGATGCCGTTGAGCAGGCCGCCGACCGCCATCGCCGCCATGTAGCCGGCGATGCCGAGATCGACAACGGCGATCAGCGCGAAGATCGCCGCGGAAGCGACCAGGCAGAGGGCGGCGACCATACCGTGGCGCGTCGTGCGGTCGGCGATCGGACCGCCGGCCAGCACGCCGGCGGCGGCGGCGAAGAGGAAGACCGAAAGCCCGGCGGTCGCCGCCCAGAACGGCGTTCCGCGCAAGAGGTCGAGAGCGGCGACCGAGAAGCTGTTGAGCCCCGATCCGGCGACCGAGAGCAGCGTGAAGAAGAAGAAGGAGAGCCAGATCGCCGGCAGCTTCAGGAACTCGCTGCCCGAAGCGTCGGCCTTGTGCCCGGCGCGCCGGTCGGTGAGCGCCTCCTTCTGCCAGAGAAGGACAGCGGCCGAGAGAAGCCCGGCGGCGCCGGTCGCGATCAGCGCGCCGCGCCAGCCGAGCGGGGCGGAGAGAAGCGCGATGCCGGCCGGCGCGGCGGCAAAGCCCAGATAGCCCGCGAAGGTGTGGACCGAGAACGCGCGGCCCATGTGCCGCTTGTCGACCGAGGCGTTGAGGATCGCGTAGTCGGCCGGGTGATAGACCGAGTTGGCGATGCCGGAGAGTGCCATCAGCAGCAGCGTCGCGACATAGCTCGAGGTGAAGCCGATCGCACCCATCGCCGCCGCGTGCAGCGCCAATCCAGCGATCAGCACGGTCTTGCCGCCAACGCGATCGACCAGCACGCCCATCGCAGGCTGCAGGATGCCGGTGCCGATGTTCATCGCCGCCATCAGGAGCCCGAGCGCGGCATAGGAGACGCCGTAGGTCTCCTTCAGCACCGGGAACAGCGGCGGCAACGCGAGCACATAGAAGTGGCTGAAGAAATGCGCGAGGCTGACCAGGCCGACGACCTTGGTGTCGCTGCGCGCCTCGGCGGTGATCGCGACCATGAGTTCCTGAATGCGGGGCGGGGAGGAGGGCAGCCGGCGAATCGCCGCCGGCTGCCGCTCACCCTATCACGTCCGGTGCCGCCGCTCAGATCTCCTCATCTTCGTACATCGCGTCCTCGGCGGCGCCGGCGTTCCCCGCCGCTTCGGCCGGCGACGGCGCCAGGAGCTGCGAGATGAAGCTGCCGAGCAGCATGCCGCCGGCGACGCCGGCGGCGGTCTGCATCGCACCCTGAAGGAAGCTCGGCCGCTGGCCCTGCGCCGGCGGGGCGGCATGTCCGGCGAACAACCCGGTCTGGCCGCCGGGAGGCGGCAGGGCCGCGGGCGGTCGTGCCGCCGGGCTGCCGAACAGCGAGCCGAACAGGCCGCCCGACTTGCGCGACAGCTCGTATTCGAGTTCCTGGATGCGGTTCTGCGCCGCGGTCAGCGTGTGCTCCGAAACCACCGCCGCCTGGGTCAGATAGTAGAGCGCGCCCGGTACATCGGCGGCGCGGGCCGCGATCAACGCCTCGGCATCGGCGTCCCGCGGCGGCTTGTCGGCGGTCTTCAGCCGGCCGAAGTACTCATCGATGATCTCGCGATCGGTCTGGTCCATAGGGTCTCCCGTTGTTGTGCCGCCCGTTTCACCGGGACGGCATTCTGACTGACCGCTCACTCCTAGAAGAACGCCGGCCGGCGTTCAATCGCATCTCGCCCGCCCCACCCGCCGGAATCGCCACCACCAGCTTTCGGTGGAGGGACGATGGCGCAACGGCGTCCCTATCCTGCCTCGCATAGGGGTTTTCGCCGCGAGTCCGCGGCACGCCCTCGAGGAAGGAGATCGTCAATGCCGTCCCCCATCGGTGCGTCGGGCGACGCTGGCGTCGTCGGCGCCCCGCCGATCGAGCTGTCCACGAAGATGCAAAAGGTCCAGACGGAGTCGAAGATCGACTCGGTGAGGCTCGCCGAGCGCCTCGCTTCGGAAGCCGCCGCTCCGCCGTCGGATGGCCGCGGCAGGGTCGTCGACACCTTCGCTTAGGCCGTCGCCCGGCTTCCCCTCCTCCGGGCGAGTCGCTATCGTCTCCCGCGCGAGGTCCGGCCTGTCGATGCCGGGCTTCTTCTGCAGGGGGAAATGACATGGCATTTGGTCTGGCTCGGCTCGGCCTGCCGGCTGCGGCGCTCGCGGCCACAATCGCTTTCGGGGCGAACGCGCAATCGCCGATCTCGTTCGTCTGCAGCGCGCAGGAAGAATATTGCCAGGCGCTGGTCACGGCGTATGAGCGCACCGGCGCCGCCAGGATCGCCATGGTACGAAAGTCGACCGGCGAAGCCTATGCCCAGATCCGCGCCGAAGCCGGCAGCCCCAAGGTCGATCTCTGGTGGGGCGGCACCGGCGATCCCCATCTCCAGGCCGCGCTCGAGCAGCTCACCGAGCCCTACCGCTCGCCGATGCTGGCGCAGCTCCACGACTGGGCACAGAAGCAGGCGGAGCGCTCGAACTATCGCACGGTCGGCATCTATGCCGGTGCTCTCGGCATCGTCTACAACCCCGAGATCCTGCCCAAGCGCGGCATGAAGGAGATCCGGTGCTGGAGCGACCTGCTCGACTCCCGGCTCAAGGATGAGGTCCAGGTTGCCGATCCGAACTCGTCGGGCACCGCCTACACCATGCTGGCGACGCTCGTTCAGATCATGGGGGAGGACAAGGGCTTCGAATACATGCGGAAGCTCCACGTCAACGTCAACCAATACACCAAATCGGGCGGAGCGCCGGTCAAGGCGGCGGCGCTCGGCGAGACCACGGCGGGCATCGTCTTCATGTCGGATGCGCTCGTCTCGATCCTTGCCAAGGCCCCGATCAAATCGGTGGCGCCCTGCGAAGGCACCGGCTACGAGGTCGGTTCGATGTCGCTGATCAAGGGTGCCCGCAACATGGAGGCGGCGCGGAAGCTCTACGACTGGCTGCTCGGGCCGGACGCGCAGGCGATCGGCATCTCGGTCAAGTCCTACCAGGTGCCGGCCAACCGGGCGGTGCCCCTGCCGCCGGACATCGCACCGCTCGTCGACGCCAAGCTGATCGAGTACGACTTCGGCAAGTACGGCTCGCCGGCGGAGCGCACGCGCCTGCTCGCGCGCTGGGACCGCGAGGTCAAGTCCGCACCGAGATGAGATTTCGCTAGAGCTCTCGCGCCACCCGGAAGCCGACGCTGTTGAGACGGCTGTCGGGCGGCTCGCGGCCGCGACGGGCGGCGCGCAGCGTGTGGGGGAAGTTGCCCCAGCCGCCGCCGCGCATGACGCGAAGCCCGCAATCGCCTTGCCCGCGCGCGGCCCCGGTGCCGGGATGGCCGGCATTGCCCATGTTCCAGCAATCCTCGGTCCAGTCCCAGACATTGCCGTGCACGTTGAACAGGCCCCAGGGATTGGCGACGAAGGCATCGACCGGAAGCGTCGCCCGGCGCCAGGCGCCGCCGGTCACGCCGGCATAGGCGACGGTGCTGTTGTAGTTGGCGCGATCGGCCGAGATCGTGCTGCCCCACCAGAACGGCGTTGTCGATCCGGCGCGCGCGACGTATTCGCGCTCGGCCTCGGAGAGCAGGCGATAGGTCTTGCCCGTCGTCTGCGAGAGCCACGCAACATAGGCCTTGGCATCGTTCCATGAGACGCAGACGGCGGGATGGCGGCCGTCCTGAGCGAAGCCCGGCTCGCGCCAGCTCCGCGTGCGCTCGCGCTGGAGGGACTCGCCGACGACGATGAAGCAACCATCCTCGATCCGCCGCGCAGTCACCGCGACGAAGGCGGCGAACTCGTCGCGCGTGACGGCGAAGCGGCCGACGGCGAAGGGCCTGGCGATGGCGACGGTGACCTGCTCCTCCGGCGGGCCGGCACGTTCCTCGTTGGGGAGCGCGCCCATGGTGAAGCGGCCGGGCGGGACGACGACCAGCTCAGGGCAGTGGGGGCAGTCGCGAAAGGCCTGACGCCCGCCGGGCTTCAGGCACAGTTTCTCGCGCGCCGCCTCGACCTCGACGCCATCGCAGGTCTGCGCCGCCACCGGTGCGCTCAGCAGCATCGCGATCAGGAGAAATGCCAGCATCCGCTCAGTCTACACGCAGGAAGGCCGGTTTCGGCTAGGATCGTCGCGGACCTCCGGAGATCTTGCATGGCCGATCTGCCGATCTCGCTGACCTGCGCCGACTACATCCGCGTCCTGCCGCTGGCGGCCGGCATGGTCGAGACGCCGGGCATGAAGATCACGATGCTGCTCGGGCGCTCCGGGAAATGGACCGACCGTGCCGAGGCGCTGCGGCGCGCCACCGGGGATACGGGCGTCACCGGCGGCGAGGGCTCGATGGCGCAGCATCTCTATCGCATCGACCGCAAGGACCGTTCGCATGTCGGCCTGCCGGTGTTCCCCTTGCGCAACCTGCCGGGCCGTGACTTCTACGTCCGTGCCGGCAGCCCGCTGCGCAGCCTCAAGGATCTCGCCGGCAAGCGCATCGGCACCTACAGCATCACCGCTTCGGGCTCGATCTGGTATCGGCACTTCATGCGCTGGGGCGGCCTCGATCCGAGCACGATCGACTGGACGATCGGCGACATCGACGCATCTTTCGGGCTCTCCTCGATCGTCCCGCCAGGGGCCAAGCTGGCGCCCGAAGGCCGCTCGCTCTCGCAGATGCTGATCGCGGGCGAGCTCGATGCGATCACCAGCCCGCCGCGGCCGAAGGACTACCATCCGATCAAGGGGCCGATCGTGCGCCTGCTGCCGGACTTCGCCGCGGTCGAGGCCGCCTACTGGCGCGAGACCGGCTGCTTCGCCCCGCAGCACCTGATCACCATCCGCCGCGAGGTGTGGGAGGCCAATCGCTGGGTCGCGCGATCGCTGACCGATGTCTTCGAGGCCTGCGAGACCATGTTCGCTGCCGCCCAGCGCAGCTTCCCCTACGCCACGCCCTGGCAGGAGGTCGAGGTCGAGCGCACCGTGCTCCACATGGGCGAGGATTTCCACGCGCACGGCCTGCCGCGCTGCGCCAAGGAGGTCGATGCCTTCTGCGCCGAGGCGCACCGCCTCGGCCTCACTTCGCGCCGCGTCGGCGTCGACGAGTTCTTCGAAGAGTATCTGACCTCGTAGCTTGGAGTTGACGCGTACCGTCCGGCACAAGGGTTTCGTGCTCCCTCTCCCACCGGAGATTTCTGCGAAAGGCACTCTTGGTCCGCCTCACCCTTCGACAAGCTCAGGATGAGGCTACTGAAATGCCGAAGTAGACCCTCATCCTGAGCTTGTCGAAGGGTGAGGGTTGTTGATGATCGCCTTTCGCAGAGGTCTCCGCCGGGAGAGAGCTCACGCCGCCTCACCGAGGCCGCGCAGATACTTCATTACGGTGTCGCACATCGGCGTAACGATGGTGGCCTCGGGTCCGAGCTCGTCGGCCAGCTTCAGCGCGGCCACCAGGTTGGCGCCGGTCGAGGTGCCGGCGAACAGACCTTCTTCGCGCGCCAACCTGAGCGCCATCGCCTTCGCCTCCTCGGTCGAGACGAGAGCCATCGCATCGGCGACGCCCTCCTTCCACAAGGGCACGACGAAGCCGGCGCCGATGCCGTCGATCTTGTGCGCACCGGGACTGCCGCCAGAGAGCACCGCCGACTCCGCCGGCTCCACCGCGACCAGGTGGATCTTCGGGTTGCGCTCGCGCAAGCGCTCGGCGGTGCCGCGGAAGGAGGTGGCGCTGCCCACCGCCTGGACGAAACCGTCGATGCGGCCCGCGGTCTGAATCCAGATCTCTTCCGCCATCGCACGATAGGCGGCGAGCTGGTCGGCGTTCCTGAGCTGGTCGGTCCAGAAGGCGCCGGTCTGCTCGCGGATCGCGCGAGCGCGCTCGATCATCGCGCGCGTGAGCTCGGCGGTCATGCGGCCGCTGTCGCTCTTCACCACATGCAACGTGGCGCCCAGAATCTTCATGTGGTCGAGCTTCTCGCGGGCGAAGGCATCTGAGGAGACGATGTCGAGTCGGTAGCGCTTGACCGCGCAGACCAGCGCCAGCGACACGCCGGTCGAGCCGCCGGTGTATTCGACGACGGCGCCGCCGGGCTCAAGCCGGCCGTCGGCCTCGGCCGACTCGATCATGGCGAGCGCCATCCGGTCCTTCATGCTGCCCGTCGGGTTCTCGTTCTCGCATTTCAGCAGGATGCGCGCGCTCCCCTTCGGCACGATGTGGCGGAGCGCCACCATCGAGGTGTTGCCGATACGCGCGAGAATGCCGGGGCGGTCGATCATGGGAGGCTCTTCTTACCCCTCCCCCGCGTACGACGCGGGAGAGGGGGTTCGAATAGAGTGAGAGCGGGGAGCCGTCCGGTCCGGAATCCGGACCGCATCCGCGGAACGCCGCGTGCTAGGCTCGCGCCATGACTTCCTACGGCCAGTTCTGTGCGATTGCGCGCGCGCATGAGGCGCTGGGTGGGCGCTGGACCCTGCTTGTCCTGCGCGAGCTGCTCATGGGCAGCCGGCGCTTCAACGACATCCGACGCGGCATCCCCAGGATCTCGCGGACCATGCTCTCGGAGCGGCTCGCGGCGCTCGTCGCGGCCGGCGCGGTCGCGCGCAGCGAGGGCGCGCACGGGCCCGAATATGCGCCGACCGAAGCGGGACGCGAGCTGATCGATCTCCTCGGCGCCATGGCGGCCTGGGGACAGAGATGGCTGCCGCGCCATGCCGAGGCGGAAGACCTCGATGTCGAGCCGCTGCTCGTCGACATGCAGCGCCGCGTCCGCCATGCGGCGCTGCCGAAGGCCCCGATCGTGCTGCGCTTCGAGATCGACGGGCGGAGGCCACCGCGCTTCCTGCTGCTGAAGCCGGGCGAGGCCTCGCTCTGCACCCAGAATCCCGGCTTCCCCGAGCCGCTCGCGATCCGCTCGCCTCTGTCGGCCCTGGTCGCCTGGTGGCGCGGCGATGTCGACTTTGCCGGCGCGCGGCGCCTAGGCTTGGCGATTGAGGGATCGAGGACGCTCGCGCGCGCCTTTCCCGGCTGGTTCGAGCGCTACCTGTTCGCTCACATCGAGAAGGCCGCGTCATGACGCTCCGTGTCGTCCGCCTCGGCTCGCCGCGCGCGAAGGGCGAAGGCCTTCGCATCGGCACCGTCCGTCGCCCGCCGCGCGGCGTGAGGAAGGAGCGCTACGCTAAGGACGACTGGTACGATGTCTGGTTTCCCGAGCTCTCGCCGAGCCCGGCGCTGGTCGCCAAGGCGCTGAAGGCCGAGACCGAGGCCGAATGGAAGGGTTTCGTCTCGCGCTTCAAGGCTGAGATGACGAAGCCGGGCCCGGCGCATGCGCTCGACCTCCTGGCGGCGCTCTCGCATCAGAGCGATTTCTCGGTCGGCTGCTACTGCGCGAACGGGAACCGCTGCCACCGCTCGGTCTTGCGCGACCTTTTCAAGGACCGCGGCGCGAAGCTGGCATAGTTCGCAACGCGACGCCTTCGGCTGACATCGCCGCATGATTGCGCCATAACCCCCGCACCACTCTTGGGGGGAAGATCATGGCCGCGACAATCGACTGGAAGGGCGTCGGCGAGGCGGTGGCGCACGCCGAGAAGACGGGAGCCACCATCGGGCTCTCGGCCATCGCGCCCTCGGGCGAGCGCTTCGCTCACAATGGCGGCCGGCGCTTCGTCGCCGCCAGCACGGTCAAGATCGCGATCATGATCGAGCTCTTCCGCAAGATCGATGCAGGCAAGCTCTCGCTCGGCCAGGTGAACAAGCTCAAGCCCGAGGACAAGTCGACCGGCGGCGGCGTGGTCCTGCACCTGCACGACGGCATCGAGCTGACGCTGGGCGAACTCGTCTATCTGATGATGAGCATCAGCGACAACACCTCGACCAACGTGCTGATCGACTATTGCGGCATGGACGCGGTCAACCAGGCGATGCGGAGCCTCGGCATGCCGATCTCGGCGCTGAACCGGAAGATGCGCGGCCGCCCGCCGATCGCCGGCGAGCAGGAGAATTGGGCGGTCTCCGACGAATTCGCGACCATGATCGCGGCTATCCTCGAGAACAAGGCGGCCTCGCCCGCCTCGTGCCGCGAGGTGATCGCACTGCTGGAGAAGCAGCAGAACGACCGCCGGATTGCCCGCCACCTGCCGAAGGAGAACCGGCCGCGCTGGGGCACCGAGACCGGCACGCTGCCCGGCGCGGTCAACGATGTCGGCTTCGTCATGACGCCGAAGGGGGCCGTCATCCTCTCCGTCTATGTCGAGAAGCCGGCCGACACGCTCGCCGGCGAGGCGATCATCGGCGACCTCGCCAGTGCCGTGCTCGCGGCGGTCGGGTGAGGGCGAGTCTCGCATGACCCGCGCTCCGGTACGACTTGCCATCCGCGACTGGGACTTCCTGACGCCGATCGTCGTCGGCGATGTCCGCTCCAGCGACTTCGAGGTCGTGATCGAACGCCTCGACGCGCTCCTCGCCGATCCCGCCGGTCATCCGGACTGCGACGGTGCCGAGGTCTCGTTCAGCCGCTATGCGCGCGAGCGGGCCGAAGGCACCGGCCGCCTGATCGGCCTGCCCCTCTTCCTGATGCGGGCCTTCCGCCATCGCTGCATCATCGCGGCCAAGGCGAGCCGGATCACGCGGCTCGCCGACCTCGCCGGCAAGACGATCGGCCTCGAAGGCTGGCCGGATTCCGGCCATATCTGGACCCGCGCACTGCTGCGCCGCGAAGGCGTCGGCATCGGCGACGCCAGGTGGCGGATAGGGCGGCTCACCGACCGAGATCCGGTCCGCAAGCACGAGGGCGACTTCGGCTGGCCGGGCCGGGTCGAGGCCTTGCGGAGCGGGCAATCGACTACGAGCCTGCTCGATGCGGGTGAGATCGACGCGGTGTTCGCGCCTTTCATGCCGCCGGGCTTCCACGATGCCGGCAGCCGGCTGCGCGCCCTGCTGCCGGACTATCGCGCCGCCGAGGTCGCGTACTTCCGCGATGTCGGCTACGTGCCGGGCATCCATGTGCTGGCCCTAAAGCCCGAGGTCGTTGCCGCGCATCCTGGTCTGCCGGCAGCGCTCAGCGAGCTGATCGACGAGTCCACCCGGATCTGGATGGCCAAGCGCTTGAAATATGCCGAGACGACGCCGTGGATGATCGATGAGTTCGCCCGCTGCGCACGCGATCTGCCGGCCGGCTGGGATCGCAACGGCTTCGCTGCCAACGAGGCGATGATCGACGATTTTGCCGCCGAGCTCTTCGCGCAGCGCCTGACCGCGCGGCGGCTCTCCCCGCGCGAGCTGTTTCCGCTGGCGGGCTGAGCGCCGCGCTCAGAGGAACTGACCGTCCGGCAGGTCGAGATCGATGGTCGCTTGCGATAGAACCGGCTCCGCCGCCATCGCGTGCGGGGTGAAGAGGCGCATCAGCACGACCTTGCCCAGCATGTCGCTGCGCAGTGCCGTGGCGCTGCGGCCGCCGATGAGCACGATGTTCCCGGCGACCGGCCAGGCACCCGCCCGGGCGTAGAAGCGGGCAAGCGGCGGGTCGCAGGTGAAGAGGCCGAGATCGGCGCCGCTCTCCCCGATCCACCGCGTCGCAGCGGCCACGGTACGCCGGCCGAAACCGCGGCCTCGGAATTCCGGGTCGGTGAGGACGGCGCTCAAGCCCGCGATCTCGAAGGTCTGCGCGGCATGCCGGATCGTCTTGCGCAGCACCGCCGCATAGCTGATCACCGCCTCGCCGGAGCAGGTGTAGAACGAAACCGCGCTCAGCGCCGGGTCGTGGAGGTCGCGAACCGTCTCTCCCGGCATCGGCCGTAACACGGGATCGGCGCGATGGCGAAGCAGCGCGAACCGTCTCCGCAGATCGGGCGGCGCCTCGCTGTAGAAGACCTGCTCGATCCCGTCCGATGCCGGCATCCGAGGAACATTCCATCCATGACATGCCGGGCGCAAGCCACGGCGCGGGATCTACTCCTCGAAGCGATCCGTGGCATCGCGATCGCGCTCGTATCGTCGTGTGAGCGGAAACGGCGGCAGCCAGGATTCGCGGCGGATGGTCCAGAGCTCGTAGGTCGGCTTTAGCTGGTCGGGAGCGTCCAGGGAACCGAGATTCACCTCGGTCTCGTCGGCACTGCGGCCGAAGACGGTCGAGCCGCAGCGAGGGCAGAAGAACCGCCCGGCATAGTCGCGCGCCTCGCCCTCTATGGTCACTGATTCCGTCGGAAACACTGCCGAGGCATGAAAAAGCGCGCCGTGAAGCTTGCGGCAGTCGAGACAGTGACAGAGGCCGACCCGGTAGGGGCGCCCCGACGCCACGAAGCGGATATTGCCGCACAGGCAGCCGCCGGTGAATCGATCCATGCTGTGTCTCCTCCGACGTCAGGGGCAGGCAGGGACTCGTCGTCCGGGATGACCGCATCCACGTCGATCTCCATCAGGAGCTCCGGCCGCGCCAATCCGGCGACGATCAATCCGGTCGAGACTGGATAGAAGCCTTTGAGCCAGCGCCCGATCACCTGGTAGACCGGCTCGCGATGCGCGCGGTCGACCAGGTAAATCGTGGTCTTGCAGATGTGCTCGAGCCGGGAGCCCGCTTCCTCGAGCAGGATCTTGGTGCAGCGCATGGCGTTCTCAGCCTGCGCCGCAGGATCGCCGAGCCCGTGCATCCGGCCGTCGAGATCGATCCCGGTCTGACCGCGCAGGAAGATGTGCCGGCCGGCGCGCACGACCATGCAGAGATCGTTGTCGAGCTTTTGTCCGGGATGCATGTCCCTGGTGTTGAACTTGCGGAGCCTGAGATGGGGCATGGGTCGGTTCCTTCGCCTCACTCCAGCTTGAAGCCTTGGGCGCGCACGAAGGCGCCAAAATCGGTGCGCTGCGGCGTCGCGTATTGGCGGGCTTTGTCTTCCGACCAGCCGTAGAAAGGCGCCTCGCCCCAGCGTGCGGTGTCGCGCTGGCGAAGGCCGGGCTCGGCGGCATTGCGCCGGCGGTCGTATTCGTCGAGTTGCGCTTCGAGCTTGCCCGCCTCATAGGTGTCGACATGCACGCGCGCGTCGATCGCAAGACGCGCCGAGAGCCGCCCCGGCCCTGCCGGCCAGCCGACGCACAACCCGGCGATCGGCACCACGCGCTTGGGCAAGGCCAGCGTGTCGCGGAGCACGTCGCAGTTGTCGCGCACCACGCTGATCTGGCAGCAGCCGAGCCCGACGGCTTCCGCCGCAGCGATGAAGCTGGTCATGACGATGGCGCCGTCGACGGTCGAATTGAAGAAGGCGTCGAGGTGATCGTTGGGATAGGGCTTGCCCCGGAGCGCCGAGATTCGCGGCAGGCGCTGGGCATCGCCGCAGAAGACGAGGAAGATCGGCGCCTCCTTCATCCACGGCATGCTCGGAATCAGATCCATGATCGCCTTGCGCTTGGCGGCGTCCTGGACGATCACGACATCGCCCTGCTGCAGATCGCTCTTCGACGGCGAGGACAGCGCGCAGGCGAGCAGCAGCCGCAGCAGCTTTGGATCCACCGGCTTGTCGAGATAGCGCCGGCACACGCGTCGGCTCGCCATGTGCTTCAGCGTCTCCAGGCCCTGGAGGCTCGGATCGACGGCGATGGTCTCGCCGAAACGCGCTTTCAGGACGTCCTCGATCGCCGTCGCATCCGCAGATTCCGTCGCCGTCATGAAGACTTCTCCGATTTCCGTGTCTGCGCCGTGCCGGGCATGCCATCAAGGTGCCCGAGCTTGACGCGCGGATGCGCCGTTCGTACTGTAAGGAATATCCTTACATCCGCTATGATTACAAGCAAGCTCACCAGCAAGTCGCAAACGACGATCCCGCAGCCGGTCCGCGCGGCGCTGCGGCTCAAGGCGGGCGACGAGATCCTCTATGAAATCGAGGACGGTGTCGTCCTTCTCCGCAAGGCAGACGCGGCGGGCGCTGACGATCCCTTCAGCACCTTCAAGGAATGGGAATCCGACGCGGACCGGAAGGCTTATGCCAAGCTTCAAGCAAGGTGACGTCGTCGCGGTTCCGTTTCCCTATACAAACCGCGCCACGCGGCAGCGGCGGCCGGCGCTGGTCGTTTCCATCGGCGCTGTCGAGGACGATCATGGCCTCCTCTGGGTCGCTATGATCACGAGCGCCGAGAACCGCGGCTGGCCCGCGGATGTCTCGGTCGGCGATTTGCCGCGCGCGGGCCTTCCGGCGCCATCCATCGTCAGGCCGCGAAAGCTGGCGACGATCGACACCCGGGATGCAACGCGTCTCGGCAGCGTCGACTCAAACACGCTGAGGCGCACGCTCGCCGAGATCGGGCGGGAGCTCGGCTTGGCGCGACGTGGTTCCTAGTATCTTAAGGGGGAGCTCTGAAATGAAACCGATCCTGACGCTCGCCGCCGACCTTGCCGAAGGGCGCACGACCTCGCGCAAGCTGGTCGAGGGCGCGCTCGAGCGCATCGATGACAAGGCCGGCGAGGGTAGCCGCGCCTTCATCAAGGTCTGGCACGCGCGCGCCCGCGCCGAGGCCGATCTCTGGGACCAAGTCAGGAAGCTGAGCTCCATCGCGCTGCCGCTCGCGGGCATCCCGATCTCGGTCAAGGATCTGTTTGACATCGCCGGCGAGCCGACCACGGCCGGCTCGATCGCGCTCAAGGACGCAGCGCCGGCCGCGGCCGATGCGCCGATCGTCCGCCGCCTGCGTGCTGCCGGCGCGGTGCTGATGGGTCGCACCAACATGACCGAATTCGCCTATTCCGGCATCGGCATCAACCCGCATTACGGCACGCCGAAAAACCCTTGGGACCGGAAGCGCGGGCGCATTCCCGGCGGCTCCTCCTCGGGCGCCGCGATCTCGGCGACCGACGATATGTGCGCCGGTGCGATCGGCTCCGACACCGGCGGCTCGGTGCGCATTCCGGCCGCGCTCTGCGGGCTTGCCGGCTTCAAGCCGACGGCTGAGCGCATCACGCTCGAAGGCGCCTTCCCGCTCTCCTTCAGCCAGGATTCGATCGGGCCGCTGGCGAAAACCCTGAGCTGCTGCGCAGTCCTCGATGCGGTGATGGCCGACGAGCCGGCGAAGGTGCCCGATCCGCGCGTGGTCGCGGGCTTGCGCCTCGGCGTGGTGAAGACGCTGGTGCTGGACGGGCTCGATGCGACGGTAAGCGCCGCTTGGGAGCGCGCGCTGAAGCGGCTCGCCGATGCCGGCGCCAACCTCGTCGATGTCGAGATGCCGGGCCTGCCGGAGATTCCCAGGATCAACGCCAAGGGCGGCTTCTCGGCGACGGAAGCCTATTCGCATCATCGCGAGACGATCGCGACCAAGGCCGACAGGATGGATCCGCTGGTGCTCTCGCGCATCAAGCGCGGCGCCGAGATGCCGGCGGCCGACTACATCGACATCATGCGCATCCGGAAGGAGATGATCGCCCGCGCCCGCACCATCACCAAGGCCTATGACGCGATCGTCATGCCCACATGCCCGATCGTCGCGCCGGCGCTCGACGAGGTGGCGACGCCCGAGACCTTCATGCAGAAGAACATGATGGTGCTGCGCAACACCTCGCTCTTCAACTTCCTCGACCGCTGCGCGCTGACCGTGCCGATCCAGGCGCCGGGCGAAGGCCCGGTCGGCCTCATGCTGGTCGGCGAGCACGGCCACGACCGCCGGCTCATCTCCGTCGGCCTCGGCATCGAAGCGGTGGTGACGCAGCGTTGACGCAAAGTCTTTGGAGAGGTTCGGCAAACGATGACTGCGGCAATAGGGATGAACCCGCACCTGGCATTGGCAGCGGCCCTCGCGGGCCTCATCGTTGGATATGCGCCAGATACCTCGGCTCAGGCGACACCGAAGCTGGTCACGATCTACTGCGTTCCGGAAGGAGGCGGCAGTCCGTACTCGATCACGGCCGCATCGGAACATGCCAAGTGTCGCAGCGGCGATCGCGGGCTTACGGCAGCGGAGTATGAAGCTTGGCAGCGCGACCGTGCCAAAGCCGCGGCGTTCCCGCCCGGTCGAGCATTGGCCGGTGCGCCGATAGTAGAGTGGACGAGTGCGAGCCGGCCAGGAGACGCCTCTGTCTTTACGTTTAGATCGTGGCGGATCAATGATCCGCTTGCGAACGGGTTCAGCGACTATCTCGTTGGACACAAGCGTGCGGGTCGAGCTCATTGCGACGTCGACTCTCCGCGGCAGTTTATCTCTTGTGAAGACCAATCGATCATTCGGCGAAGTGCTGGCGGCCCCAAGCAGGCATATTTGGATGACATCGCCGTCGACCGTCTGACCTACTACTTCACCCTTACGCGAAGCCTGTACGGATTCTCTTTGGTATTCCCGACGCTGGCTTTCGACAGGATCGAACAGGAACTCCGTTCGCGCTATGGGCCTCCTCATCGGACGGAGGCCGACGTGATCAAGAATCGAGCGGGAGCGCGATTTGACGTCAAGGTGGCCACTTGGGATACGCCTCACGGACCGATGACGTTGCGCTCCAGGCATGAGTCGATCGGCTCTGGCACCTTGCAGTTGTTCGACGCTAAGGTCGGACCGGAACCGCCAAAGCCTCGCGTTTTCTGAACATTCGACTAGGGTAGATACGACCTAGTACCCGCTTTCGCGGAGATCTGATTCATGATTCAACATTGGGATGATAGCCGATGCAGTGGTAGTCCGGCTGACGCCGGAGGAGCGCGCGGTGCTTGAGGCTCGGCTCCGTGCGCCGACGACGGAACAGCGGCAAGTGTTTCGGGCGCGGATTGTGCTACTGGCTGCCCAAGGACGCTCGACGCGGTCGA
>VGEN01000084.1 GCA_016869285.1 Alphaproteobacteria bacterium
TCGGGTTCATCACGGCGGCTGCCCTGGTCAACGAGCTGCTCGAGGCCCGCGACGAGAAGCGGCTGCTGAGGCTGCAGCGCCAGCTAGCCGCTTACAAGCTCCTGGTAATCGACGAGCTCGGTTACGTGCCGCTGTCGCAGACCGGCGCCGAGCTGCTGTTCGAGGTCTTCAGCCAGCGCTACGAGCGCGGCTCGACCATTTTCACCTCCAACCTGCCGTTCGACGAGTGGACCAGCGTGTTCGCCTCCGAGCGCCTGACCAGTGCGCTGCTCGACCGCCTGACCCACCACGTCCATATCCTGGAGATGAACGGCGACAGCTACCGCCTCAAGCAGAGCAGGCGCCGCCAGCGCGCCAAACGGGCCACCGACCTACCCGACAGTCCATCCGAGGAATAAACCAGGGCGCATGAAGGCACCCCGCGGGGGGGCCTTCATGCTGTCAGCCGTGATGCATTTTTACTCCGGCCAGCCGATACATTTTTACTCCGGTGTTGACAGTTGAGTTCGTGGGCCGCGAGAGCCACTCAGTATGAATCGCGAGAAAGCTACTGAGTCATTTTACCGGAAGTCGAGCGGCAATCGAATGGCCACTCGGTAGGAAGGAGTCAGATCGTCACACTGGTGACCGGTCTCGTGGGTGATCTTCCGAAGGTACTTGCCGTGGGTCTGCCCAATTGAGTGATTTCTGACCATCCAGCCCCTCAGTAGCCGAGCGCGCACCCATCCAGTCTCGGATCGCCGGCTCCGACGAAGGCACCGTTCTTCCAGTCAATCGCGACCAGCTGACCACCACCAAGCGGCCACTCGTCCTTGACGCGCGCATGCGACAGAATGCGATGACCGCGTCTCTCCAGCTCCGAGACGACATGATCCTTGAAGCCGCGCTCGATCTCGACAAGCCGCCCGTTGTGATACGCGCGCGGTGTGTCGAGCGCCTCCTGAACATCCATGCTGTAGTCGAAGAGGTTGGTGATGACGTGGGTCTGGCCCCAGGCTTGATAGTGGCCTCCGACGACGCCGAGGGCGTAAGTGACGCGGCCGCCTTCTGTCACGAGCGCCGGTATGATCGTGTGCAGAGGACGTTTACCCGGGCCGATCTCGTTCGGGTGTCCTTCCGTTAGGACGAATCCGTGTCCGCGGTTCTGCAGGAGAATGCCGGTGCCGGGGACGACGATGCCGCTGCCGAAGTCCTCGAAGACTGAGGCGATCATGCTGACACAGTTGCGGTCGCGATCGACGACCGCGACGTGGCATGTGTCGGTACCCATGGCAGGGGACCGCGTCTCCGACCGGTCCGGCGCGGCGCGGTCCGGATCGAGCTGTTCTCTTTCAGCTTTGAGCGACTCTTCGGTCAGCAATGTCTCCCAGGTGCCCGCCGTCGACGGATCGCCGACCAGCCTGTCACGGGCGATGATCGCGCGCTTTCCGGCCTCGATGGCGACATGCAGCCGGTCGGCACCGAGAGGATCCATTTCCCCGAGCGGAACTCCGCGAAGCAACCCAAGCATGAGCAGGGCTGCAATCCCCTGGCCGTTGGGTGGGCATTCGTGAACGACGTGACCGTGGTAGTCGAGGCTGATCGCTTCGACGTAGTCGCCACGGTGAGCGGCGAAGTCGCTCATGGCGTGAAGTCCGCCGAGATCGGTGAGGTTCCGGCAGATCGTCTCGCCGATCGCGCCTCGGTAGAAGGCGTCAATCCCGTCGCGCGCGATCGTCCGCAATGTCGACGCAAGATCCGGTTGACGGTGTATGTCGCCGGGCGCCGGCCCCCGGCCGTTCCATAGGAGCAGGCGCGTCGCCTCCGGGTTCGTCTTGAGGCGACCGGTCGACCGGCGCCATAGGGTCGCAATCACGTCATGAACGGGATAGCCGTCCTCGGCATAGGCGACGGCGGGGGCAAGGAGATCGCCGAGCGCGCGCGTGCCATGGTCCTGGACCAACCGCGACCAAGCGTCGAGGGCGCCCGGTACTGTCACCGAATGCGGGCCGACCTTCGGCACCTCGATGTAGCCTCGCTCTCGATACCAGCCGCCCGACGCCGCCGTCGGCGCACGGCCCGAGCCGTTGTAGGCGACGATATGTCTGGTTCCTCCCGGCGCATAGAGAGCGAAGCAATCGCCGCCGATCCCGACGTTGAGCGTCTCCACCACGCCCAGAACCGCCATCGCCGCGACCGCCGCATCGACCGCGTTGCCTCCGTCCTTCAGGACGGCGACAGCGACCTGCGAGGCCAGGGGATTGGACGTAGAGACCATCCCGTTGCACGCGCGCACAGGGGAGCGGCCGGGGCGTTCGAAGTCACGCATCTGGTCTGGCTTTCATGGGAGCTGACGTCAGCATCGTACGGTACTTAATACTAAATATTACTAATATCTGAATCCGCATTAGTTGATACAGGCCCATGTGCATCAGCCTCAACGGCGCGTGATGCGGTTGCCAATAACAAAAAGGAGTGTTAATTAATTTGCGATGAACCTCGAACCGTTCGCGCGCGGAATGCAGCCGAAAGCCGGTCAGGCTGGGTCCCCGGCCCTGATGCGGCGGGTGAATGCCGGCCTCGTGCTGAAAGCCTTGCAATCACGCGGTCCCCTGTCGCGGCCGGAGCTCGCGCTCGCCACCGGGCTCTCGCAGCCGACCGTCAACGAGATCGCCGCCGTGCTGCTTGCCGGGCGCCTGGCCCTGGAGATTGCGTCCGATCCGCGGCAAAGGCCGGTCAGGCGCGGCCCGAAAGCTGCCGTGTTGGCGTTCAATGCAGCTGCAGGCCACGTGCTTGGCGTCGATCTAGGCGCGGAGAAGCTGGTCGTTGTCGTCAGCGACCTGTCCGGCCGCGTCATCGCCCGCGAGCGCCAGGATGTCGGCCCGCGCGAGGCGCTCCGTCCAGACCCTCTTCTGAAGCAGCTGCACGACGCCATCGACCGCGCTCTCGCGATGGCCCGAGTCCCGCGCGGAAGGCTCATGGCGGTCGGCGTCGGACTCCCCGGCATCATCGATCCTGTCTCCGGCCGGGTGAGCATGGTGCCCGCCTTGCCGGGATGGGAGGGCATCGAGATCGTGAGCCGTTTGCAGGCGGGCTTCTCCTGCCCGGTCCTGGTCAACACCGACGTTCATCTCGCAAGCTTGGCCGAGAGCCGGCTCGGCACGGCCAAGGGCGACGGCGATGTTGTCTACGTCCATCTCGGGGTCGGCATCGGCATCGGCATCCTCATCGGCGGCAAGGTTTATCCCGGCACCGATGGCGCCGCCGGCCAGATCGGGAATCTTCCGATCGGCGATCCGAAGGATCCGCCGGAAGCCGGGTTCGGGATGTTCGAGTGGTCGGCAGGGAGCTCGGCCTTCTCGCGGCTGGGTCAGCGAGCCGCCCGCGGCCGCCACGGCGCTAGGCTAAGCGAAGCGGTCGACGGAAACGTCGAGGCCATCGGACCGAAGACGATCCTCGCGGCGGCCCAACAGGGCGATCGCGAGGCCAAGCGGATACTCCTCCAACTCACTGAACGCTTGGCGCAAGGTCTCGCCGCGGTGATCTGCATGTTCAATCCGGCGTCCTTGATCCTCGGAGGCGAGGTGTCTCAGCTGGGGCCGGCGCTGATCGAGCCGCTTCGCGCCGGCGTCGCTTCGCTCGTGCCCCGGCTTCCGCGTCACTTCATCCTGTCCTCCCTCGGCGAGGACGCGGTGGCGCTCGGCGCGGTGCAAGTTGGCGTGCAGACCGCTGAGGACAAGATTTTCTCGACCGCATCCGCGAGGGCGGCCTGATATGCCGGATTCTCCCCAGAGCCTGGCTTCGAGCGCGCTCCGGCTCGCCGGCCTGATCGCCGTTGTCACCGGCGCCGCCGCCGGGATCGGCCGAGCCTGCGCGCTGGCCTATGCGTCTGCCGGCGCCAAGGTCGTAGTAAGCGATATCGACCGGACGGGCGGCGAGGCTGCTGCTGGCGAGATCGCGTCAGCCGGCGGTACTGCCCGGTTCGTCGCGGCCGATGTCGGCAAGAGCGAAGAGTGCGCCCGCCTGATCGCCGATGCGGCTTCCACCTACGGGAGGGTCGACATCCTCCACGCCAACGCCGGTATCGAGCTGTGCAAGTCGGTCTGGGACACGACCGATGAAGACTGGCACCGCGTGCTCGGAGTCAATCTCGGTGGCGCCTTCTTCACCGCGCGCGAAGCGATGCGCGACATGCGCAGCAAGGGCACGAAGGGCAGCATCATCCTGACCGCCTCGCCGCACGCGTTCATGACCTCGCGCGAGATCGCCGCCTATGCGGCAAGCAAAGGCGGTCAGGTCGCCTTGATGCGGGCGCTGGCCCTGGAGGGCGCGCCCTTCGGCATCCGGGCCAATGCGATTCTGCCGGGCGCGATCGAGACGCCGATGCTGCATCGCGAGGCCGCCTTCTCTCCCGATCCAGTCGAGCAGCTGAAGCGCTTCGCCGAAGCGCATCCGATAAGCCGGCTCGGGCAGCCGGAGGACGTTGCGAAGGTCGCGGTCTTCCTAGCCTCCGACGACGCGTCGTTTGTCACCGGAAGCTGCTTCGCCGTCGACGGCGGGCTGATGGCCTCGGTCAATTCCGGTCCGTCCATCTCCTACACCAACGGCTGATCCATGTCGCTCGACCGACTCCATATCAGGCAAGGGGCGTCCTATGCGCTTCATGCATGACTTCCAGACCGTCCTCGGACGGAACCTGGTCGGCGAGCTCCGCAACTTCGTCCACCGGCCCTTCCTGCTGGTCACGATGGAGGACATGTGGCCGAAGTTCAATGCGGCGTTCGAGGGAGCGGAGTGCAGCGTCTACTTCGTGCGCTCGGTCGAAGAGAAGGCGCTGCTCGCTGACCTCGCACAGTTTCCGGACGCACAAGCAGTCGTCGGCCTCGGCGGCGGCATGGCGATCGACACCGCGAAGTATTTTTCCTGGAAGAGGCGGCTTCCGCTGTTCCAGGTCCTTACCGCGCTCAGCATGGACGCCGCCTTTGGCCACCGGGCCGGCATCCGGATCGACGGGGTCGTGCACTATATCGGCTGGGCGATGCCCGAAGCCGTATACATCGACTATGACGTGATCAAGGCGGCGCCGCCGCACCTCAACTACTCGGGCATCGGCGACATCCTCTGCAATCACACCGGCGTTCTCGACTGGCGCTACGCGACCAGGATCGGAAAGTGCGAGGCGAAGTGGCCCTATGACGAGGAGGCCGCGGCAGCGTCGCTCCGCAAGGTCGACAATGTCCTGAGCCACGTCGACGACATCCGCCGCCTGACCGACAAGGGCATCGAGGTCCTGATCGACGGCCTACGGTGGGGTACGTCCTTCCACGGCAACGGCTGGAATCCACGCCATGTCGAGGGAACCGAGCACTTTTTCTTCTATACGCTCGAGTACGAGACCCGAAAGAAGTTCGTCCACGGCCAGCCGGTCGGGCTCGGCGTCTACGTCGCCTGCCTGCTCCACGACAGCAGGGCGGAAGAGATGCTGTCGGCGATGCGCAGGATCGGGCTCGATATCCGGCCCGAAGCGATGGGCGTCGGCTGGGACGAGGTTGGCTCCGCCCTCCATCACATGCGTGACTTCGTCCACCGCAATCGGCTCTGGTACTCGATCGCGCACGATGCCGAGGTCGACGCCAAGTTCGTCGACCGGGTGCGCGCGGGCGTCGAGGGCGCTTACGGCGCATGGCGGTCGGATAGAGAACCGGATCACGTCACTTTGTCGGGAGCTTCGTAGTCAAGTCAACCAAGGGAGGAACGAACGATGAGCATGCGCACAAAGTTCCTGCGTCTCGCGTTGCTGGGATCCGTCGTCGCGTCGCTGGGGCTCGATCCAGCCCTTGCCCAAGAGCCCAAGCGCGGCGGCACCATAACCGTTGCCACGGTCGGCGAGCCGACCACGCTTGACCCGATGGTGACCACCGCCGACCTCGTCGGCGCTATCACCATGCATGTCTTCGAGACCCTGTATACGTTCGGCGACGGCCTCACGATCGTGCCGCTGCTGGCCGAGAGCGACCCGATCATCACCGACGGCGGCAAGACTTACACCATCAAGCTCCGCCAAGGCGTCAAGTTCCACGACGGCTCTGTCATGACATCCGCCGACGTGCTGGCGTCCTTCGACCGGTGGAAGGCGGTTGCGGATCGCGGCAAGACCGCGTGGTCCTACCTGACCTCGGTCACCGCTCCTGACGCGCACACGATCGAACTCAAGCTCAAGGAGCCTTACGCCCCGCTACTGGCGCTCCTGTCGCTCAACAACAACGCCGCGGCGATCATGCCGGCGTCCAACCAAGCCAATCCGATGACCAAGTACATCGGCACCGGCCCATACACGATCAAGGAGAGGCGACCCGACCAGTTCGTTGTGCTGGCGCGCTTCCCCGACTACACGCCGCGCAGCGACAAGCCGACGGGCTACGGCGGGCGGCGGACGGCATATATCGACGAGATCCGTTATGTGCCCGTGCCGGATCCGAACACACGGGTCGAAGGCTCGCTTTCCGGTCAGTACGACTACGCGGACTCGCTTCCGGTCGCGGCAATGCCGCGACTGCAGGGCCAGAAGGAGGTGACGCCGGTTCTCCAGAAGAACTTCGGATACCCGACGATCTCGATCAACAACAAGGGCGGCCTGCTGACCAACATGACGCTTCGCCAGGCGCTCTTCGCCGCGGTGAACAACGAAGACATGCTGAAGGCCGCTTTCGGGTCGACTGAGTTCTACACGCTGAGCGGGTCGCTTTATCCGGAAGGATTCCGTTTCCACACCAAGGAGGGGATCGAGGCGTTCAACCAGAACAATCCGGCGAAGGCCCGGGAGTTGGCGGCAAAGGCCGGCTATAAGGGCGAGCCGATCCGTTTCCTCACCACGACCCAGTTCGACCATTTTTACAAGATCGCGTTGGTCGCGACCGAGACCTGGAGGAAGGCCGGGTTCAACATCGATCTCCAGGTTGTCGACTGGGGGACTTTGCTGACCCGTCGGAACAACCCGGCGCTCTACGAGATGTCAACAGTCGGCGCGCCGTTCCTCGCCGAGCCGAGCCTGACTTTTACTGCAGGGTCCGAGCGTCCGGGCTGGTGGTCGTCCGAGGCAAAGGACCGCGTTGTCGGTGCCTTTAACGCGGAAAGCGACCCTGCCAAACGCGCCGCGATGTTCGGCCAGGTCCAGAAGTTGATTTATGCCGAGGTTCCGTACATCAAGGTCGGCGACTACAACGTTCTCAGAGCGAAGTCGAACCGCCTTCAAGGCGTGATCCCAAGCTCCTGGAGCTACTTCTGGAACGCCTGGGTGGACAAGTAGGGAGAATGGTTGCAGATCGCGCGTCAGGAGCAAAGCGAGCTCGTTATCCCTCGAGGGACGACGCGGCTCACCCATTTATGGCATGATCGGGTTCCTTGCCCACAGGCTCGGGGACATGCTGGCGATCCTCATCGTCGTCGCCGTCATGGTCTTCGTCGTCGTCCGGGTGTTGCCAGGAGATCCGGCGACGATCCTCGTCGGTGACAACGCGTCACCCGAGGCCGCCGCACTGATGCGGGAAACCCTCGGGCTCGACGAGCCTATCCCGGTCCAGTTCCTCATCTGGGCCCGGAACCTTCTTAGGGGCGATTTGGGCCAGTCAATCTTCCTCGGCGAGCCTGTTCTGACCGTTCTGGCGCAACGCGCCGAGCCGACGCTTTTCCTGACTCTCATGGCGGTCATGATCTCCGTCTTGATCGCCCTGCCGGCGGGAATAGTCGCGGCCGTATTCCGCAACACCGTGATCGATCGGGCGGTACTCGCATTCGCGATGATGATTGCGAGCGTGCCGAGCTTCTGGCTCGGCCTTATCTTTATCTCGACCTTCGCCGTCGCCCACCCCTGGTTTCCAGTTTCGGGATACGGCGCGCCCGGTGCTAGCCTGGCCGAGCGGCTGCACTGCCTAGTGCTTCCGGCGCTGGTCCTTGGGCTGATCAAATCAGCGCTGATCACCCGCTTCACCCGCAGCAGCATGCTGGATGTCCTGCACGAGGACTTCATCCTCACATGCCGCGCCAAGGGGCTGGGGGAGTGGGCGGTCATCATGAAGCATGCGCTCAGGAGCGCCTTCATCCCGATCCTTACCATTATCGGATTGGGACTCGCTCTTCTTCTCGGCGGCGCCATCGTCACCGAAACCGTATTCGCCTTGCCGGGTGTGGGCAACCTCGTCGTCTCTGCCGTCCTCAGGCGCGATTATCCGGTCATCCAGGGGGCGCTCCTGGTCATTGCCAGCGTCTATGTCATCGTCAACGTCGCGATCGACCTGCTCTACGCCTTGGTCGATCCCAGGGTCCGCCTCCGGTGACGACAGCCATCCTTTCGGGTCTTCGCGTCGGCTTCGCCCACGCGATGAGGCGCTCGACCCTCACGATCGGTCTCACAGTCCTGGCTGTCTTCGTCCTGGCCGCCATCTTCGCGCCGCTCCTGACGCCGGGGCCGCCCGACGTCCTCGACATCGGCCGCCGGATGCGACCGCCATCTTCCGATCACTGGATGGGTACCGACGAGTTCGGCCGCGATGTCTACACCCGGCTCGTCTATGGCGGCCGCCTGTCGCTCGGCATCGGCGCGATGACGGCGTTCTTTTCCGCCATCTTCGGCGTGACGCTGGGACTTCTGGCCGGCTTCTTCCCGGTGCTCGACCGAACCCTGTCGCGCGTAATCGACGCGATGATGGCGTTCCCGGACATACTGCTGGCGATAGCGCTGGTCGCCGCCCTCAACCCGTCGGTGGCGAATGTCGTTCTGGCTCTGACCGTCGTCTACACGCCCAGAATCGCGCGAACTGTGCGCGCCTCGACGCTGGTCATCCGCGAGCTTCCCTACGTCGAGGCGGCCCGCGCGCTCGGCGTCAGCTCGGGCCGCATCCTTCGGGTTCACGTGCTGAGGAACCTCGTCTCGCCGATCATCGTCCAGGGCACCTTCGTCTTCGCCTACGCGATGCTGGCCGAGGCCAGCCTTTCCTTCCTCGGCGTCGGCGCCTCGCCCGAGCGGCCGAGCTGGGGCACCATGATCAGCGCCGCCCGCTCCTACTATCGCCAGGCCGACTGGCTGGCCCTCTATCCGGGACTGGCGATCATGATCGCGGTCCTGTCCCTGCAGATGGTCGGCGACGCGCTCCGTGACGTCCTCGATCCCAAGCTCCGGCGATCCGTATGAACACCGTGCTCGCCGTCAACGCCGGCGAGCCGTTGCTCGCAATCGACGGATTGAAGACGTGGTTCTCGACCAGGGCGGGCTCGGTGCGTGCCGTCGACGGCGTCGACTTGGTTCTCGGTCAAGGTGAAACCCTGGCGATCGTGGGCGAGTCGGGATCGGGGAAGTCCGTGACGGGTCTTTCGATCATGGGCCTGATCCAGAATCCGCCGGGACGGATCGTCGAGGGCAGGATCGCGTTCACGCGGAGGGACGGATCACTGGTCGACCTGGCGACGCTTCCCCGCACAGCGATGCGCCGGATCCGCGGCCGGGAGATCGCGATGATCTTCCAGGAGCCGATGACAAGCCTCGACCCGCTTTTCACGGTCGGTGAACAGATCGCGGAGACGCTTCGACTCCACGAAGGCCTGGATCGCGGCAAGGCGCTTCTCGAGGCGACCAAGCTGCTCGATCTGGTCGAGATTCCGGATGCCAAGCGCCGCGCGCGCGAGTATCCGCACCAGATGTCTGGCGGAATGCGCCAGCGGGTGATGATCGCGTTGGCACTCGCCTGCCGGCCGAATCTGCTGATCGCGGACGAGCCGACGACCGCGCTCGACGTGACGATCCAAGCCCAGATCCTCGACCTTCTGCGGCGCCTGCAGGCCGAGATCGGGATGGCGATGCTGTTCATCACCCATAACCTCGGGCTGGTGGTCGAGCTCGCGCATCGCGTCGCGGTCATGTATGCCGGCCGGGTCGTCGAGACCGGGACGGTCTCCGACATGTTCCGTCACCCGCGCCATCCCTACACGCGCGGGCTCCTGGCGTGCGTCCCGCGGCTGGGGCGCGGGCGCGCCGGCGGGCGCCTCTCGGCGATTCCGGGCAGCATCGGCTCGCCGCTCGCCCGTCCGCCGGGCTGCGGGTTCGAGCCGCGTTGCACCCTCGCAACCGCGGAGTGCCGGACAGCGATGCCCGAGCTCGTAGAGACCGGCACGCACCATCAGGCTCGCTGCATTCATTGGGCGGTGACGTGAGCAAGGCGCTTCTCCGGGTCGAAAGCCTTAGGACACACTTTCCGGTCCGGGGAGACCGGCGGCGCGTGGTCCGCGCGGTCGACGATGTCACCTTCGAGGTTCCCGCCGGTCGCATCGTCGGCCTAGTCGGGGAGTCGGGCTCAGGCAAGACGACGATCGGCCGCTCGATCCTGCGTCTCGTCCAGGCGACGTCGGGTCGCGTGATCTTCGACGGAACCGACCTCCTGGCGCTATCCGAGCGCGAGATGCGGGGATTTCGCCGACAGCTGCAGATCATCTTCCAGGACCCGTTCTCGAGCCTTAACCCGCGCATGACCGTGGCCGAGATCATCGGCGAAGCCCTCCTGACCCATGACCTGGCGCCAGGGAAAAGCCGGCGGCCGCGCACGGCGGAGCTTCTGGAGCGGGTCGGCCTCGACGCCGCACAGATGGACCGCTACCCGCACGAGTTCTCGGGCGGCCAGCGCCAACGCATCGGCATCGCTCGGGCGATCGCGGTAGAGCCGCAGTTCATCGTCGCCGACGAGGCGGTCTCAGCGCTCGACGTGTCCGTGCAGGCGCAGGTCCTGAACCTTCTGCTGGACCTTCAGCAGGCGCTGGGTCTGACGATGCTGTTCATCGCCCACGACCTTGCCGTGGTCGAGTACCTCTGCGATGACGTCGTCGTTCTCTATCTTGGCCGCGTCATGGAACGCGCGCCGCGCGAGCGTCTCTACACCGGCGCGCGTCATCCCTATACCAAGGCACTTCTCTCCGCTGTTCCAGTTCCGGAGTTGGGCCACATTCGAGACCGCATGCTGCTGAAAGGCGATATCCCGAGCCCGATCGATCCGCCGTCCGGGTGCGTTTTTCGGACACGATGTCCTTATGCGATCGGCGACTGCGCCTCGGTGGTTCCGCCGCTGGTCGAGGTCGCGCCGGGCCACGCCAAGGCTTGCATCCGCGACGACGTTCCATGATCGACTCCGCTTTCTCAGGCAAGGGCCGGATGATGCCTCCATTGGAAATCGAACCGGGCAGGGGCAGGACGATTCTGCTGGTGATCGCCCATGCCGACGACGCGGCGCTTTTCCTCGGTGGGACACTGATACGCTGGTCCGATGCCGGCTGGAACGTCGTCTGCATACGAGTGACCGACGATCGCTGGGACTCAGTCGGGCTCACCGAGTCCGAGGCGATGGAGGCTAATGCCCGGCAGTTCGAGGCCGCCGCGAAGATCCTCGGCATCGCGCACCTCGTGGAGCTCGGATATCCGACCGATGTCCTCGGCGACGTCAGCGAAGTGGCGCTCCGGGAGAAGATCATCCGCCAGGTGCGGACCCACCGACCCCATGCGCTGGTGAGCTTCGATCCCTATGCGATGTATGGCGAGGACAACCAAGACCACGTCAAGGTCGCCGCCGCCGTCGACGAGTCCTTCTGGACCAGCCAGTTCGACCTCCATCACCCCGAGCATCTCCGCGAGGGCCTGGAGGTGCATGGCTGCTTCGAGCGCTGGTACTTCGGTCGCTCCGTCATGAACGTGACCGACGTGGTGGACATCTCGGCCGTGATCGCGCGCAAGGTCGATGCGGTCGCCTGCCATGAAGCCGCGATGCGGAACTACGTCAACCAGCTGCGGCTGCAGGCGCGGACCGGCGGCTGGGACCTGTCCGGCCTCGACGAGATCGCCGCGGGCGGCGACCTCAGACCGTTTCTCGAAGTATCGGTGACGGAGCGCGCCCGCCGCGTCGGCACCAAGCACGGGCTCACGGCGGCTGAAGAGTTCCGCGTCGTCCGGTTTGGAGGCCAGCAGGCCATCCTGGAGAGGTACGGCCGCCGCCGGCCCGCGTGAGGAGAAGGAGACGATCATGAGCCAGCATCCCATCGCCGGAGCCGCCTCCAAGGACATCACCCCCACCTGGCCGGTGATGTTGGCCGGCTTCGGGCAGCGGACCAAGCCCAACACCGGCATCCGGGACCGGATCCACGCCAAGGCCCTCTATCTCTCCGACCACCGCGAATGCCTGCTCATCCTTACCGCAGACATCCTCTGCGTGCCGAAGGCGGTGGGCGAGGCTGTGTCGGACGAGATCGCGGCGCGGGCCGGGCTTGCTGCCCGGCAGATCTGCGTCTGCGCGTCGCACACTCATTCCGCGCCCTCGCCGACCGACGCGGGCGACGGGGCGACCGGGGTCTCCGACTACGTCGCCTTCCTGAAGGCCGCGCTGGTCGAGGTCGGCCTCGCGGCGATCGCCGGCGCGCGGCCGGCACGGTTTCGGAGCGGCGTCGGCCGCTGCGGCTTCTTCTTCAACCGTCGTAAGCACGGCTCCCCCAACCTGGTCGACGATCGGGTTGCGGTTCTTGCCGTCGAGGACGCGTCGACTGGCGGCATCGCGTCGGTCCTGTTTGGCGTGGGCTGCCACCCCGTCAGCCTCGGCTGGGACAACATGGAGATCAGCGGCGACTTTACGGGCTGTGCCCAGAGTGAGATCGAGTCGCGCTTCCCTGGTGCCGTCGCGCTGTTCTTCAACACGACCGAAGGCAACGTCGTCCCGGCGAGCAACCCGCGTTTCGACGCGCTCGACCCGCGCGGATACATCGGCAGCGACTACACCAGGACGATGGCCCTGGGCGTCGAGCTTGCGAACGAGGTCACGCGGGTTGTCGAGGCGACCGAGGCGCGACCCTCGCTGTCGCTCGGCGCTGAGCGCGCCGACATCAAGGTCCGCCCGAGCTTCTCCGACATGCCGGCAGACGAGGCCCGGCGCCTGATGGACACCAGCGTGTCGACGATCCAGGAGTTCTTGGGGCGCGACTACGAGACCCGGATCCCGCTCGCACATCTATGGGCCGCGGCATCGAAGGAGGTCATCGACCGCAACCTGAGCGAGGCCGAGATGCGGCGGTTCATGATCGCCTGCTGCCTGATGCGGCGCGTCGCGCCGCGGCTGAGCAAGCCGGAGGGGCTGGCGCCAGTTGACGTCCCGATTCAGGTGATTCGCATCAACGACTTCGAGCTACTGACGTTGCCCGGCGAGGTGCTGGTGGAGGTCGGCTTGGAATGGTCGCGGCGCGCCGGCACGGAGACCGCGTTCATCATCGGGCTCGCCAACAGCCACTTAATGTATCTGCCGTGGGTGTCGAACTTCGCGGAGCCGGATGCGCTCGTGCGCTACGAGACGGTGTCCGCAGGCCTCGAGCCGAACGGGATCGCGGTCGCTCTCGACGAGGGCGCACGGATGCTGATCGCCCTGCGCGCGACAGCGAGGTCGGTTGAAACGCGCGTCTGAGTATCGCCGTTGAGCGCCACGGGATTCCGTCAGTGGACTGCCGGGACGCTCGTCGCGGCGGGCGATGCGCTTGGGGAGTCTGCTCTCTGGGACGCCCGCACCCAAGCCGTCTATTGGCTCGACCTGCTCCGGCCAGGCCTCAACCGTGTCGCGATCGACGGAAGCGGCTTCCGGCAGACCGTGTTGCCGATGCCGCCGCCACTCGGCATGATCGCGCTCGGCGATCATCCCGGGTCTCTATTCCTTACCGCGCGTGGCGGGCTTTACCGGCTCGACGTCGATACCGGCGCAGCGTCTCTCCTCGCCGATCCGAGCCAGGGACAGACCGACATCGTCTTCAACGACGGCAAGGTCGACCGCGCCGGCCGGCTTTGGCTCGGTACATCGCACGCGCTGGAATCCGAACCAAAAGGGTCGCTCTACATGCGGTCCCCCGACGGTAGCTTCCGCATCGCCGATTCGGGCTTCCCCGTCAGCAACGGCCCCGCCTTCAGCCGCAACGGATCCATCCTCTACTTCAGCGACTCCGTCGGGCGTCAAATCCTCGCCTACGACGTGCCCGCGGCGGGATTGCCGCTTTTACGCCGCCGTGTATTCGCGGCTTTCGATGAAGCCGACGGCGTTCCTGACGGCCTCACGGTTGACGCCGAGGATTGTCTCTGGTGCGCCCACTGGGGCGGCGCGTGCGTTACCCGCTTCGCGCCTGACGGACGGCGGATAGGGCGGGTCGAGCTGCCGGTGCGTCTCGTCACCAGCTGCGCCTTTGCGGGACCGGGGCTGGAAACTCTGGTAGTCACTTCGGCACGCACGACAGAGCCAACGGATGTTAAGAAATCAAGACCGGAAGAAGGAAGCCTTTTCAGCTGCCGGCCGGGCGTCCAAGGATTGCTCGAGATTCCAGTCAATGAGGCGCCATCCTCACATGCCTAGAAACGGACGTCTGGCACAGTCGTGTCCAGAGCCTCTTAGTAGGAAAGACGATAAATATACTGAGGCATACTCATCTAGACGCTCAATCGAGTGAGACGAGGATGCGCCCGTTCTCGACCTTGGCCGGGTAGGTCTTGAGGTCGATGCAGGCCGGCGCGCCCATGGCCTTCCCAGTGCGGAAATCGAAGCGGCCATTGTGCTTCGGGCACTCGATGATGCCGTCCATCACCAGGCCGCCGGCGAGGTGGGTCTTTTCGTGCGTGCAGAGCCCGTCCGTGGCGAAGACCTCGTCCTCTGCCGTGCGATAGACGGCGTAGGTGCGTCCGCCATGGTCGAAGCGACGGACATCCTCGGGGTCGACATCGTTCACGTCGCAGGCGTCGACCCAGGTAGCTGTCATGTCGGTGTCGCTGTCGGCGTCGGACGCCGGATGAAGTGGTTCGGGTCCCGGATCTGGCGGGCAAGCGCCGGGAGAACCTCGCGATAGGCTTCGAGGCATCCCCTGTAGGGCGGCGGGCAATCGGCCTTGATCGCTTCGTGCAACTTCGGCAGGGCGTGATATGGCACGAGCGGGAACATGTGGTGCTCCACGTGATAATTCATGTTCCAGTAGACGAAGCGGAACATCGGATTCATGTAGACGGTGCGGCTGTTGAGGCGATGGTCGAGCACGTCCTCGGCGAGGCCGGCATGCTGGGTCAGCGAGAAGAACACGGCCAGGAACGCACCGTAGAACGTCGGTAGGCCGATCAGCATCGCCGGCAGGATCGACCCCGCCCAGATGCACCACGCGATCACGCCAGTGAAGATCGCGAGATAGACGCGGGCGACGATGGCGATCTTCCAGCCCTCGGTCTCTGGGATAAAGGTGACCTCCTCTGCCGTCACCCGGCCTACGGCGTGAACGAACAGCTTGCCGATGGTCTCGGCGCCTGATTTCAGCGCGAAGAAGTTGACCAGCAGCTTGAAGACGCTCGGCGGCCGCTGCACATTGATCTCGGGGTCGCGCCCGACGACGAGCGTATCGGTGTGATGGCGCGCGTGGCTCCATCGCCACACGGTCGGCTCGCGCAGGATCATGAAGCACGCGATCTGGTAGACAGCCTGGTTCATCCAGTGTGTCTTGAAGGCGGTGCCGTGCCCGCATTCGTGCCATCGGCTGTCCGACGCGGAACCGTAGAGCACGCCGTAGACGAGGAAGCAAGGCACCGCGAGCCAGGTACCCCAGGTAAGGCAGCCGAGCGTCCTCGACAGGCCGAGAAGGCCGAACCACAGCAGAGTGTCGCGGATCGCGGGTCCGTCCGTTCGCTGCATCAGCTCCTTTAGCGTCCTCCGAGGGGCTTGGCAGGCGTACCACTGGGCCCCTGCGAGGCCGTTCCTTTGGGCGCGCTCTCCGTCGAGGCCGACGAGGCTATAGTCGCGACGAGTGCTCACGGCGCGACCGCCATCCCGCTGTTCGCCGCGAAGTCGAGGAAGGTGTAGCGGTTCCGTATCAGGCGGGCGTTCTCCACGGCCTTCGCATAGAATGCGCCGGGCCATCCGAGATCGTCCGCTGTCCTCGGCGCGCCGGCCCGCTGCAGGGTGCGATCGAGATTAGTTGCCGGGCGGATGATGCGCTCGATCTCGCCGCGGATGCGGTCCCATCCACTGGCGAGACGCGCATTGACCGCCTCCGCACGTCGGGCATCCAGGCGCTTCTGAGCGAAGTCCTTCCAGCATGAACGGCCGAGATCCTCGCCGAAAACGGTGATCACCTTGGCCTCATCCGCGGCATCCGTCGTAACCTGCGGAGCGCGCTCCCGCAGTATGTGCTCCTGCAGCCGTGCCATGGTCAGGGTCGTCACCGCGATCTGCTCGCCGTGGAAGGCTGGCGGCCAAGCCGGGTCGCCCAGCATGTCGGTGAAGTGGCTGATCAGGTGCTCCCCTTGGCTCGCTGGATGGCTGCTGCCGCAGATGGCGGTGCCGAAGCCCGAGAGCAGCAGCGTGCGGACGAGACGCTCCATCGCCGGGAGATCGCCGCGCATCAGCGCGTCGGATTGCGAGAACAGCGGTTCCTCGTCGTCGGAGAGCAGGACGAAGGGCGCCAGACGATAGGGTGAATCGAACAGGAGGTGGGCGAGCAGCCAATCGGCCTGAGAGGTGGTCCGGCAGAGGCTGTCGCCGAGGCCTGAGCGGATCATGCGCGGCGGCGCCGATGCCAGCACGCCGAGGTCGAGGAAGACGCCGAGCGGTGCCTGGGCGGCCAGCGACTTCTTGTGGCCATGAACCGTGATCGCGGCGGTGGTCGAGACGTAGCCGTTCATCGACGGTGCCGTGCCATAGACGACGTAAGGCTTGCCGGCGCCTGCCGTGGCGAACTTGCAGAGATCGTTGATCGTGCCGGCACCAACCGCGACAAGCCCATCCGCCGACTTCGTCGCTTCGGCGATGCGCTGCGACGTCACTTCGTCGGCATGCGGATGGTCGGGCAGCACGAGGCTCTGGACCTTGGCACGACCGGCGAGCGCGCGCTCGATGCGCGCGCCCATGAGATCATGCGTGATCGGATCGCTCACCACGGCGAGCCTGCCTCCGAGCTCGAGCCCGTCCAGGCAGGAGTCCTCGGCGCCGGTGAGGGTCGGGGCGATGACGACTTTCTTGGTCGAGACGCGCAGGGCCGGTCCGCCATCCGGATCGGGGTAGGTGCCTGCCAGCAGGCGGTCGATCGGATCTTGGCTGGTCATGAGAAGATCGGCTCCAGTGTATCGAATAGACCGCGATAGGCAGCGTAGGCGTCGTCGTAGGCGGCCTTCCGCTTCGGATCGGCGGTGAAGATCAGGCTCTCGCTCCCAACCGACGCAGCCGCCTCGGCAAGGCTTGCGACGGTGCCGGAGGCCATCGCGGCCAGCATCGCCGCGCCGATCGGGCAGGTGTCGACATGGCGGGGCACCCTGACAATGCGGCCGGCGATATCGGCCCGGATCTCCGCCCACAATCGGCTGCGGGCGCCGCCGCCCAGCAGCAGGATCGTCTCGGCGGTGACGCCCATCGCGTCCAGGCGCACGACGACGTCGCGCATCGCGAAGGCCGTTCCTTCGAGCACGGCGCGCGCCATGTGCGCTCGGCCATGCGCGGAGGTCAGGCCGTAGAAGCAGCCTCGCGCTTTCGGCCGCCACCGGGGCGCCATTGCTCCGCTGAGGCAGGGAAGGAAGATCACGCCGTCCGCTCCCGGTGGGGCTGATACGGCGAGACTGTCCAGGTCGGACGGGCTTCCCAGGCCCAAGATCGACATCAGCCAAACGACCGATCCGCCTCCGAGCCATCCGGGGTTTTCGATGAAGAAGCCGCCGCCGGGATAGGGATGAGTCTCGACCAGCCCATCCTTATCGATGAGCGGGTCGGGGTGAAGGGCGCCGACGACCTCGCCGGTGCCCAATCCGACGGCGACGCGGCCGGGCGCGAGGAGTCCGGCGCCGATGACCGTCGAGAAATCGTCGCCGGTGCCGACCGCCACGGGCAGCGCCGACGGGAGTCCAGTCAGCCCGGCGCCCGTTTCGTGAAGGCGTCCGGCTAGGGCGCCGGCGTGGTCGATCCGCGGCAGCTCGGCCGCGTCGATCTCGAACAGGTCCATCAGCTCCGGGTCGTAGTGCGGCCGGTCGAGCGCGCAGACCATCGTCGTCGACGCCAGGGCATGGTCGATGACGAAGCTTCCTGTCAGCCGCTCGACCATGTAGCTGACAGGCTGGTGGAAACGAGCGGGACGGCCGTTCAGGCGATGGCGCTTTAGCCACCGCCCCTTCGCGGCCATGTGCCCGGCATCCGTCACGATGCCAGTGCGGCGTCGGACGAGGTCGGCCGGAATGTCGGCGATCTCGTCGGTCGCACGGCGATCCATCCAGAGAAGGCAGGGGCCGATCGCTCGCCCCGCCTCGTCCACGGCGACGCAGCCGTCGAGCTGGCTGCAGATGCCGAGCCCACGGACATCGCCGGATCGGACATCGGCCGCGGTGAGGGCTTCGCCGATGGCCGGCCCCAGCGCGCGCTCCCACACCCCTGGGTCCTGTTCCGCCCAGCCGGGCTGCGGGAAGTCCGGGCGATAGGATCGCCGCGCCGTGCCTTTGGGCATGAGGTGCTCGTCGGTCACCACGACCTTGAGGCTCTGCGTGCCGATGTCGACGCCGACGAACATGCGGGAAGTCTAGCTCAACAGCATCGCGGGGACGCGTTGGGATCGCCCTGGCCGTAGTTCTTGAACTGCGCGACGGTCGCGGCGACCTCTTCGTCGGTGAGTAGGCAAGGCTCTCCCACCTGCAACGCTCGCCAATATTGGGCGGCCAGATTCTCGACCTCGACCGCCAACCACATCGCCTTCTTCAGGGTAGGCCCGGTGGCGATCATGCCGTTGATCGGCCCCCATCGAGTGGTCCAGATAGAATGTTAGTTCAGAGTTGGCCGTTGCGCTAGTTGGAGCGTGGCCGGCGAAGCCGATCGGCGTAGCGCAGCCGGCCATGCGGCGAATGCAGGCACGAACACTTCCGGTGCAGGCGGTTTGTAGCCGAGCGATTCATGCGGTCTGATCGCGTTGAAGTGACGCCGCCAGCTTTCGATGATGATCTGAGCCTCGCGCAGCGAGTAGAAGATTTCGCCATCGAGCAATTCATCGCGCAGGCGTGCGTTGAAGCTCTCGACGTATCCGTTCT
>VGEN01000085.1 GCA_016869285.1 Alphaproteobacteria bacterium
GTGCGCGAAGCCATCGAGGCGGCAGGCGCGACGCGCTTGTTCTTGCCTCCCTATAGCCCGGACTTCAACCCAATCGAGCAAGCCTTTGCCAAGCTGAAGGCCTATCTGCGAAAGGTGGCCGCACGAACCAAGGACGCCCTATGGCAGGCCATCGCTGACGCTCTCGACGCCTTCACACCACACGAATGCGCCAACTACTTTCGAAACTCAGGCTATGAACCAGAATGATCGGAAAATGCTCTAGATATGGAGTCATGCGATGATCGGCCTTGAAAAGAACCTTCTGGACAAGATCTTGCACGAGGTCGGAACGCGCCCGGGAATAGACCCTCTCGCCTTCGAGGCACGCGTCTGGCGCGCGGTCGCGGCACATGTACCGGGCCTCAGCGCGGATGAGACCGCCGAGCTGAGCCAACGGATCGTCCGCGCCTACCGGAAGACCGTCAGAGGTCCGAGCGGCCAACCCGGTCGTCCGCAGCCGCGCCAAGCCGCCTAAGCTAGCGCGGCGCGAACCAAGTCCGCCGCCTTCTCCCCGATCATGATCGCCGCGGCGTTGGTGTTGCCGGAAATCAGTGTCGGCATGATCGAGGCGTCGGCGACGCGCAACCCCTGGATGCCGCGGACCTTGAGTTCGGCATCGACCACCGCTTTGCGGTCGCCGTCCGGCCCCATCTTGCAGGTGCCGACCGGGTGGTAGATCGTCCCGCCCTTGGCGCGGACGAAGTCGAGGATCTCGTCGTCGGTCGTCACCTCCGCGCCGGGGCTGTATTCGCCGCCGGTGTACGGCCGCATCGCCGGCATCTCGGCAATCCGCCGCGCGATCCTGATCCCGGCAACGATGGCACGCCGATCGGTCTCGGCAGTCAGGTAGTTCGGCTGGATCGCCGGATGCCAACGCCCGTCCGCCGATTTGAGCCGGACCCAGCCGTGGCTTTCGGGGCGCGACTGGTTGACCGTGTTGTTGAAGCCCGGCCACTCATGCACATGGATCGAGTTGCCGTTGGCCGAGCGCTCGAAGCTCACCGGCATGAAGTGATACTGCAGATCCGCGGTCGCGACTTCGGGCGTGCTCTTGCAGAAGAGCCCGACCTCGCCGGCGCCGATGGTGACGGCACCGGAGCGCCGGAACAGCCATTCGGCGCCGACCGTCGCCTGGCGCCAGAGGCTGTGGCGGATCTGGTTGTGGGTGATCGCCCGGGTGCAGCGCCAGATCACACGCGCCTGGTAGTGGTCCTGCAGGTTCTCGCCGACGCCGGCCAGGTCGCGGACGACGTCGATGCCCTGCTCCTTGAGATGCGTTGCCGGGCCGATGCCTGAGAGCAGCAGGAGCTGCGGCGAGTTGATGGCACCGCCCGAGAGCACGGTCTCGCGCGCGCGCGCCTCGTAGGGAATGCCGTGCTTGAGATAGGCGACGCCGACGGCGCGGCCGTTCTCGATCAGCACCTTCGTCGCGAGCGCGTCAGTTTCGATCCGGAGATTGGGTCGACGCCGCGCCGGCTTGAGATAAGCCACCGCCGCGCTCGAGCGCATGCCGTTGCGCGTCGTCAGCTGATAGTAGCCGACGCCGTCCTGGCTCGTGCCGTTGAAGTCGGGGTTGCGTGGATAGCCCGCCTGCTCGGCCGCCTGGATGAAGGCCTCGCAGATCGGATGTTTGAGGCGGAGGTCGGAGACGCCGAGCGGCCCGCCTGTTCCATGCAGTTCGCTCTCGCCGCGCTCCTGATGCTCCGCGCGCTTGAAGTAGGGGAGCAGGTCGGCGAAGGACCAGCCGGCATTGCCGAGCTGGCGCCAATGATCGTAGTCCTCGGCCTGGCCGCGGATATAGATGAGCCCGTTGATCGAGGAAGATCCGCCCAGCACCTTGCCGCGCGGCCAGATCATAGACCGGCCATTGATCCCGGCATCCGCCTCCGTCTCGAAGCCCCAGGAGAGCGGCGAGAGGATGTTGCGGAAATAGCCGACCGGCAGGTGGATCCAGGGATCGGTATCGCGCGGACCCGCTTCGAGCAGCAGCACGCGGATCTTCGGATCTTCGCTGAGCCGGCCCGTCAGCGCGCAGCCGGCGGAGCCGCCGCCGACGACGATCACATCCGCGTCGCTCATGCCGGCCGGCGCCTGAGGATGTGCATGCAGCTCATGGTCATCACGGTCTCCTCCGCCTGGGTGACGAACGCATATTTGATCCGAACCGTGCCGCGATCGGTCTTCGAGGAGGAGGGGCGGGTCTCGACCACCTCGCCCTTGACGCGGATGGTGTCGCCGGGGCGAACCGGCCGCGTCCAGCGGACCTCGTCCATGCCGGGCGATCCCATCGAGCCGCCGCGGAGGATGCCGAGATCGAGCACCTGGCGGAATCCGAGCGCCAGGGTCTGGAAGCCTGAGGCGATCAGACCGCCGAAGGGACCGGCCTTGGCCGCGGTCGCGTCGAGATGGAAGGGCTGCGGGTCGTAGGCAAGGGCGAAGTCGAGGATCATCGACTCCGTCAGCGTGACGCCGCCGGTCGTGAAGGTATCCCCGACCTTGAAGTCCTCGAAGAAGCGGTCGGTCACGGGCGTCCCGCCAGCGAGGTGCCGAGCTGGACGCCGGGGCGGCTGGCGACGGCAGCGAACCAGCGCTGGAGGTGAGCGAGATCCGGATAGGTTCGGTTGAGCCGGGTCTTCAGCCGCCAGACGGTGCAGTAATGCGCGATGTCAGCGATGGAGAAGGCACCGGCCACCCATTCCGAGCCGGCAAGATGCCCGTCGATGCGCGTGAGCGCGCCTCGCACCAGGGCATCGAAGCCGGCGGCGACCTCGGCCGGCACCTTGTCGCCGAACTCGCCGTGCAAATGCATGAGGCCCTCGAACGGCGCATAGACGTCGGTCATGGCATTGGCCAGGGCCTCGAAGACCCGCGCCCGCCCGTCGGGCTCGCTCGGCAGGAGCCTGCCGCTCTTCTCGGCGACATAGATCAGGATCGCCGTCGACTCGGTCAGCGTCAGCGGTCCGCGGGCGGCCCCGTGGTCGACGATCACCGGGATATGGCCCGCCGGGTTCAGCTTGAGGAAAGCGGGAGCTCTCTGCTCGCCTTTCGACAGGTCGATCTTGCGGACCGTATGGCGCAGGCCGCTCTCGGCGAGCCCGATCGCGGCGCGGAGACCGTTGCTGGTCGCCGCCGTGTAGAGATCGATCATCGATACACCTCCGTCGCCGTGCCGGTCACGGCCGCCCCGCTAGCGACGTCCCGAGCTGCACGCCGGGACGGTTGGCGATGGCGGCGAACCATCGCTGCAGGTTGGCGAGATCGGGGAAGCTGCGGTTGAGCGCGGTCTTGAGCCGCCAGACATTGCAGTAGAGCGCGATATCGGCAATCGAGAAGTCGCCGGCGACCCACTCGGATTTCGCCAGCTTCTCGTCGAGACGGGTCAGTGCGGCGCGGATGCGTCCATCGAAATCGGCGATGACCTCATCCGGCACCTTGCCGGGGAAGTCGTCCTGGATGTGGAAGAGCGCGTTGAAGGGCGCGTAGACATCCGTCATGGCCGTGGCCAGCGCCTCGAACACGCGCGCCCTGGGGCCGGCGCCGGCGGGCAGCAGCTTGCCGCTTTTCTCGGCGACGTAGATCAGGATCGCCGTCGACTCGGTCAGCGTCAGCGGGCCGTCGGCGGCGTCCTTGTCGACGATCACCGGGATCTGTCCCGCCGGATTCATGCGCAGGAATTTCGGCGTCTTCTGGTCGCCCTTGGAAAGGTCGATCTTGTGGATGGTGTGGCGAAGCCCGGACTCGGCGAGCGCGATCGCGCAGCGAAGCCCGTTGCTGGTTGCCGCCGTGTATGCGTCGATCATCGAAGCGCCTCCGCTACTGCCTTGCCGAGATCCACCGTCGTCGCCTGGCCGCCGATGTCGCGCGTGCGCGGACCGCCGCCGCCGAGCACCTCCTCGATCGCGCGCACGATCGCGTCTGCCGCATCCTTGTGGCCGAGATGCTCGAGCATCATCGCCCCCGACCAGATCTGCCCGATCGGATTGGCGATGCCGCGGCCGGCGATGTCGGGCGCCGAGCCGTGCACCGGCTCGAACATCGAGGGGTATTTGCGCTCGGGATTGAGATTGGCCGAGGGCGCGATGCCGATCGAGCCGGCGACCGCGGGGCCGAGGTCGGAGAGGATGTCGCCGAAAAGGTTGGAGCCGACGACCACGTCGAACCAATCCGGATGCAGCACGAAATTCGCGGTCAGGATGTCGACGTGGTACTGGTCCCACTTCACATCCGGGTAGTCCGTCGCCACCGCTTTCACGCGCTCGTCCCAATACGGCATGGTGTGAATGATGCCGTTCGACTTGGTCGCCGAGGTCAGGTGCTTCTTCTTGCGCGACTTCGCGAGGTCGAAGGCGAAGCGAAGGACACGGTCGACGCCGAGACGGGTGAAGGTCGATTGCTGGACCGCCATCTCGCGCTCGGTGCCCTGGAACAGGCGGCCCCCGATCTCGGAATACTCGCCCTCGTTGTTCTCGCGGACAACCCAGAAATCGATTTCCTCGGGCTTTCGGTTGGCGAGCGGGCAGGGGATGCCCTTCATCATCCGTACCGGGCGGAGGTTGATGTATTGCTGGAACTCGCGGCGGATCGGGATCAGCAGCCCCCAGAGCGAGATGTGGTCGGGCACGCCGGGGAAACCAACGGCGCCCAGGAAGATCGAGCCGGATTCCGCCAGCCGCGCGATCCCGTCCTCCGGCATCATCCGCCCGGTCTTCTTGTAGGTCTCGCAGCTCCAGTCGTAGTGGTCGAAGCTGAGGTCGATGCTGTACTTGCGGGCGGCAGCGTCGAGCACGCGAAGCCCCTCCGGCATCACCTCCTTGCCGATGCCGTCGCCGGGAACGACCGCAATCCGATGCTTCGCCATGTTATGCTTTCTTTTAGGGATAGAATTTGAGAAAGGAGCGGACATTTGGCACGCACGGAAGTCAAGCCGGCTATGCCGCCCGCTTGACGGTAATGCGCGGCTTGAGTCCGCCGGCCGATGCCATGTCGACCAGGGTATCGAGCGAGAAGAGGTCGATGCGGCCCCTCACCAGATCGGAGATACGAGGCTGGGTGACACCAAACTTGGCTGCGGCCTGGCGCTGCGTCCATCCCGACCGACGGATCAGCTCAGCAAGCGCGAGCATGAGCTCAGAGCGGGCACGCAGGCTTGCCGCCTCTTGCCTCGTACCCTCAATAGCATCCCATACGCTGGCAAATCGTCGATCTTTCATTTTTCGGCCTCGCATCAATTCCTTGTAGCGCTGCGTGCCTAGCTCCAGATCGCTCTGGCTTGTTCGTTGGCTCTTCTTCTGGAAGCAGTGCAGCACATAGACGGCCTCCGCACGAACCGCGACATAGAGCACACGGAACGCGCCAGTTTCGTCTCGAACTCGGATCTCTCTCGTACCCGAGCCGACAATCGGCATTGGCTTCCAGTCGTCGGGGTCAAAGCCACGCTGCACACGATCGATCTGGTATCCTGCGCGCCGCCTTGCGTTGTTCGGAAAGCCCCGTAGGGTCGATAACGAGTCTCCGAGAAAGACAATAGGCTTCATCATTAGTATCATACAAAATTTTGTATGTGACGCCAAGATCTGAGGTGGTTTCGTTGTGAGCGGTTCGCATGAGATAGGGCGCCAAGTGGGCTTACCAGTCCCGTAGATGAGGAGGGAATCGATGCTCGACATGTTCTCGCTCAAAGGCCGGGTCGCGCTGGTCACCGGGTCGTCGCAAGGCCTCGGCTGGGCCATGGCGGAGGCGTTGGCTGGCGCCGGCGCGCATATCGTGCTGAACGCGCGCAACAAGGAAAAATGCGAGGACCGCAAGAGAGACCTCGAAGCGAAGGGGAGCTCGGCTTCGGTCCAGGCCTTCGATGTCACCGATCTCGCCGCGATCAACCAGGCGGTGGCCGAGATCGACCGGGCGCATGGCCGGCTCGACATCCTGGTCAACAATGCCGGGATCGTCACCCGCAACCTGCTGCAAGACGTGACCGAGGAGCAGTGGTCCTCGGTGCTGGATACCGATCTCACCGCCTGCTTCCGCCTGGCGCGCGAGGCCTCCAAGGTGATGGCCCGCAACAAATGGGGCCGCATCATCAACATCTCCTCGGTGATGGGCGTGATCGCGCGTCCCTCGATCGCGCCCTATGTCGCCTCCAAGGCCGGCGTGCATGGGCTCACGCGTGCGCTCGCGGTCGAGCTGGCGTCGAAGGGCATCACCTGCAACTGCATCGGTCCCGGCTTCTATCCCGGTGCGCAGAACGAGGTCGTCCGCCGCGACAAGAGTTTCTACGACTGGGTCTCCAACCGCGCTCCCGCCGGCCGCTGGGGCGATCCGGCCGAGCTCGGCGGCGCCGTCATCTACTTCGCCTCGCCGGCCTCGTCCTTCTGCACCGGCCAGGTGCTGATGGTCGATGGCGGCATGACAATCTCGCTCTGATGACTCGGTTCCGCATCGGCCTCTCGCGCGACATCCTCAGCGCCGACGGCAAGCCGAGTTTCGATCCGGTCGCGCTCAAGATTCTCGACGACGATCCGCTGCTCGACCGGGAATGGTTCGGCGACGGCACCTCGCCGGTCACCGCCGCCGACGCGGCCCGCTATGACGGCATCTGCCTCGGTGCGCCGGAGCTGCGGGCATCGGCCCTGGCGCAGCCCGATCGCAAGCTCCGTCTCGTTGCGCGCTTCGGCGTCGGGCTCGACCATTGCGACGTGCCGGCGATCACCGCGGCCGGCATCCTGCTGACCAACAATCCGGAAGGCGTGCGCCGCTCGGTCGCCTCCAGCGCCTTCGCCTTCATCCTGGCGCTGGCGCATCGCATCCCGACCATGGACCGCCTGGTCCGGACCGGGCGCTGGAACGAGCGGATGAACCATCTCGGCACGGGTCTCGCCGGCAAGACGCTCGGCCTGATCGGCGCCGGCAACACAGGCCGCGAGCTGTTCCGGCTGATCGCGCCCTTCGGCATGCGCCACATCGCCTGCGATCCTTTCGCCAAGGCCGAGGAGGTGGCGCCGCTAGGCGTGAGCCTGTGCGATCTCGATACGGTGGTATCGCAAGCCGACTTCCTGGTGATCGCCTGCCCGCTGGATGCGACCACGCGGGGCATGATCGATGCGCGCGCGATCCGGCTGATGAAGCGGTCGGCCTTCCTCGTCAACATGGCGCGAGGACCGATCGTGGATGAGCAGGCGCTCTATCTCGCGCTCAAGGAGCACCGGATTGCCGGCGCCGCCACCGACGTGTTCGAGGAGGAACCGACCCCGGTCGGCAATCCGCTACTGGCCCTCGACAACATCATCGTGGCACCGCACGCCATGACCTATACCGACGAGGGGCTGCGCATGCTGGCGGAAGGCGGCTTCAAGTCGGCGCGGGCCTTCTTCAACCGGCAGCTTCCCTACCGCATCTGCAATCCGAACGTGCTGGAAACGCCCGCGATGAAGGCGTGGTTCGGGCGCTGACGGAGCGGGGCGGCAAGGCGAGTATCAGGCTGCGTCGACCAGGACGATCTCGGCATCCTCGAGCGCCGTCTCTTTGATCACGGGCTCTTTTGCGATCGCCGCGCCATCGCGCGCGTCGATACGCACGCCGTTGACATCGACCGCGCCCTTGGCCGGCACCAGATAGCCGCGGCGTGTCGCCCCGATCGGATACTCCGCGGTTTCGCCGGCCTTCAGCGTCGCGCCGAGCACGCGCGCGTCGGTGCGGATCGGCAACGCGTCCGGATCGCTCTGCTTGCCGCTCGCGAGGGTGACGAAGCGGCCGGAGCGCTCGCCCCTGGGAAAAGGCTTGGCGCCCCAGCTCGGCTTGCCGCCGCGCTTGTCCGGGATGATCCAGATCTGGAAGATCTTGGTCGTCTCCCGTTCGAAATTGTACTCCGAATGCCGGATGCCGGTGCCGGCCGACATCACCTGGACGTCGCCGGCCTCGGTGCGGCCGCGATTGCCGAGGCTGTCCTCATGCGTGATCGCGCCCTCGCGGACATAGGTGATGATCTCCATATCCGCATGCGGGTGCGGCGGGAAGCCTTCGCCGGCGCCGATCTCGTCGTCGTTCCAGACGCGGAGCGCGCCCCAATGCACGCGCTTGGGATCGCGGTAGTCGGCAAAGGAGAAATGGTGCTTTGCCTTGAGCCAGCCGTGGTCGGCTCCGCCCAGCGTCGAGAATTCGCGGCGTTCGATCATGGTGCTTTCCTTGGGCGCCTCGGGGGAGGTGGAGCCGTCAGCCCATTAGATAGGTAACAACCACGCTGACAAAAAGGGGAGCGCTCAACTCGTCAATCCGAGAAAGACGAGCATGGCGCGATCGGGCCGGAGCATGTCTTGGTCGCTCAACCTGCCAATACGACGGCCGAGCTTGGCGCGGGGCATGGTGCTGCGCTTGTCGACTATAAGGCGCGAAAGGATCCGGAGGCCGTTTGCCTCGCTTGGCGTCACAGCAAGTCGAAATAACGGCGCCTCTTCCGGATCGCTCGTGAAGGCGCAAACTGTGATCGAGTCGACGGCATCAAAGCGATCATCCTGGACGACAACGACCGGACGTGGCTTGCTGGCATAGTCGGAGCCGCGAGCTGCGGTCCAGACCTCGCCTCGCTTCATTCGTCGAATTTGACCGAGATCGCGTCGATGAAGGCCTGATCGTCGGCCGCGTATTTACTCTTGGCGACGAGCAGCGATTGTCGATGTGCTTCCGCCGCAAACTCAAGCGAGCGCGTATCCGGGACCCAGATCTGGATGGGGCGCAATCCTTGAAATCGAAGTTGCTCACGATGCGCGCGAACCTTCTCACGCGACGTTGCCTTCCTCTTGAGCTTGCGGCTCTGGGTCGCCACACCTGACTCCTGGTTACATGTAACTTAGAAGCCGCTCGCCGGATGGCAAGGTTTCACTCCGCCAGCGCGACGTTGACCCGGCGGTTGTGGCGACCCTTGTTCTCGATCTTGGTGACGGCGATCTTGCCGATCTCGCCGGTGCGCGCGACGTGGGTGCCGCCGCAGGCCTGGAGGTCGACGCCGGGGATCTCCAGCAAGCGCACGCGCCCGGCGCCGCGCGGCGGCTTGACCGACATGGTCTTCACCAGGTCCGGGCGCTGATCCATTTCCGCGTCGGTGATCCATTGCGTGCCGGTCTTGTGATCGGCCTGGATCAGCGCGTTCACCTTGGCCTCGATCGCGTCCTTGTCGAGCGCCGTGTCCGGCAGGTCGAAATCGAGCCGGCCCTTGCCGTCGCCGATCTGGCCGCCGGTGACCGAGCCCACGATCACCGCGGAGAGCAGATGCAGCGAGGTATGCACGCGCATGTGCCGGTGCCGGCGCACCCAGTCGATCGCCGCGGTGATCCTGGCGCCGGCTTCCGGCTTCGGCTGGTCGGCGGCTGGAATGTGCAGGATCTCACCGGCATCGGGCCCTTTCCGCGTGTCGGCGATGCGGATCGCGCGGCCGTCGGCAAGCGTGAGGGTGCCGGTGTCGCCCGGCTGGCCGCCGCCCATCGGATAGAAGATCGTGCGGTCGAGGCGGATGCCGAGCTCGTCGACCTTGGTGACCGTCGCCTCGCAGGATTTGAGATAGGCGTCGTCGCGGAACAGTTCCTCGGTCATGGCTCACTCGAAGCTGGCAGGTGGCGTGGGGCGGCAGGTGTGGACGTGGTTGAGGGGTGCAGCGCCGCGTCCGAAATCCGGCGCGGTCAGGATCGCTTCCTCGACATAGTCTCGCCCGCGCCGCGCGGCGGCGGCAAGGGAAAGACCCTGGGCGAGGCCGGCGGCGATGGCGGCGGCGAGCGATGGGCCGGCGCCGCGGATCGGCCGGTCGGTGCCGCGCCGCGCCGGAAAGGCGGTGACGGTCCCGCCCTCGGCGAGCACGTTGCCGCCCGCGGATGTCGCGAGCACGGCAAGACCGCGCGTGGCGAGGGCGGATGCCGTCGCGCGCGTATCGGCATCCCCTGGAACCACAACGAGGCGTGCCAAAGGCGCCAGCAGCGTCTTTGCCTCATCAGCCGGGGCGGCAAGGCCGAGCACGACGGGAATGCCGCGCGCCTCGCCTTCGAGGATGTCGGCAACCGCCTGGATTTGCGCCTCGCCGGCGAGCCCATCGATCGCCAGGACATCGGCGCCGATATCGGCCAGCACCGCGCGCATCTGCGCGGCGATGGAGGCGGGCGGGATCAGGACCGGCATTGCTGTCTCGTCGGCAATCACCGATGTTACCGCCGCGGCGGCGAAGGCGCCGAGTGCGCCGGCCGACTTGATCGCGGCCTGGATGCCGGTGGTGCCGCTTGCGTAGGAAGGGCCGACGATCAGCACGCGCCCGGCTGTCCGGGTCGGCGGCGTAAGGCCAGTCATCCCGCCGCGGCGCGCTCGACCGCAGCAACCACCTCGTCGACGGCGGCGCGAATCTCACCCTCGTCTTCGCCCTGGGCCATGACGCGGATGAGCGGTTCCGTCCCTGACTTCCGCACCACCAGCCGACCGCGCGAGCCCAAACGCTCCTCGACCGTCGAGATTGTCTGCTTAACCGAGTCGGCATCGAGCGGCTTCGCCTTGCCGGCGAAGCGCACGTTCTTGAGAAGCTGCGGCGCCGGCCGAAAGACGCGGAGCGCCTCGCTCGCCTTCTTGCCGTTCTGGGTCAGAACCGCGAGCACCTGAAGCGCTGCGACCAGACCGTCGCCGGTCGTTACATAGTCGGTCATCACCATATGGCCGGATTGCTCGCCGCCGAGATTGTGACCGTTCGAGCGCATGTGCTCGACCACGTAGCGGTCGCCGACCTGGGTACGCACGAGGTCGAGCCCGATGCCGCGCAAATGCCGCTCGAGGCCGAAATTCGACATCAGCGTCGCAACCACGCCGCCGCCCTTGAGGCGGCCATCCTTGGCCCAGGATCCGGCGATCAGCGCCAGGATCTGATCGCCGTCGATCGCCTCGCCATGCTCATCGACGACGATCAGCCGGTCGGCATCGCCGTCGAGCGCGAGCCCGATATCGGCGCGATGCGTGACCACCTGGGTCTGCAGGTGCTCGGGATGCACGGCGCCGCAGGCGCGGTTGATGTTGGTGCCGTCGGGATTGACGCCGATCGGGATCACCGTGGCGCCGAGCTCCCAGAGCACGGTCGGCGCCACCTTGTAGGCGGCACCGTTGGCGCAATCGATCGCGACCTTGAGCCCGTCGAGCCGGCGGCCGCGCGGGAAGGAGGCCTTGACGAACTCGATGTAGCGGCCGCGCGCGTCCTCGAGCCGTTGCACGCGGCCGAGGCGTTCGGGCTCGGCGAGGCCGGCAATCGGCCCTTCCTCGATCAGTCTTTCGATCCGGGCTTCGACATCGTCGGAGAGCTTGAAGCCGTCGGGGCCGAACAGCTTGATGCCGTTGTCGGCATAAGGATTGTGCGAAGCTGAGATCATCACGCCGAGATCGGCGCGCAGCGAGCGCGTCAGCATCGCGATCGCCGGCGTCGGCAAGGGACCGACGGTGACAACATCCATGCCGACCGAGGCGAAGCCCGCAACCAGCGCCGGCTCCAGCATGTAGCCGGAAAGCCGCGTGTCCTTGCCGATGACGACGAGGTGTCGGCGATTGTCGGCGGAGGTGAAGTGCCGGCCGGCGGCGACGGCCACGGTGAGCGCGGTGACGGCCGTCATCGGCTCGGAGTTGGACCGGCCGCGGATGCCATCGGTCCCGAAGAGCTTTCTTGCCATGGCCCGGTTATAGCCGCCGTTTCGCCACGAGGGGAGGGTAGGGAAGGAGGACGTTTTCTGCGATCGGTCGAGTCATCGGACGGTGCCTCTCATATCCGGCCCGGGTGCTCGCGTGACATCCCAAGGGCGCGCAAGGCGTGTGGGTGAGCCTGGAACTTACCGAGGATTCGTCCGCTTGCGGCTTGAGAACGGCCGAAGAAGGGAACGCAAAGGAGCGGCGCCAACCAGCGGCTCGGTGCACTCGCAATATATTGAAAAGAAATGAGAATTATGGAGTGGCCGCGGCTCGATGCGATCTCGTCTTGACAAAGCAGGGATAAGAACAAAATATGAACATTCCCATGGCGAACCTTCTGCCCTTCCCACCCGGGGCTCCCGGGGCCGCTCCCCGTCTCTTCGATCTGCGCCGGCAGATCGGCCGGCTGGAGCGTGGCGCGGGCGCTGGCATCCCGGCGGTCGTCCCGCTCGGCGTTGACGCCATCGACGGCCATCTCCCGTTCCGCGGCCTGCCGCTCAAGCGCCTGCACGCGGTCGTCGCGGCCGGCGAGCGCGAGGCGGGGGCGGCGACCGGCTTCCTTCTTTCGCTGGCGATCCGCGTCATGCAGGCCGAGCCCGGGCCGGTTCTGTGGTGCGGCCGGCACCCTGAACTCTATGCGCCGGCCCTGGCCGATTACGGCCTCGATCCGGGGCGGTTGATCCTCGTCCGCGCACGGAGCGAGGTCGATCGTCTCTGGGCCTTCGAGGAAGGGCTTCGCACCAAAGGTCTCGCCGTTGCCGTCGCCGAGCTCGAGAAGCCGCTCGATCTCGCCGGCAGCCGCCGGCTCCAGCTCGCAGCAGAGAGGGGAACGACCGGCTTCGCGCTCCGGCTCGACGGCGGCGATGCCGCGGCTTCGGCGGTGGAGACCCGCTGGCGCATCGCCTCGGCGTCCTCGGTGGCGCCGGCCGAGGATGCTCACGGTGTCGGCAATCCGCGCTGGCAGGTCACGCTCGAACGCTGCCGGGGCGGACGCCCCGGCCACTGGCTGATGGAGAAGAACGATGCGACGGGTGATCTCTCTCTGGCTCCCTCGCTTCGCGACCGACCGGATCTTCCGGCGCGCGCCCGAGTGGCGGGATAGACCGCTCGCGACCGCGCGCGCCATCGGCGGCCGCCCGCTGGTGGTGGCGCTCGATCGCAACGCGACGCTGCTCGGCCTTTCGCCTGGCGAATCCGTCGCCGATGCGCGCGCCCGCGTGCCCGATCTGCATGTCGCCACATCCGATGCCGTCGGCGATGCGCGCGCGCTCGAGGCGCTCGCCGACTGGGCCCAGCGCTATGCGCCGATCGCCGCGCTCGACCGCCAGTCGGCGACGGTCTCCGGCAGCATCGGCGGCGATGCCGGACTCTGGATCGACGCCACCGGCTGCGCTCATCTGTTCGGCGGCGAGGAGGCGATGGGCCTCGATCTCCGACATCGCATCGAGAAGCTCGGATTCTCCGCCCGCGTCGCCATCGCCGGCACGCCGGGGGCCGCCTGGGCGCTCGCCCGCTATGCCGAAGCAGCCGAGGGCGTGATCGTTGCCGATCCGGAGGCTGAGCGCGAAAGGCTCGCCAGTCTCTCGGTTGCAGGGCTTCGTCTTCCGGCGGTGGTGGTGAGCGCGCTCATGCGGCTCGGCCTGAAGCGCATCGAGGATCTCGCTGCCGCGCCGCGGGCGCCGCTGGTCGCGCGATTCGGCGAGGTGTTGGCGCGTCGTCTCGACCAGGCGCTGGGCTTGATCGAGGAGCCGCTGGCGCCGGTGCGTGCGGCGCCGGCCTTCCGCACGCGCCTGGTCTTCCCCGACGGTATCGGCAATCCTGAGGATCTGGCGCTCGCCGCGCATCGGCTCTGCGAGCGGCTCTCAGGCTCGCTGGACCGGGCGCAGAAGGGCGTGCGCAAGCTCGAGCTCGCCGCCTATCGCTTCGATGGCGAGGTCGGCAAGATCGCCGTCGGCTTCGGCCGCCCGGTGCGCGATCCCGACCGCATGTTCCGCCTCCTGCGCGACCGCATCGCCCAGATCGATCCGGGTCCGGGCGTCGAGGTCGCGATCCTCTCGGCGCTCATCGCCGAGCCGACCATTGCGGTGCAGACGCCGCTGCTCGCCGAGACGCGCGAAGCCGGCGACGAGGTGGCAAGCCTGGTCGATCGCTTAGCCGGTCGCCTCGGCGAGACCAGTGTTCATGGCCTGGCGCCAATCGACAGCCACCTGCCCGAGCGCGCGCAACGTCGGAGGGCTCCGCTCGCGACGGCGAAGAAGGATGTCTGGCGCACGCAACGCCGCCGCCCCCAGCGCCTGCTCGACCGGCCGGAGCCGCTCGAGGACACGCTGGCGCTGCTGCCCGACCATCCGCCGGCGCGCTTCCGCTGGCGCGGCCGCACCCATCGCGTCACCCGCGCCGATCCGGCCGAGCGGATTGCCGATGAGTGGTGGCGCGAGCAGAAGCCGACCCGCGACTATTTCCGCGTCGAGGACGAGGATGGGCGCCGCTTCTGGATCCGCCGCGACGGCCTGACCGAGAAGGGCGACACGCCAAGCTGGTCGCTGCACGGGTTGTTTGCTTAAAGCGGCGCTGCGGCGATGCCGTCCTATCTCGAGCTCGAGACCGCGACCAATTTCAGCTTCCTCGAAGGGGCATCCCACGCCGAGGAGCTGGTCGTCACGGCGCGGGCGCTGGGGCATGCGGGCATCGGCATCGCCGACCGCAACACGCTGGCCGGCGTCGTTCGCGCTTATAACGCGATCATCGACGAACCCGAGGCTTATGAAGGTTTCCGGCTTCTGATCGGGTCGCGGCTGGCGCTTCGCGACGGCTTCGAGATCCTCTGCTATCCGACCGACCGCGCCGCCTATGGCCGGCTGTCGCGGCTTCTCACCATCGGCAAGCGCCGTGCGCCGAAAGGCGAATGCTTTCTCGATCTCAACGACGTCCTCGACTGGGGCGAGGGGCAGATCCTCATCGCCTGCCAGCCGGAGCGTCCGGAAGAGACTGCGCATCCGGAGCGGGTGCGGGCGCTCGCCCGTCGCTTTCCGCGCCACGTCTATCAGGCCGCGACCTGGCGATATGACGGCGACGACCGCCGTCGGCTGACGCGGCTGGCCGACATTGCCGCTGCGGCGCGCACGCCGCTCGTCGCCACCAACGACGTCCGCTACCACATGGCCGATCGTCGCGCGCTCGCCGACGTAATGACCTGCATCCGGCTCAAGACCACGATCGGCGAAGCCGGCACCCGCCTCGCCGCCAATGCAGAGCGTTACCTGAAGACACAGACGGAGATGGCGCGGCAGTTCCACGCTTATCCCGAGATCGTCGCGCGCAGCGTCGAGATCGCCGAGCGCTGCCGCTTCTCGCTCGCCGATCTCAAATACGAGTATCCGAGCGAAGTCCCGCCCGGCCGCAATGCGCAGGAGGAGCTGGAGGAGCGTGCCTGGAAGGGGCTCGCCAAGCGCTTTCCGGGCGGCATCACGGATCGTGAACGGAGCGTGCTCAATCGCGAGCTCGACCTGATCCGGGATCGAGACTATGCCCCTTACTTCCTCACCGTCGACAATATCGTCCGGTATGCCCGCTCGAAGGGCATTCTCTGCCAGGGGCGCGGATCGGCCGCCAATTCGCTCGTCTGCTACTCGCTCTGGATCACCTCCGTCGATCCTCTGGAGAAAGGCCTTCTGTTCGAGCGCTTCGTCTCCAGCGTGCGCGACGAGCCGCCGGACATCGACGTCGATTTCGAGCACGAACGGCGCGAGGATGTGATCCAGCACGTCTACGAACACTATGGCCGCGACCGTGCCGCCATCGCCGCGACCGTGATCAGCTACCGCGCGCGCGGCGCGCTCCGCGACGTCTCGAAGGCGATGGGCCTGACGCCCGACGTCGTCGACGTGCTGAACGCGATCTCATGGTGCCATGAGGAAGAAGAGCAATATCCGGAAAGGATGAGCCGGAAGGAAAGACAGGAGATCAGAAGAAAGAAGAAGGTCGTCGATTGGGAGGCGGCCCGAACCGTCGGGCTCGATCCGGGCGACTCTCTCCTGCGGCAGGCTCTGATGCTGACGCTCGATCTCGTCGGCTTTCCCCGCCACCTCTCCCAGCATGTCGGCGGCTTCGTCATCACCGAAGGGCGGCTCGACGAGCTGGTGCCGATCATGGATGCGGCGATGGACGACCGCACCTGCATCGAATGGGACAAGGACGACCTCAATACCTTGGGCATCCTCAAGGTCGACGTGCTCGCGCTCGGCATGCTCACCTGCCTCAGGCTCGCCTTCGACATGCTGGCGAAGCACAAAGGGCTGAGCGTCGACCTGAACACGATGCCTCAGGACGATCCTGCTGTTTACGAGATGCTGCAGAGGGGAGAATCCCTCGGCGTCTTCCAGGTCGAGAGCCGCGGCCAGATGGCGATGCTGCCCAGGCTCAAGCCCAAGGAGTTCTACGATCTCGTCATCGAGGTCGCAATCGTTCGCCCTGGCCCGATCCAGGGCGACATGGTCCACCCCTATCTCCGGCGGCGAGAGGGCGTCGACAAGGTGGAGATTCCGCCGGGGCTCGAAGATGTCCTCACCAAGACGCTGGGGATTCCGCTGTTCCAGGAGCAGGCCATGCGCATGGCCATCGTCGGAGCGGGATTCTCTCACACCGATGCCGATAGGCTTCGTCGCGCCATGGCGACCTTCAAGAGCAACGGCAGGATCGGCGAGTTCAAGGAGCCGTTCATCAGCGGGATGATTAAGAACGGCTATGACCGAGGCTTCGCCGAGCGCTGCTTCAGGCAGATGGAGGGCTTCAGCAATTACGGTTTCCCCGAAAGCCACGCCGCGTCCTTCGCGATCCTGGTCTATGCCTCGGCCTGGCTGAAGCGCTGGCATCCGGAGGTCTTCGCCGCCTCGCTGCTGAACGCGCAGCCGATGGGGTTCTATCAGCCGGCGCAGATCATCCGCGATGCCGCCGAGAACGGCGCCGAGGTGCGTCCGGTCGATGTGAATGCCAGCGACTGGGATTGCACGCTGGAACCGGGATCGCGCGGCAACTGCGCGCTTCGTCTCGGTCTCCGTCAGATCTCGGGCTTGAGCCAGGACGAGATCGTCGAGAAGCTGATGGCGAAGCGCGGTGCCGGCTACAAAAGCGTCCGCGATCTCTGGATACGCTCCGGCTTGAGGGTCGCGAGCCTGGAGAAGCTGGCGGCCGCCGATGCGTTCCGCTCTCTCGGTCTGCAGCGCCGCGACGCGCTCTGGGCGGTGAAGGGGCTGGGCGAGGCGCCGCTGCCGCTCTTCGCCGCTGCCGAGGTCAGATCGGCGGTGCAAATGGAGCCGAAGATCGCGCTGCCGGCGCTCGGCCTCGGCGCCGAGGTCGCCCAGGATTATTTCTCGACCGGCCTCTCGCTGAAGCGCCACCCGCTGGCGCTGATCCGGCGGCGCCTCGATGAGAGCGCCTGGAATCAGGCCTCGTTTCTCGATGACGCGCTGCCGGGACAGCTCGTCCGCGTCGCCGGCCTCGTCCTGGTGCGCCAGCATCCGGAGAGCGCCAACGGCATCGTCTTCATCACCATCGAGGACGAGAGCGGCATCGCCAATCTTGTCCTCTATCCGGACATCTATGAGGCAAACCGCATCACGGTTCTGGGTGCGCGCCTGCTGGCCTGCGAAGGCGCGATCGACCGCAAGGAGGTCGTCGTCCATGTGAAGGCGCGCAAGCTTTACGATCTGAGCGGCTGGCTGCACGATCTGACTGCCGATGACGGCGTACCGACGCCGCCAAACCCTTTCGGCCGAACCTTCGCGCATGCGCGGGATCTCAAGCGGCCGCGGCGCGAACGCACGCAGATCGAGGTCAAGAGCCGCGACTTCCAGTAGACGTCAGGGGAAGATCGAGAGCGCGAAAGCGCGTTCGGCGAACCAGACGATGGCGACGATCCCCGCCGCGGCCGATCCCAGCGGCAGCAGCGTGCGCCGGCTACCCGAGAGCGCATACCCGGCGAGGAGCGCCGGTATCGCGACGCCGAGCTGGGCTGCCTCGAGGCCGAGATTGAAGGCGAACAGAGAGAGCGCGAGCTCCAGCGGCGGCAGCGCGAGCGGGCCGAGCGCGCTGGCGAAGCCGAGCCCGTGCACGAGGCCGAAACCGAAAGCAACGAGCCAGCGGCGCCGGCCGAGGAACGGCCGGATGTTGTCGAGCGCCGTCGCCGCGATCGAGAGCGCGATCACGCTCTCGACCAGACGCGAGGGGATGGCGACAAGGCCGAGCGCGGCGAGCCAGAGCGTGAGCCCGTGCGCGAGCGTGAAGGCGGTGAGCGTCTTCGCCGCCTCGACGAGGCGGCGTGCCGGCCTCCGATCGCCGGTCAGCATCAGCGGCAGCAACAGCACGGCGAGGAAGAGCAGGTGGTCGATCCCTTCCAGCATGTGCGCGGTGCCGGAGAGGAAGAAGCCGACGAAGCCGACCGCGCCGCTATGGCCGAGGTCGATCACGAGGCTCCTGCGATCATCCGTCATGACCTCGGCCCAGACGCGCTCGCCGGCGGTCACGGTCACGAAGGTGAGCGGCGCCGGATGCTCCTTGGCAAAGAGGTCGTAGGCGATGCCGATCCGTCTCGGCAGTACCGAGCAGGAAAGCGCGTAGCGCAGCGTGACGAAGGAGCCGTCATCGCGCCGGACGAAGCTCTGCTCGGCCGGCTGCGCGCCCTCGCAAACGCGCCCCTCGGCATCGTCGATGCGCAGATGCGGGCGTACGTAATGCTCGATCGCGGCGCGACCGGCCTGGTGCTCCTCTGCCGAGATCCGGTTGTCGCGGTCGCGGTCGAGATCGACCATCGCATCGAGATCCCGCAGAGAGATCTCCCAGCGGAGGTCGAGCGTAACGCCATCGACCGTTATCGACAGGCGGCTGTCATCGAGCGGATGGGCCGATCCGACACCGCTCCACAGAAGCGCGAATGCCAAAAGCAAACGGCCCATCGGGCGAGACCGGATGGGCCGATGCATTGAGCGGCAGAGAGCCGGGAGCTAGAGCATTTTTCGATCATTCTGGTTCATAGCCTGAGTTTCGAAAGTAGTTGGCGCATTCGTGTGGTGTGAAGGCGTCGAGAGCGTCAGCGATGGCCTGCCATAGGGCGTCCTTGGTTCGTGCGGCCACCTTTCGCAGATAGGCCTTCAGCTTGGCAAAGGCTTGCTCGATTGGGTTGAAGTCCGGGCTATAGGGAGGCAAGAACAAGCGCGTCGCGCCTGCCGCCTCGATGGCTTCGCGCAC
>VGEN01000086.1 GCA_016869285.1 Alphaproteobacteria bacterium
ACGCCCTTCATCCCTCCGCCCTCTGCCAAAACCGCAAAAAGCTATCTGCTGCCGGATTTTTACTCCGGCGCAACCGGACAATCCGGCCGCTTCAGTGAGGGATTTTTGCTCCGGCGCTTACAGGCGGTGTCGTCGAGGGCCCGCCAGAGATGGGAGAGACGCTTCTCCCAATCGGGACCGGGCGGCGTCATCAGACCAGCTTCTCGAAGCGCTTCTTCGTCGCGTCGTAGCCCCAGAGTGCGCCCTTCTGCAGGTCGAACCACCAGCCATGCACGGAGAGCGTGCCGGCCTTGATGCCGTCGGCGACCCAGGGAAATGTCGCGATGTTCTCGAGCGAAATCTCGATCGCCGCCTGCTCGGTCTTGCTGCCGTCCGGGTCGCTTGGCACGATCTCGCAGGCGCGCATGCCGAGCGAGACCCAGGGGCCGATGAACTCGCGCTCGCCGAGCGGGTCGCCGGCGCAGCAGCGGCGCAGCGCCTGGATGCCGCCGCAGCCGGAATGGCCGAGCACCAGCAGATGCTTCACCTTGAGATCGCGGATGCCGAACTCGAGCGCGGCCGAGGTGCCGTGCAGGCGGCCGTCCGGCTGATAGGGCGGGATCAGATTGGCGACGTTGCGGATGACGAAGAGCTCGCCCGGCTCGGCGCCGAGCAGGATCGCCGGATCGACGCGGCTGTCCGAGCAGGCGACGACCATGACCTCGGGGTTCTGCCCCTGGGTGCGCAGGTTCTCGTAGAGCTCCGGCCGGTGCTCGTAGTAGCGCGCCTTGAACACCTTGAAGCCGGAGACGAGCAGATCGATGGCTGGCATGACGCCGGTCTAGCGCGGCTTTGGGGCGATGTCACGCTTCCGGCTGGTCGAGCTGGAGGCGGCGGCAGACCAGCACCAGGGCCTCGTAGACCACCTGGGCGGCAAGCCCGGCGGTGAGTCCGCCTACATCGTGCGGCGGGCTCACCGTATTGACGTCGATGGCGACGATGTCGAGGCCGGAAAGCGCGCGCAGGAGCTGCAGCCCTTCGCGCGCGAGCAGCCCACCCCAGACCGGCGTCGCCACGCCCGGCGCGCAGGAAGGATCGAAGACATCCATGTCGAAGCAGAGATGCACCGGTCGCCCGGCGGTCACGCGCTTGATCTCGGATGCGACATCCGGAATGCCGCGGCGCATCAGCTCGTCGAAGGGAATGAGCGGGTAACCCAGCTTGCGCGCAAAGGCGAAGACGCCCGCCTCCGAGGTCGGTCCGCGCAGCCCCACCTGTAGCGAGCGCGCGACGTCGATCCGCTTCTCCTCGGCCGCATGGGTGTATTGCGTGCCGGCGTTGTAGCGATCGTCGGGCGTATAGGGATAAGCGTCGGTGTGGGAATCGATGTGAAGCGAAACCAGGCCGGGATGGCGCTTGGAGAGCGCGCGCATCTGCGGCAGCGAGACGCTGCCATCGCCGCCCATGGTGACGGGGATGGCGCCATCGGTCAGCAGCCGGTCCATCGCCGCCTCGATGCGCACGAAGGCATCCTCGATGCGCCCCGGCGTGAGGTCGACATCGCCGAGATCGACGAGGCCGAGCCGCTTCACCGGATCGAAATCGGCCGTATCCGGCATGTAGGTGCGAACCAGCCGCGAGGCGAGCCTGATGCCGGTCGGGCCATCGCGTGCGCCGACGCGAAACGCATGCGTGCCGCAGTCGAAAGGCATGCCAAGCACCGCCGCCCGCGCGCCTGTCGCGCTCGATGCCGCGGGAATGCCGAAGAGGGTGACGGGTGGCATGGGTGCGATCGCCTCGCTTTCCTACCCCCTCTCCCGCCGCAAGGCGGGGGAGGGTTGGGGAGGGGGCCTCGTGCTGCGCCTCCGATGCCCCCTCCCTAGCCCTCCCCCTGCTTCGCAGGGAGAGGGCACACGAGGCGAGGGAGGGAACGAGACTACGGCAGCAGCACCGTCGATCCCGTGGTCTTGCGGGCCTCGAGGTCGCGATGCGCCTGCGCGGCCTCGGACAGCGGGTAGGTCTGATTGATGCGGATCTTCACCTTGCCCGACTTCACCACTGCGAACAGCGCCTTGGCTGAGGCCACCAGCTCGTCGCGGGCCGCGACATAGGCCATCAGCGAGGGCCGGGTCAGGAACAGAGAGCCCTTGGCGCCGAGGATCGCCGGGCTGAACGGGGCAACCGGCCCCGAGGCGCTGCCGAATGAGATCATCATGCCGCGCGGCCGAAGGCAGTCGAGGGAGGCCATGAAGGTGTCCTTGCCGACGCCGTCATAGACCACCGGCAGGCCCTTGCCCTTGGTGATCTCTTTCACCGTTTTCGCCAGGTCGTCGCCGGGCTTCAGCACGATCGGGTGGTGGCAGCCATGCTTCTTCGCCAGCGCCGCCTTGTCCTCGGACGACACGGTGCCGATGATCTTGGCGCCGAGCGCTCTGCCCCACTGGCAGAGAATGAGGCCGACGCCGCCGGCGGCGGCGTGCACCAGGATGGTGTCGCCCTTCTGCACCTTATAGGTGCGGCGGATCAGATATTCGGCGGTCATGCCCTTCAGCATCATCGCCGCTGCGGTCTTTTCGTCGATGCCCGAGGGGATCTTCACCATGCGCTCGGCCGGCACGATCCGGCGCTCGGCGTAGGAGCCCATCGGTTGGGCATAGGCGACGCGGTCGCCGACCTTGAACTCCTTGACCCTGGGCCCGACCTTCTCGACCACGCCCGCCCCTTCCATGCCGATCACCGACGGCAGCTGCAGCGGATAGAGGCCGGAGCGGTGATAGGTGTCGATGTAGTTGAGACCGACCGCGGTGTTGCGGATCAAGAGCTCGCCCGCGCCGGGCGTGCCCAGCGGCACCTCCTCCCACTTCATCGCCTCGGGTCCGCCGGTCGCATGGATACGGATGGCATGCGTGGTCATCGTCGCTCCTGTCTTCGCCGGCCTCTTCGCGCCGCCGAGGTTCTTGGTGAAGAACGCCGCAGTGCGGCCATTGGCGAGCTTCGCCGCGGCCGCGTCGTAACGCTCGCCGCCGATGCGGGCGAAGGCGTGGTCGCAGGCCTCGTATACCTGCACGGCCGCGACCGGCACCTTGGCCAACGCCTCTTTCACTTTCGCCTGCGCCTCCGCCGGCACGAACTTGTCCTTGGCAGCGATGTGGCAGAGATAGGGTTTCGTGATCGCGCTCGCTTCGTTGAGCGCGCCTTCGATGCCGACGCCGTAATAGCTGACGTTGCAATCGGCGCTCGAACGGGTCGCCATCAGATAGGCGAGCTTGCCGCCGAGGCAGAATCCGACGGTGCCGACGCGGCCGTTGCAGCCCGGCATCTTGCGGACCGTCTCCAGCGTCGCGATCAGGTCCTCGACGCCCTTGGCCTCGTCGAAGCCCTTGTAGAGCGAGAAGGCCTTCTGCCACTCGGCCTCGGTCTTGTCGGTTATCTGGATCCCCGGTTCCTGGCGCCAGAAGAGATCGGGGCAGACCGCGATGTAGCCCTGCGCCGCAAGCCCGTCGCAGATCTCGCGCATCACCTTGTTGACGCCGAAGATCTCCTGGATCACCAGGATTCCGGGCCCTGAGCCGGAGGCGGGCTTGGCGACATAGGCGGAGAAGGAGCCGCCGTCGCGGGCGGCGATCGTGACGTCTGCCATGGGAATCCCCTCAGGAGCTCGGGCGAGGCGGCGAGCCTAACGCGAAGAGCAAGAGAGTGGCTAGTCGCGCTTCGTACTCCCTCCTCCGCGCACGACGCGGGAGACGGTTCCGATGCTTGTCGCGGCGGGTTCCTGCCGATACAGTCCGCCGCGATTTCACGCTCGACCGCCAAGGAGGGGTGCATGGCCAGGCCTGATCATCACCGCACCCGCGGCCCTGTTTCCGCCCCACGATGCTTCGCCGTCGTGGGGCCGACCGGCCGGATCTGAACCCCGCTTCTCCGTCCTGATCTGCCCCGAACGACGACCGGCGCCGGCTGCCTGGCCGCCCGCCTCCCGTCCTTCGCTGTCATTCGAATTGAGAAGACCATGGGCTCGATCAGTCTCCGCGACGTCGGCGTTGTCGCTTCAACTCCCCTCTTCACGAACCTCTCCCTGGTGATCGGCGAGAGCGATCGCGTCGGCCTCGTCGCCGCCAACGGCGCCGGCAAGACCACGCTGCTCAAATGCCTCGCCGGCCTGGCCGAGCCGACATCGGGCGAGATCACGCGTTCGCGCGGGCTTCGTGTCGGCATGGTCGAGCAGGACATGCCGGCAACCCTCCTCGACCTCGCCCTCGCCGAGGCGATCCGCCGTGCCTTGCCACCGGCCGAGCGCGAGAGCGAAGAGTGGCGTGTCGGCGTCGTGCTCGACGAGTTCGAGACGCCGGAGGAGCTGCGCGGCCGCCCGGTGCGCCAGCTCAGCGGCGGATGGCAGCGCCTGGCGCTGATCGCGCGCGCCTGGATCACCCAGCCGGACACGCTGCTGCTCGATGAGCCGACCAACCATCTCGACCTCGCCAAGATCCAGCTGCTCGAGCGCTGGATCGCCGCGACCGCGCGCGTGCCGATGGTGATCGCCAGCCACGACCGGCACTTCCTCGATGCGGTGACGACGACGACGCTGTTTCTTCGGCCCGAGATCTCGCGCAGCTTCGCGCATCCCTTCACCGAGGCGAGGCGCCTGCTGAAAGAGGAAGATGAAGCCGAGGAGGCCCGCCAGGAGAAGGAGCTGCGCGAAGCGGAGCGGCTTCGCCGCAACGCCGCCGAGCTCAAGAACATCGGCATCAACAGCCGCAGCGACCTGCTGCAGAAGAAGTCGATGCAGCTCAAGGACCGCGCCGAGCGGATCGAGCAGAGGCTGAAGCCGATACATTCCGAGCGCTCCGCCGGCGAGATCCGGCTCGCCAATCGCGGCACCCATGCGCGCGTGCTGGTCGGCCTCGACGACGTGACAGTGACGACGCCGGACGGCACGCCGCTTTTCAGGACCGGCCGGCTCGACCTCAAGCAGGGTGATCGCGTCGTGCTGCTGGGGCAAAACGGCGTCGGCAAGTCGCGGCTCGTGACGCTTGTCCATCGCGCGGTCCAGGCGGGCGAGAGCGGCATGGCCGGCTTCCGCGTCAGCCCGTCGGTCGTGCTCGCCTATATCGACCAGCACATGTCGCAGCTTCCGGTCGAGCAGACGCCCTTTGCGTTCATCTCAGGGACCTTCCGCCTCGGTGATCAGCGAAGCCGCAGCCTGCTCGCCGGCGCCGGTTTCCCGGTCGATCGCCAGGAGAAGGCGATCCGGCAGTTCTCGCCGGGACAGAAGGCGAGGCTCTCCCTGCTCGCGCTCCGGCTCGCCGAGCCGAATTTCTACCTGATGGACGAGCCGACCACGCATGTCGACATCCCGGGCCAGGAGGCGCTGGAGGCAGAGATCCTGGCGCATGAGGCGACCTGCCTGATCGTCTCGCACGACCGCAGCTTCGTGCGAGCGATCGGCACGCGCTTCCTTCTGATCGAGAACCGGTGCTTGAGAGAGATTGACGCGCCGGACGAGTTCTATGCGACGCTCGCGATTGGAGCGTAGTCGTACGCCCTCTCCCGCGTCTTACGCGGGGGAGGGTGGGGTGGGGGCCGCGCGTCAGCGCGGTCGGGTCTTCGAGCGTGTCTCGCCGCCATCCTCGCTCCGCTCGGGCCCCCACCCTGCCCTCCCCCGTCGACTTCATCGCCGGGAGAGGGTTCCGAGCGACGCTTCACTAGGAGAGACTGAGCATGCTCAAACCCCATTTCGAGATGTTTGCCGGCTACAACCAATGGGCCAACCGGCGGCTCTACGACGCCGCGGCGCGGGTGAGCGAGGCGCAGTATCGCGAGAACCGCGGCGCCTTCTTCAAGTCGTTGCACGGGACGCTGAACCATCTCCTGGTCGGCGACCGCGTGTGGATGCGCCGATTCACCGGAGAAGGCGACGCGCCGAAGCGGCTCGATGCGATCCTGTTCGAGGATCTGTCCTCGCTACGCGCGGCGCGCGAGGCCGAGGACGAGCGTATCCTCGGCTATGTGCGCGGCCTCGACGAGGCGAAGCTCGCCGGCACCATCCGCTACCAGCCGATCACGCTGCCCGATCCGGTCGAACAGAAGCTGGCACCGGCGCTCGCGCATTTCTTCAACCACCAGACCCATCACCGCGGCCAGGCCCATGGCATTCTCACCAACCTCGGTGCCAAGGCGCCGGAACTCGATCTTCTCTACTACCAACGGGAAGTAAGCTGACGTCGAACATTTCCTGTCGACTTTGTCGCCGGGAGAGGGTTCCGACATCTAGAACAGCTTCCCCTGCCCGCGTTCGAGGTCGATCAGCGCCTTCTTGGTATCGACGCCCTTGCCGCCGGAGAAGCCGGTCAGGCCCGACTGGCCGACACAGCGGTGGCAGGGGATGACGATGGCGATCGGGTTTGAGCCGCAGGCGCCGCCGACGGCGCGGGCGATGCCGCCGATCGAACGCGCGATGTCGCCATAGAGCTTCACCTCGCCATAGGGGATGGCCAGCAGCTCGTCCCAGACCTTCCGCTCGAACTCGGTGCCCTTCGGCGCCAGCGGCAGATAGAAGATCGTGCGCTCGCCGGCGAAATACTCGCCGAGCTGACGGCGGGCCTCGACCAGAACAGGGGTCTCGTCGCTGCCGCCGGTCCCCTCTCTTTCGCTGACCCAGCCCAGCGACACGATCGCGCCGTCCTCCTCCGTCACCGCGAGATCCCCGAGCGGGCTGGCGACGGTGAGGCTAGGCATCAGGAGGGAATGAGCGCGGACGGCGCCGCTGCCGCCTCGGTGATCGGCGGCGAGCAGGTCATGCCCTGACAGACATACATGGTCGGCCTGCCCTCGACCTGCCCCTTGCCGTGCGCGGGATGGCCCGGCGGCAGCGCCTCGCTCGGGCCGGTCACCTGCAGGATGCGGTTCGGAAGGCTGAGAGTCGTAACCGCCTCGATCAGGGCCTTGGCGGACGCATCGTCGCGCCGGCCGACGATCACGATCTGCTGCGCCGCCTGCAGCAGCTCGGCGGCGTTGAGCAGGGTCGAGAACGCCATGGCGCTACGGCTGACATCGCCGGAGAAGGCGCCGATGACCGCCTCGGCGCGGTCGCGGTATGTCGCCTCGCCGGTCAGGAAATAGAGCCGTGCAAGGTTCGCTGCCTGCGTGCCGTTGCCGGACGGTGTGGCGTTGTCATGCGCGTGGCGCGTGCGCACGATCAGGGCCTCGCCGTCATCGGGCGTGAGGAAGTAGCCGCCATTGTCCTTGTCCCAGAAATGGCGGTCGAGCACGGCCGCCCAGGCACGCGCGCGATCGAGATAGGATTCCTCGCCGCTCGCCTCGAACAGCGCCAGCGCCGCGCGCGACATCTGCGCGTAGTCGTCGAGCAGCCCCGCATGCTGGGCCTTGCCGTCGCGCGCGCTGTGCAGCAGTCGGTCGCCACGGCCATGGACGCGCTCGATATAGGAGAAAGCGGCGCGCGTCTTCTCGAGCCAGTCGGGCCGCCGGAAGGCGAGCGCGGCATTCGCGAGGGCCGCGATCATCAGCCCGTTCCAGTCGGCGAGCGTCTTGTCGTCGAAGCCCGGGCGCACGCGGCCGGCGCGCATGTCGAGCAGCTTCGCGCGGGCGCGGCCGAGCAGAGCCTCCTCGTCATGCGAAAGCGGATCGGGCGAGCGCGAGCGGTTGAGGATCGTCTTGTGTTCCCAATTTCCGAACGACGTCACGTCATAGGCGCGCTTGAAGAGGGCGCTCGCCTCGCCGAGAGCCCGGTCGATCTCCTTCTCGCTCCAGACATAGAAGCGGCCCTCCTCGCCTTCGCTGTCGGCGTCGAGCGACGAGGCAAAGCCGCCACCGCCGATCACCATCTCGTTGAACAGCCAGGCCACGGTTTCTTCGACGCGCGCATGATAGAGCGGCGACTTCACATCCTGCCAGGCGAGCGTCAGCAGATCGATCAGCTCGGCATTGTCGTAGAGCATCTTCTCGAAATGCGGGACCAGCCACTCCTCGTCGACGGAGTATCGGGCGAAGCCGCCGGCGAGATGATCGTAGATGCCGCCCTGGCTCATGCGGTCGAGCGTCACCGTCACCGATTCCAGGAAGGGCCGTTGGCCGGTGCGGATCCAGGCACGCCACAGCAAGAGGAAGCCCGGCACGTTCGGGAATTTCGGTGCCGAGCCGAAGCCGCCGTGGAAGGGATCGACCTGGCGCGCCAGCGAGCGCGCGATCTTGTCGAGATCGGCGAGGCTGGGCAGCCCGCCGGCGCGCGAGGCGGAGAGCTTGCCGAGCGCTTCTTTCAGAGCGCCGACGTTCTTGGCAACCGTATCGGGCTGGCGCTTATAGGTGCCGTGTATGCTCTTCAGCACGTCGACGAAGCCGGGCCGTCCGTAGCGGGCGCTCGGCGGGAAGTAGGTCCCGCCCCAGAAAGGATCGCCGTCGGGCGTGAGGAACATGGTGAGCGGCCAGCCGCCGGACTCGCCGAGCAACGCCAGCGCCGACTGATAGATGGTGTCGACATCCGGCCGCTCTTCGCGGTCGACCTTGATGTTGACGAAGAGCTCGTTCATCACCGCTGCGGTGGCGTGGTCCTCAAAGGATTCATGCGCCATCACATGGCACCAGTGACAGGCGGCATAGCCGACCGAGAGCAGCACCGGCACCTGACGGCGCTTCGCCTCGGCGAACGCCTCCGCTCCCCAGACCTGCCAATGGACCGGGTTGTCCTTGTGCTGTAGCAGGTACGGGCTGGTGGCCTGATCGAGACGGTTCAAAGGTTCTCTTTCGCGATGGGCGGCGATCATAGGGGAAAGACCATTCCTCAACAGCCGGGCATCTATGCGCTGGCGACGCCGTCCGGTCGCGCGGCGCTGGCAGTGATTCGCCTCTCGGGCGCGGGCGTGCGCGAGGCGGTCGAGACGTTGGCCGGGCGGTTGCCGCCGCCGCGTGTGGCGACCCTTACGGCTCTGTCGGACCCAGGCCCTCCCGATCGTCACGGGTCCGGGATGATCGACCGGGGGCTGGTCCTGTGGTTTCCGGCGCCCTTCAGCTACACCGGCGAGGACGGGGCGGAGCTGCAGCTTCACGGCGGGCGCGCGACGGTCGCTGCGGCGGCGGCGGCGCTCGGCCGGCTCGGCCTCCGGCCCGCGGAGCCGGGAGAATTCACGCGGCGTGCGTTCCGGAACGGCAAGCTCGACCTGACCCAGGCCGAGGCGATCGCCGATCTGACCGCGGCCGAAACCGCGGCGCAGCGACGTCAGGCGCTTCGGCAGCTCGACGGAGCGTTCGGAGCCCTGGTTGAGGCGTGGCGCGGGCGCCTGATCGTCACGTCGGCGCGGATCGAGGCGACGCTCGACTTTTCCGACGAGGATCTACCAGTAGAGGTAGATGATCGGGTTCAGGGCGAGCTGTTGTTATTACGAAGTGAGATATCGGACTATTTGGGCAGCCAGACGCGAGGAGAGCGCCTGCGAGAGGGAGTTAAGGTTGCGATCCTCGGCCCGCCTAATGCAGGCAAGTCGAGCCTGCTGAACGCGCTGGCGCGGCGGGAGGCGGCAATTGTCTCGGCGGTTGCCGGGACTACCCGCGACGTCATCGAGGTCCATCTGGACCTGGGGGGCGTGCCGGCGGTGCTGGCCGACACGGCGGGACTCCGGGAGGCCTCCGACGCGATCGAGGCCGAGGGGGTCCGGCGGGCCACACGCTGGGCGGAGGGGGCGGATCTGCGGGTGGTGGTCGGGGCGGCCGATGACTGGTCGGCGCTCTACGCCCCGGCGGTCCGTTCGGTCGTCCGTAGCGACACCCTGGTGGTCGGGAATAAAGTCGATCTCGCTCCCACCCCACCCTTCTGGGACGGGCGTCCGGTCCTTCCAGTTTCGGTAAAGTCGGGGGAGGGAATCGACGAGCTTCTTGATCGTCTCGCTTCCGAGACGAGCCGGCTGGCGGGGGAGTCGGAGGAGCCCGCCCTGACCCGGACCCGTCACCAGCAGGGACTTTCGGCCTGTGTCGAAGCGATAGATCGGGCCATAAGCAACCTCGATCCGGTGCTTCGTGCGGAGGAGTTACGCCTTTCGATTCAAGCTCTTGGCCGAATCACGGGCCGCGTCGATGTGGAGGAGGTCCTGGATGCGTTGTTTCGAACTTTCTGCATCGGGAAGTGACCGGGACGTGCTCCCCATAGGACAGGCATCGCGGTAGGATAAGCCATGATCTTCGATGTCGTCGTCATCGGCGGCGGCCATGCCGGGACGGAAGCGGCGGCCGCGGCGGCCCGCATGGGCGCCCGAACAGCGTTGGTGACGCATCGCCGCGACACCATCGGGGTGATGTCCTGCAACCCCGCGATCGGCGGGCTCGGCAAGGGGCATCTGGTCCGCGAGATCGACGCCCTCGACGGGATCATGGCGCGCGCCATCGATCGCGCCGGTATCCAGTTCCGGGTCCTCAACCGCAGTAAAGGACCGGCGGTGCGCGGGCCGCGCGCCCAGGCCGACCGACGCCTCTATCGCGAGGCGGTCCAGGCTCTGCTGGCCGAGCAGCCGGGTCTCGAGATCGTCGAGGGCGGGGTCGAGGATCTGCTGACCGAGGGGGATCGCCTGGTCGGGCTTCGCCTTGCCGACGGCTGCGAGCTCCGCGCCGGAGCCGCCGTCGTCACCACCGGGACCTTTCTCCGTGGCTTGATTCACCGGGGTGAGGACCAGGAGCCGGCAGGGCGAATCGGCGAAGCCCCGTCCCTGGGTTTGTCGGCGTCTCTGGCGCAGTTCGGCTTTGCGCTGGGTCGGCTCAAGACCGGCACCCCGCCCCGGCTCGACGGCCGGACCATCGACTGGGCGGGCCTTGAGGTCCAGCATGGCGACGACCCGCCGGAGCCTTTTTCGGCTCTGACCGGCCGGATCGAGGTGCCGCAGATCCCGTGCCACATCACCTCGACCACGCCGGCGACCCATGCCCTGATCCGGGCGAATTTGCACCGGGCACCGATGTATTCGGGGCAGATCGAAAGCATCGGTCCCCGCTACTGCCCGTCGATCGAGGACAAGGTGGTCCGCTTCGGCAGCCGCGAGCGGCACCAGATCTTCCTCGAGCCCGAGGGCCTGGACGACCCGACGATCTATCCCAACGGGATCTCGACCTCGCTCCCGGCAGGGGTCCAGGCCGAGCTGATCCGGACCATACCCGGCCTCGAGCGAGCGCGGATCCTCCAGGCCGGATATGCCATCGAATACGACCATGTCGACCCCCGCGAACTCCGTCCTACCCTGGAAACGCGAAGAATTTCAGGGCTTTTCCTGGCCGGTCAAATCAATGGCACGACCGGCTACGAGGAGGCGGCGGGGCAGGGACTCCTCGCGGGGGTCAATGCCGCGCTCCTCGCCGGGGGCGGCCGACCCTTCGTCCTGACCCGGGCCAACGCCTATATCGGCGTCATGGTCGACGATCTGGTCGGCCGCGGCGTCACCGAGCCCTATCGGATGTTCACCTCGCGGGCGGAGTATCGGCTGAGTCTCCGTGCCGACAACGCCGATCTTCGCCTGACCGCCAAGGGGATCGAGGCCGGTTGCGTCGGTTCCGAGCGGGCACGGGTGTTTCACGTGAAACAATCCGCCCTCGCCGAGGGTCGGTCGCTCCTGGATCGGCTCGCCTCGACGCCGGCGGCCCTGGCGAAGCGTGGCTTCAAAGTGACTCAGGACGGACAGACGCGCTCGGCCTTCGCGCTTTTGTCGTTCCCGGAAGTCACGCTCGACCGTTTGACGGAGATCTGGCCGGAGATCGCCGGGCTCAAGCCTGAGATCCGGGCCCAGCTTGAGGTCGATGGCCGCTACGCCGGGTATCTGAACCGCCAGGAGAGCGATATTGCCGCCTTCCGGCGCGACGAGTCGCTGGCTTTGCCTGACGATCTGGACGTCGATGCCATCGGCGGGCTCTCGAATGAGGTCCGGTCGATCCTCAAGACCTCTCGTCCGGCCACGATCGGGGCCGCTTCCAGGCTTTCAGGGGTCACGCCGGCCGCGGTCGTGGCGCTTCTTCGCCACGCCAGGGCATGAGCCCGGAGGAATTCCAGGCGGCGACCGGTGTTTCACGTGAAACACTCGACCGATTTCGTCTCTATGCGGCGCTTCTGACCCGCTGGCAGCGGGCCGTGAACCTGATCGGCAAGTCCACGGCCGCCGATATCTGGGAACGCCACTTCTTGGACTCGGCCCAGCTCCACCCGCATCTGGCCGAGGCACCTGGATTGGTCGATTTCGGCAGCGGCGCGGGCTTCCCCGGTGCGGTCCTGGCAACCCTCGGGGCCAAGGATGTCCATCTGGTCGAGTCGGACAGCCGGAAATGCGCTTTCCTTCGTGAGCTCGACCGCCAGCTCGGCCTCGGTATGACGATCCATGAGAGCCGGATCGACCACCTGACCCCCTGGAAAGCCCAGAGTCTGACCGCGCGCGCCCTGGCACCCCTGCCGCAGCTCCTCGATATGGCCGAGGAGTTCCTTTCACCTGACACCATCTGCCTCTTCCTCAAGGGTGAGACCGTCGATCGGGAATTGACGGAGGCGGAGAAAGGGTGGAATATGACCGTGTCACGCCTCCCGAGTCGGACGAGTCCTACGAGCGTAATTCTCAGGCTGACCAGGTTGGAGCGCAAAAAATGATCGAGCTGACGGCGGGTACTTCCGATTGCCCCCGCATCATCGCCGTCGCCAACCAAAAGGGCGGCGTCGGTAAGACGACGACCGCAATCAACCTGGCGACCGCGCTCGCGGCCTGCGGCAAGAGGGTCCTCATCATCGATCTCGATCCGCAGGGAAATGCCTCGACAGGCCTCGGTATTCCCCGGACCGCGCGCGAGCGCGACACCTATGCGGTGCTGTGCGAGGGCCTGCCGGTGATGAAGGCGGTCCAGCCGACCGCGATCCCCCGGCTCTCGGTCGTACCGGCCTCGGTCGACCTCTCCGGCGCTGAGATCGAGCTGGTCGAGCAGGGCCGGCGCGAGTTCAAGCTGGCCGATGTCGTTCGCGATGTTCGCGACGCCGACTACGTCCTGATCGATTGCCCGCCTTCCCTCGGCCTTCTCACGCTGAACGCGCTGGTCGCGGCCGACGCGGTTCTGGTCCCGCTTCAGTGCGAGTTCTACGCGCTCGAAGGCCTGAGCCATCTCATGAAGACGATCGAGCGGATCAAGCGCGCGCTGAACCCGAGACTTGAGATCCAAGGCGTTGTCTTGACGATGTACGACAAGCGCAACAACCTCTCGGACATGGTGGCGGCCGATGTCCGCGGCCATCTCGGCCAGAAGGTCTACGAGACCGTGATCCCGCGCAACGTGCGCGTCTCCGAGGCGCCCTCGCACGGCAAGCCGGTGCTGGTCTATGACCTCAAATGCCCCGGCTCCCAGGCCTATCTGCACCTGGCCGGCGAGGTCATCCGGCGCGAGCGGATCGCCGCGTGATCGAGGAGCAGGAAGGCGCCGGCGGGCGCCGCCGCGGTCTCGGGCGGGGCCTGGGCCAGCTCTTCGGCGAAGAGGCTCAGGACTACGCCGAGCTCGACAGGCTGCGCTCGACCAAGAGCGTTCCGATCGACCAGATCTACCCCGGTCGCTTCCAGCCGCGGAAGCATTTCGACGAAGAGGCCCTGTCTTCGCTGGTCGAGTCGATCAAGGCCCAGGGAATACTGCAGCCGATCCTGGTAAGACGGCATCCCGAGTCGTCCAACGCCTATGAAATCATCGCCGGGGAGCGCCGCTGGCGGGCGGCCCAGCTTGCCCAGCTCCATGAGGTGCCGATCCTCATCAAGGACCTGCCCGATCGCGACGCACTCGAAGTGGCGCTGGTCGAAAACGTCCAGCGTCAGGATCTGAACCCGATCGAAGAGGCGGAGGGCTACCGGCGCTTGGTCGACGAATTCGGACATACGCAGGAGGACCTGGCCAAGGTCGTTGGCAAGAGCCGGAGCCATGTCGCCAACATGATGCGACTGCTGGCCTTGCCGGAAGGGGTCCGGCAGCTCGTCGTGAGCGGTCAGCTCAGTGCCGGACACGCCCGCGCCCTCATCGGACGTGAGGATGCAGAGCAGATCGCGAGCAAGGCCGTCGCGAGAGGGCTTACCGTCCGACAGGTCGAGCGGCTGGTCACTACCGAGAAGAGCGGCGGCCCTACCGGCAAGAAGGCATCGCCAGCGGACCCCAATACCGCGGCGCTCGAGCGGGACCTTGAAACGCTGCTCGGCCTCAGGGTCAAGGTCTCCTTCGATGGTGAAAAAGGATCGCTGACGGTCTACTACGGAACCCTCGATCAGCTCGACGGTTTGCTCTCCCGGATTACACAATCGAGTGGCCCGAAGCCTTGAGTTATTAACCACAAAATGGCCTTTAAGCTATTGATCTATAGAATTATCGTATTGATATAACAGCGATCCGCGCAAAGTCGGCTTAAAATCGGTGCAAAAGCGGACCATGGCCGCGCCGGGGCTCCAGAAAGCGCCTGACGAATCGATCCGATATCCGGGCTTGGGCCTCTCGAAACCCGCCTCCGCCGCCCTACCGCCTCCTGGCGAGGCCGTCGATCGCCTGAAGGGCCTGGCCGAGAATGGCCTGGGCCGGCGACCCGGTCGACCGGCAGCGGAGATCGGCCTCCGTCAGCAATGAAATTGCGCGGCCGAGCTGAGCCGACGACCAGCGCTTGGCCTGGCGCTCGAGGCTGGCGGCCGCGTCGAAGAAGACCGGCGGGCGCAGCGCGCGAATCGCCGACGCCGCCGGGGCGCCGCTCGCAACCGCCGAGGCCACGAGCTGAAGACGCTGCGCGTGCCGCTGCGCGGCGATCAGGATCGCAACCGGCGCGACGCCGTCGCCCTTGAGGCGCCCGAGCGCGCGCGACAAGCGCACGCCGTCGCCTTCGAAGGCGCCGGCGATCGCATCCTCGACGCCGACCGCGGCCGAATCGCCGATGGCCGCCATTGCATCGGCGCGCGTCACCGTCTTCTGCCCGGCGCAGAACAAGGCCAGCTTCTCCGCCTCGGCGCGCGTGACGCCGCGGTCGCCGCCAAGATGCTCCGAAATGAAGGCAAGCGCATCCGGCGCGATCTCGAGCCCGTGCGAAGCGAGCGTCTCCTCGACAACACGCTCGATCGCCGCTTCGCGATCGGGATAGCAGCCGATCGCCGCCGCCGCATCGTCATCGGCGAACAGCTCGACCAGCTTCGATCGCGTCGCGAGCTCGGGCGCTTCGACGATGACGAGCGCATCCCATCCCGTCCGCTCGAACAGGCTCGCCGCGGCCTCGGCTATGCCATCGGTCGCATCCTTGACCCATACCGCCTTGCGTCCGCCGGTGAAGGCGATCGCCGCGGCCTCGTCGGCAAGCCGCGCCGGGTCCTCGCGCACCGTCTTCGCCGCAAGCTCGACCAGGCGAAACGGATCGGAGAGATCGGCGAGCACGGTCTTGGCGATCTGCGTCGCGCGCTCGCGGATCAATCCGAGATCGCTGCCGTAGAAGAGAACGGCGCGGATCTTCGCATCGGGGCGCTTGAGGAAGCTGTCGACCGAACGGTCGGCGACCTTCACGAAGCGCCGCTCTGCGAGAAATGCACGCCGAGCTGCTGGCGAATGTCCTCGCCGATCTCGCGCAGCGCGCGGCTGCGCGCGTCCGCCTCGTTGGCGAGGTTGGCGAAGTGCGAGCCGACCTTGGTGAAGCCGTTGGTCCATCTGCTCTGCCCGGCAAGGACCGGGCGTCCGCTCGCGATCTCGCGCAAGGTGAAATTCGCCGTCACCGTGAGGCGGCCGAAGGTCGCGGATTCGTCACGCGCAATGCCGAAATTGTCGAGACGCTCGGCAAGCCCGACGACCAGCTCGTAGCGCGGCCGTGCCGGCTGGCCGAGCGGCGTCAGGCGGTCGAGCAAGTGATTGCGCAGCTCCTGCCCGGCGCGATTGGGGATCAGCGCAATGCGGGTCTCCGCCATCGCCTGAACGGCCGGCGACGGCGCACCGCCGCGCCCGCCATACATCGGCTCGAAACCGCAGGCGGCGAGGAGAAAGAGAGAGAGCGCGAGTAGCGCACCTCTTACCCCCACTCCCGCCGTCAGGCGGGGGAGGGCGGGGTGGGGGCCGCGCGAAGCGCGGTCGGAATGGCGCTGTGTGCGCGTGGAAAAGACCCTCGCTACGCTCGGGCCCCCACCCCGCCCTCCCCCGCCTTCGGCGGGAGAGGGAGCACGAAGAGCGTTACGCGCGCCGTCGCTACAGCACCACATTGACGATCCGGTTGGGCACCACGATCACCTTCTTCGGCGCGCGGCCGGCGACGTATTTGGCGACATCGGCCTGCGTCAGCGCCGCCGCTTCGGCCGAAGCCTTGTCGGCGTCGCGCTTGAGCTCGACGGTGCCGCGCAGCTTGCCGTTGATCTGCACCGCGATCGTGACGGTGTCGTCGACGATCAGGCGCGGATCGGCCACGGGCCAGCTCTGATCGACCAGCAGCTCCGTATAGCCCAGCGCCTCCCAAAGGCTCTCGGCGAGGTGCGGCATCATCGGCCCGATCAGCTTGACCAGCGTCTCCCAGCCGAAGCGCCGGACCCAGGCGGCATCGGCGCCCTCGCCCTCCAGATCCTCAAGCGCGTTCGACAGCTCGCGGATGCGTGCGACGGCGCGGTTGAAGTGGAACTTCTCGAGGTCGTCGCCGACGAAGTGAACGGTCTTGTGGATCTTGCGTTCGGCCTCGGACGCCGCCGCACCGAGCTCGGCCGGGCGCCGCGCCCCTTTCGCCGCGACGGCGTGCGCCGGCTCGACGATGGCGCGATAGAGACGGTTCACGTAACGCCAGGCGCCGTCGGCACCCGCATCCGTCCATTCGAGATCGCGCTCCGGCGGCGAATCCGACAGCATGAACAGGCGCACGGCGTCGGCGCCGTAGGTCTCGATCATCGGCTGAGGATCGACGACGTTCTTCTTCGACTTCGACATCTTCTCCGAGCGACCGGCCGTCACCGGCGTGCCGTCGGCGATCCGGACCCAGGCGTCGCCTTCCTTCATCACCTCGGCCGGCGTGATCCACTTGCCGTCCCGGTCGCGGAAGGTCATGTGGCAGACCATGCCCTGGGTCATCAGCCCGGCGAAAGGCTCGTCGACGCCGATATAGCCGCAGCGCTTCAGCGCGCGCATGAAGAAGCGCGAATAGAGCAGATGCAGCACGGCATGCTCGACGCCGCCGATGTACTGATCGACCGGCATCCAGTAGTCGACGGACCGGCGCGAGAAGGCTTCCTGCCCGTTCTGCGCATCGCAGAAGCGTGCGAAGTACCACGACGACTCGAAGAAGGTATCGAAGGTGTCGGTCTCGCGCCGAGCCGGCCTGGCGCAGGCGGGGCAGGCGACATTCTTCCAGGTCGGATGATGGTCGAGCGGGTTGCCCGGCTTGTCGAAGGCGACGTCCTCCGGCAGCTCGACCGGCAGATCCGCCGCCGGCACCGGCACGATGCCGCAATCCTCGCAATACACGACCGGGATCGGGCAGCCCCAGTAGCGCTGACGCGACACACCCCAGTCGCGCAGGCGATAGGTGATCGAGCGCGTGCCCGCGCCGTCCGTCTCGACGCGATCGATCGCCGCCTTCTTCGCCTCCGCCGTCGGCATGCCGTCGAGGAACCTCGAATTGACGGCGATGCCGTCCTCGACGAAGGCGTCGCCGCGCCTGATCGCCTCGAAGATCTCCGGCGCGTCGCTCTCGTTCCTTGGGCGCACCACCGGCGTCACCGTCAGCGTGTACTTGCGGGCGAAGTCGAGATCGCGCTGGTCATGCGCCGGACAGCCGAAGATGGCGCCGGTGCCGTACTCCATCAGCACGAAGTTGGCGACATAGACCGGCAGCGTCCAGCTCGGGTCGAACGGATGCGCCGCCTTGAGCGCGGTCAGGTGACCCTTCTTCTCCGCCTGCTCGAGCGCGGCCTCGCTGGTGCCCATCCGGTTGCACTCGCGGATGAACTCATCCAGCGCCGGGTCGGACTTCGCCAGCTCCTGCGCCAGCGGGTGATTGGCGGCGATCGCGACGAAGGAAGCGCCGAACAGCGTGTCGGGCCGGGTGGTGAAGACCTCGATCGCCTCCTCGCGGCCAGCCAGCGGGAAGCGAACGCGCGCGCCTTCGGAGCGCCCGATCCAGTTCTCCTGCATGATGCGGACTTTCTCCGGCCAGCGGTCGAGCCCCTTCAGGGCCTCCAGCAAATCGTCGGAGAATTCGGTGATCTTCAGGTTCCACTGCGCCAGCAGGCGTTTCTCGACCAGCGCATCCGAACGCCAGCCGCGGCCGTCGATCACCTGCTCGTTGGCCAGCACCGTCTGCTCGACCGGGTCCCAGTTGACCCAGGTTTCCTTCCGGTAGGCGAGGCCTGCCTTCAGGAAGTCCAGGAACATCCGCTGCTCGTGCTTGTAGTATTCGGGCAGGCAGCTCGTGACCTCGCGGTCCCAGTCGTAGGAAAAACCGATCGCCTTGAGCTGGGCCTTCATGGCCGCGATGTTGGCGAGCGTCCACTTCTTCGGATGGACCTTGGCCTCGATCGCCGCGTTCTCGGCCGGTAGGCCGAAGGCATCCCATCCCATAGGGTGCAAGACGTTGAAACCACGGGCTCTTTTGTAGCGGGCGACGAGGTCGCCAAGCGTGTAGTTGCGCACATGCCCCATATGGCAGCGGCCCGACGGGTAGGGAAACATTTCAAGAACATAGTACTTCGGGCGTGTCGGATCGGCGCTCGCACGGAAGGTGCCGCGGGCCTCCCAGGCCTGCTGCCAGCGGGCCTCCGATTCCTTGAAACTGTACCTGCTCATGCCGCCTGCATTATCTTTTTGGGGCTGTCCCAGATAACTACCTGAGATGACGCTTAACCCATTGTTTGATCTGGGTTAGTTGCTTGGATGGGTCACTGGTGTTGAAGCGCCACTCGCACTCTTTCAAGAATAGCCCGAAATGGG
>VGEN01000087.1 GCA_016869285.1 Alphaproteobacteria bacterium
TCGACCGCGTCGAGCGTCCTTGGGCAGCCAGTAGCACAATCCGCGCCCGAAACACTTGCCGCTGTTCCGTCGTCGGCGCACGGAGCCGAGCCTCAAGCACCGCGCGCTCCTCCGGCGTCAGCCGGACTACCACTGCATCGGCTATCATCCCAATGTTGAATCATGAATCAGATCTCCGCGAAAGCGGGTACTAGCCGGCACGGGCCGCCTGAGCGCTTGCGCCGCCGCGCGCGGGTCGGTAAGCCAGCGTCCCTCTGCCTCACGGGAGATCGACATGGACGCCGCCGCCCTCCTCTCTCGCCTCGGCATCTCCGCGGCCGAACTCGCCAAGGGCGATCTTTCCTGCCGCTCACCGATCGACGGCAGCGACATCGGCCGCCTTGCCGCGACGACGCCGGCAGCGACGCAGGCCGCGATCGAGAAGGCGCATGCCGCCTTTCTCGCCTGGCGGCAGGTGCCGGCGCCGAGGCGCGGCGAGCTGGTCCGCCTCTTCGGCGAGGAGCTGCGCACGGCGAAGGACGATCTCGGCATGCTGGTCACGCTCGAAGCCGGGAAGATCGTCCAGGAGGGCCTGGGCGAGGTCCAGGAGATGATCGACATCTGCGACTTCGCCGTCGGCCTCTCGCGCCAGCTCTACGGCCTGACCATCGCCTCCGAGCGGCCCGGACATCGCATGATGGAGACCTGGCATCCGCTCGGCGTCTGCGGCGTGATCTCGGCCTTCAACTTTCCGGTCGCAGTGTGGTCGTGGAACGCGGCGCTCGCCCTGGTCTGCGGCAACGCTGTGGCGTGGAAGCCATCGGAGAAGACCTCGCTGACCGCGCTCGCCTGCGCGCGCCTGTTCGAGCGCGCCGCCAGGCGATTCGGCGGCGTGCCCGACGGGCTCCTGACGCTGCTGTTCGGCGGCGCCGATGTCGGCAAGGCGATGGTCGAGAGCCGCAAGGTTCCGCTCGTCAGCGCCACCGGCTCGACCCGCATGGGCAAACTCGTCGCCGAGATGGTGGCACGCCGGCTCGGCCGCTCGATCCTCGAGCTCGGCGGCAACAACGCGATGATCGTCGCGCCCTCGGCCGACCGGGAGCTCGCGGTGCGCGCGATCCTGTTCTCGGCGGTCGGCACCGCCGGGCAGCGCTGCACGACGCTCCGTCGGTTGATCGTGCACGAGTCGCTGCATGACGGGTTGGTCGAGCGTCTCGCCAAGGCCTATGCGTCGGTGCGCATCGGCGATCCGCGCGAACCGGGCACCCTTGTCGGTCCGCTGATCGACAAGGCGGCCTTCGACGGCATGCAGGCGGCGCTGGCCAAAGCGAGTTCCGAAGGCGGCAGGGTTTCCGGCGGCGAGCGCCAGCTCGAGAACGGGTTCCCCGGCGGCTACTATGTGCGGCCCGCTTTGGCCGCCATGCCCAAACAGACCGACACGGTGCGCCAGGAAACCTTCGCGCCGATCCTCTACACGCTCAAATACCGCGAGTTCGACGAGGCCATCCGACTCAACAACGACGTGCCGCAGGGCCTGGCTTCGAGCGCCTTCACCACCGATGTCCGCGAGGCGGAGATGTTCGTCTCGGCGCTGGGCAGCGACTGCGGCATCGCCAACGTCAATATCGGCCCGTCAGGCGCTGAGATCGGCGGCGCGTTCGGAGGCGAGAAGGAAACCGGCGGCGGCCGCGAGTCGGGATCGGATGCGTGGAAGGGCTACATGCGCCGGGCCACCAACACGATCAACTATTCCCGCGACCTGCCGCTGGCGCAGGGGATCAAGTTCGAGATCTGAGCGTCCGGCGGACCCGAGACGCTGAGCCGGAATGTCCGGAGTGTAATGTCATGCAACTTCGGGTATCGTTCCGCCGGCGGGGAGTTCCCGCGGGCACCGAACAGCCAGACCGCCATGACCGCTCTTGATGCCAGGCGTCCTAGAATTCTGCTGGTTGAGGATGACCTGGATCTCGCCGTAACTATCGGCGACTACCTGACCGAGCAAGGAATCGAGGTCGCGCGAGCCGCCGACGGGGCCGCGGCAAGGCGCCACCTGGCACGCGGCGGTTTCGACCTCGTTGTCGTCGATCTGGGGCTTCCGGACGAGAGCGGCCTCGATCTCACCCGCCACATTCGTTCGACCTCGCGGGTCGGCATCGTCATCCTGACCGGCCGCGGCGACCCGGTCGATCGGGTCGTCGGGCTCGAGATCGGCGCCGACGACTATCTCGGCAAGCCGGTCCATCTGCGCGAGCTCCTCGCACGCATCCGAAGCGTGCTTCGGCGGACATCGCCGGATTCTAGAATGCTTCCCGCAGCCAACGACACCATCCTCGCCTTCGCCGATTGGACCCTCGATTGCGGCCGCCGTCGCCTGGTCCGCTCGGGCGGTTCCGCCATCAGCCTCTCGGCTGCGGAATTCGAGCTGCTGCGTGTGCTGGCGCTCCATGCTCAGCGGGTGCTGTCGCGCGATCAGCTCCTCGACATGACGAGAAACCGCTCGGCCGGACCGCTCGACCGCAGCATCGACGTCATGGTTGGCAAGCTCAGACGCAAGATCGAGGACAACCCGCGCGAACCGTCGCTGATCAAGACCGTTTACGGCGCGGGCTACGTCCTCGCCGCCTCCGTCGTCACGCGGCGCTAGCCCGGGCCAAGCACCTCGCGCAACTTTTCTTCCAGTTCGTGCTGGGTAAATGGCTTCGGCAGTACCGGAGGGCTGCCGTCCTCGCTGCGTTCAACAAGCCTGCCGGTCGTCAGCAGCACTTTCAGATCCGGACGCAGAAGGCGTACTTCTCGTGCGAGGGCATAGCCGTCCCGGCCGGCACCGAGATCGATGTCGCTCAGCATCAGATCGAAGCGGGGATCGGTCTCGAGCACATCAAGCGCGTCCTCGGCAGAGCTCGCGCCGACCGTCTCGCAACCGAGCCTGCGGAGCTGCGCGGTCATCACCGAGAGCACCGGCGCATCATCGTCGATGACCAGCACGCGTAGACGCGCAAGCGCGCTCGCGGCCGCCTTCGTTGACCCGTTCGACCGGCCCGACAGCGCATCGTCGGACTCCGAAACCAGAGGCAACATGAAGGTGACGGTCGTGCCGCGCCCAACCTCTGTATCGATCCTGAGTTCTCCTCCAGCCTGTTTCACCGCACCATAGACGAGACTCAAGCCGAGGCCGGCCGCCTTTTTGTCCCGCTTGGTGGTGAAGAAGGGCTCGACGGCCCTCGCGGCGACCTCTTGCGTCATCCCCGCTCCGGTGTCGGCGATCGCAATCGCGAGGTAGTCCCCCGGTGCCAGGTCGCGCTTCGCCGCCTCTTCCTGGGCGAGCGTGAGAATGCGGGTCGAGATCACGATCCGCCCGCCATCGGTCATCGCGTCGCGGGCGTTGAGCGCAATGTTGATGGCGGCGTTCTCAAGCTGCGCCGGGTCGATCATGACGTGGTCGCGGGGTGCCGCAAGATCGAATTCAAGCTCGATCTTGCCGCCGAGATTGCGGGTCAGCAGCGCGCCGATGGCTTTGAGCCGGCTATGGACCGCCACTTTCTCCGGCTGAACCGATCGGCGGCGGGCAAAGCCCAGCATGCTTTGCGTCAGTTTGGTCCCGCGCTCGGCCGTGCTGAGGATCGTCCGGGCCATCCGTTGCAGGCGTTCGGTCTCGATCTCACCGCGCGCGGCCATGTCCTCCAGCATTTCGGCATTGCCGAGGATGATCATCAGCAGATTGTTGAAGTCATGGGCGACGCCGCCCGAGAGCTGGCCCAGCGCCTCAAGCCGTCGGGTTGTCTCTAGACGCGCCTCGATCTCGCGTGTCTCGGTCACATCGGTGAGCGTTCCGACGAAGCCGACGAGGTCTCCGTCGCGGTCGAGCTCCGGCGCGGCGGTATCGGCGACCAAGCGAACGTCGCCGTCGGGCCGGCGAATGCGATATTCCTGGCGGAGCTCGCGGCCGTGCTGGACGGCTTCGATCCATGCCTTGGCAATCCGTCCGGCATCCTCCGGATGCACAGCCGCCCGCCAGGACGTCGCCGCCTCCGCCTCGTTGGTCAACCCGGTGATGCGGCGCCAGACCTCGTTGGCGAAGACGAGAAGGCCGGAGGAATCCATACGGTAGATGCCGGCCGGCACCGTCTCGGCGAGCGCACGGAAGCGATCTTCGGAGAGCCTGAGCTCGTCGATCGCCTCCAGGAGGTCGAGCTCGCGCCGGACACGCTCCGAAACGTCGGCGACCGCAACCACCGTGCCGCCGTTCGCGGTGATGAAGTGCGAGCTGCGCAGCCAGAGGCCGCCGTGCCGGCGAACCTGGTTCTTCTCGCGCTCGTGGAAACCGGCCAGGAGCGCTGCCGCGGTGTCGGCCCGGCTCTCGGGGCTTTCGCCTGCCGCGGTCCGTTCGACATAGGTGCCAAGGATGTCATCGATCCAGACACCCGGGACCAGAAGGTCACGGACCGACGGGAACAGCTCGTAGTACCGCGGGTTACAGAAGATGAATCGTCCGTCCGGATCGTAGAGCGCCAACCCCTCGCCGAGGCTGCTCACGACCTCCTCGAGGATCTGGCGCGATTCCTCGATCTCGGTCTTCTGATGCACGGTCGTTTCGACCATCGCGTCGAAGGCGCGTTCGACGATGCCAACCTCGCCCTGAGCGTAGTCGGGACCGATCTGCACGATCGTGGCGCCGCGGGTCATCCTCTGCGCCGCCTGCGTCAACCGCTCGAATGACTGCGCGTGACGGCCCGAAAGGACGAGCCATCCGGCAGCCGCGGCCGAGCCGGCCAGGATGCCGATCGATGCGAGGCCGAGCAATGCCCGCATCGTCCACGGCCAGCCGAGCGCGCCTCCGTTCAGAATCAGAGTGAGGAGAAAGGCTCCGGAGAGCGCGGCGGCCATGGAAAGAAAAATGACGGCAAGGCCACGCCAACCGGCCAGAGTCGGACGAAGCCGCAGCCTAAGGGGTTGCATGAGGCTCAGCGCTTGTCGCGGAGGTCTTCCATGGTGAAGCGAAGCGCTCCCTTTGGGTTCGCCTCGGCCGTGCCGATCGCCGGGCCGTCAATGAAGCTGAAGCCGGCGCCGGCCGCCGCGATCGCGAGACTGCCTGTCCCAATCCCATGAAGGTATGTAAGCAGGTACGCTTTCTCGGCGGCAATGACGAACTTCTCGAACTCCTGGCCTCTCCGTTCCTCCCGGCCCGAAGGAACCTCGGTGGAGATCGCGTGCAGCCCGACATGGGCGAAGCGACGAAGCGACTGCGCGGCTGAGAGCGGCATCCGGAGGACGACAGCGCGGGAAACCGGCTTGAGGCTCGGCAGGATCTCGATCAGCCGGCTTTGCGGGAAGCCGTCGGAGCCGCCGACCAGGTCGAAGATGGCGAGGCGCTGGAGGCTCAAGGAGACCGTGCGCCAGAGCTTGACGTACTCGGTCCGGAAGGCCGTGGAGCTCACCGTGTCGACATGGACAGGGATGGTGAAGAGCAGGCGCCGGTCCTGCGCCTCAACCCGCGTGAGCTCTTCGACGACGCGCTTGAGCAGGCGGAGGTCGTAGTCCATTCGGACGTGGCGATCATCGAGGCCATCGATCGCAGCCTCCCCGGAGACGATCCGGTCCCCAGCAGCCCTGATCACCGGTACGCAGAGAAAGTTGAAGACGATATTGCGCTTCACATCCCAGATCGGACGGAACAGGAAACGAACCTGATCCAGCCTAGCGAGCGGAGAGGCGGCCCTCCCGACGTTCTGCGGGGTCTTGTCGATCTCGCCGACAATGACCTGGGCCAGATCACCGCCCCGATGGATGACATCGAGCAGCGCCTTCGAGTCGACGGCAGCGGCACTAGCCTCAACCCGGACATCGCTGCGAAGCTCATCGGTGAGGATCTTGGCCAGCTCCTCGCCGAGCTGAGCGCACTTGACGCGCGCCTCCTGCGGCGCAAGCCCGGGTAGGAAGAAGACGATGTCGAGATTCTCGCTTTTGCAAAAGAGGTCGGAGGGCGAGAGTCGCCGCTCGACGGCGCAACGCAGCAGCGCCTCGGCCCCGATTGCCATGTCCGGCCAGGCTTCGCCGAGCGTCTCCTTGATAGCTGCAATACCTGTGAAATGCAGTCTGCCTGCCGTCACCGGCTCTCGCCGGCCAAGAAGCTTGGCAGCCTTCGCTTCGAATCCGTCCGGCGGTGCCGCCGTCAGACCCGCCGCCGCCTGGCGCTCTGCCGGCGCGGTCGCGGAGTGGCTCAGGCTCACGATCGAAGCATAGCAAGGAATGGTTAATAAGTTCTCTCTTTCGAGCAGCTTTGTTAGGTTGAGTCGACCTCATGACCCCGGTCGCTCCAGCCCTTGCCAACGGCGTTGCCGAGCTTCTCGACGCAGGCCTGCTTCGCGTCGTTCTGGAGCACAGCGAGCAGGGGATCAGCGTCTACGACGGCGAGCGGCGCCTGATCCTATGGAACGATCGCTGGCTCAAGCTGCTCGAGCTTCCCGCGAAGTTCGGGCGCCTCAGCACCCCGCTCCACGATGTACTGCTCTGGCAAGCCAGTCGCGGCGATTTCGGCAACGTCGATCCGGTCGCCGAAGCTCGCCGCCGGCTGAAAGAGTTCGGCACCGACCGGGTGCGAGAGTGGGAACGACGTACCGTCGACGGCACCTGGCTCCATTTCCGCCGGACACCGATCGCGGGCGGCGGCGTTGCCACCTTCGTCACTGACGTAACGGCGGGCCGGACGCGCGAGGAGGCGCTCGCCGAGCGGCAGATAGCGCTCCAGACCGTGCTCGAGAACATGGATCAGGGCATCGTCATGATCGACGGCGCCCATCGCGTGGTGACGGCGAACCAGACGGCGCTCGACTGGTTCGGCTTGACGCGCGATGAGCACCCGGTCGGTATTCCCTATCGCGAGGTCATACGACGACTCTACGCTCGCTCCGGCATGATCGAGCCGCAGCTGTCGCAGCGGATCGAGCGGGATCTGTCCGATCCCAACCACTTCGCCGCACGCGTCTACCGGCTGTCTATCCGGGACCACCGAACGGTCGAGGTGCATCAGCGCCCGCTTGCCGATGGCGGCGTCGTCCGCGTCTACACGGATATCAGCGACCGTCTTCGCGCCGAGGAGGATCTTCAGGTCAGCCGCTCGGAAGCGATCGAGGCGACGCGCCTCCTGGCCGACGCGCTCGACAATTCGACCGACGGCTTCGTCCTCTGGGATCGGGACTGCCGGTTGATTATTTGGAATGCCGCCTACTCCCGCCTGGTTCCCGGCGTCGCCGACATCCTCAAGGTCGGCCTGCCGTTGACGGAGTTCGTGACCGCTGCGGTTGGGCGCGGCGCGTTGCAGAAGCGGCCGGACCAGTCAGACGAGGACGCGATCCGCGACTGGCTCGAGCGCTACCAACAGAACACGACCTACGAGCATCATCGCGCGGCAGGCGGCTGGATGCTGTCGAGCAACCGCGTCCTCGCCGACGGCAGCATCCTGTGGACACGCACCGACATCACACCGATCAAGGCGCGCGAGGCCGAGCAGGCCGAGTACGCCCGTCGCCTCGAAGATCTGACGCAAAAGCTCGATCTGGCGCGGCTCGAAGCGGAGTCGGCAAGCCGGGCAAAGTCGCGCTTCCTTGCCCAGGTGAGCCACGAGCTGCGCACACCGCTGAATGCGATCATCGGATTCTCGGACATGATGCGGAGCCGGCGTTTCGGCGAGCTCGACGACGAGCGTCGTGCCGCATATGCCGAGGACATTTACGCCGCTGGCAGCCATCTCCTGCAGGTGATCAATCAGATCCTCGATCTCGCCAAGGTCGAGGCCGGGCGTATGACGATCGAGCCGCAGCGCAACTCGCTGAAGCGCTTGGTGCTGGAGTCGGTGAAGCTGATCTCGACCCAGGCCGAGGCTGCCCATCTGCGCCTCGAAGCCGATGTTGACGAGCTGCCGCTCTGGGCCGATCGCCGGCTAGCCAAGCAGGCGCTCGTCAACATCCTCAGCAACGCGATCAAGTTCACGCTGCCCGGCGGCACGATCCGCATTGCCGCCAGGATCGCCGAGGGCATGACCGTGGTGTCGATCAGCGACACAGGCGCCGGGATGACCGAGGAGGAGATCGCAACAGCGTTGAAGCCCTTCGGCCGCGTCGCCTCGGCGGCCAAGCGCGCGCCCGAGGGCACAGGCCTTGGTCTGCCGCTGGCCAAGGCTTTCGTCGAGCTGCATGGCGGCCGTCTCGAGATCGACAGCGAGAGGGGTCGCGGCACCGCCATCCGCCCTCATTTCCCGTTGTCGCCCGCATGAACGAGGCGCGAGTGGCCGCCCTGGTCATGGCGGCAGGACGCGGGCAGCGGCTCGGCGGCGACGATCCGAAGCAATATCGCCGGATCGGCGGCGTCAGCGTGCTGACGCGAAGCCTGGCGCTCTTCGCAAGCCATCCGCGTGTCGATCGCGTGCTGGCCGTCATCCATGACGACGATCGAGCCCGCTATGCCGAGGCAACGGCGTCGCTTCGCCTGGCGCCGCCGGTATCGGGCGGTACGACACGCCAAGAGTCCGTCCGGCTCGGCCTAGAGAGACTGGCCGCCGATCCTCCGGATCTGGTGCTGATCCATGACGCCGCGCGGCCGCTGACGCCGCCCGCCGTAGTCGGACGCGTGATCGAGGCGCTGACCGCGAGCGCCGGAGCGATCCCCGCTCTCGCCGTCGCCGATACCCTGAAGCGGGGCGAAGACGGTCGCGTGACCGGCACCCTCCCCCGCACCGGGCTCTATCGAGCACAAACGCCGCAGGGTTTCCGATTCCCCGAGATCCTCGATGCCCATCGCCGCTTCGCCGGCGCTGAGCTCACCGACGATGCGGCCGTTGCCGAGGCCGCGGGGATCTCGGTCGCCATGGTTCCCGGCGACGAAGCCGCCTTCAAAATAACCACGGCCGATGATCTGGAGCGCGCGCGACGCCTTGCGGGGGAGACGCGCACCGGGACCGGCTTCGACGTCCACCGCTTCGGTCCCGGCGACCATGTGTGGCTTTGCGGCGTACGCGTTCCGCATGATCGCGGCCTCGTCGGCCACTCCGATGCCGATGTCGGACTTCATGCGCTGACCGACGCGATTCTGGGCGCGATCGGCGCCGGCGACATCGGCGAGCACTTCCCATCGTCCGATCCTCGCTGGCGCGGCGGCGCCTCAAGCGGCTTCCTCTCCCATGCCGCGGGCCTCGTCGCGGCGCGAGGCGGACGGATCGTCCATGTGGACGTGACGGTGATCTGCGAACGCCCGAAAGTCAGCCCGCATCGGGACACGATGCGCGCCGCGATCGCGGCGATCCTCGCCGTCGATCTTAACCGGGTCAGCGTCAAGGCGACGACAACCGAGGGACTCGGCTTCACCGGCCGCCAAGAAGGCATCGCCGTCCAGGCCGCGGCGACGGTGATTCTGTGACGCCGCCTCGCCTCATCGCGACCGGCCTCGGCATCGGCCTTGCTCCCCTCGCGCCCGGCACCTGGGGCTCGGCGCTGGCCCTGCCGATCGCCTGGCTTATCGCTCCCTTCGGCGCCTTGGTTTCATTCCTTGGTGCAGCCATCCTGACCGCCGTCGGCGCCTGGGCGGTCGCGCGATCCCTCGACGCCGGCATCGTCGCCGATCCGCCCGAGATCGTCATCGACGAGGTTTGCGCGCAGTGGCTTGTCCTCGCGGTCTTGCCGCAGGAAATGCTTGCCTATCTTCTCGGCTTCATCGCCTTCCGCATCGTCGACATCGCAAAGCCCTGGCCGGTAGGCTGGGCCGATCGCAATCTCGACGGTGCGCTCGGCGTCATGGCTGACGACCTTCTTGCCGTCCCCTACGCGGCGGCCGGCGCGTGGCTCGTACTGCTGGCGATCGGCCGGTGATTGATCTCGACCCTCTCGCCAGGGATCTTCTGGCGTACCTGCGACTGCGCGGCCTTCGCGTCGCGACCGCGGAGAGCTGCACCGGCGGCCTGATCGCCGCCAGCCTGACCGAGATCGCCGGGTCCTCGGATGTCGTCGATCGCGGCTTCGTCACCTATTCGAACGAGGCGAAGACCGATCTCCTGAACGTTCCTGCCCCCCTGATTGCGGCGCATGGCGCAGTCAGCGAAGAGGTCGCGCGCGCGATGGCCGAGGGCGCGATCTCAAGGAGCAAAGCGGAGCTCGCGATCGCCGTTACCGGCATCGCGGGACCTGGCGGCGCTACGCCGAGCAAGCCGGTCGGCCTCGTCCATCTCGCAGTAGCCAAGCGCGGCGGCCGGACATGGGCCGAGCGTCACGTCTTTCCCGGCGACCGGCGCGAGGTCCGCATCGCGACCGTCGAATGCGCCTTCGCGATGCTGCGTCAGGCCGCGGGCGATGAGGTGCCGTAGAGCGACCTGGCGCGCGCCTCGAAGGCGTTGACCATACGCCGCACAGCCTCGTCGAACAGCACATGCATCAGGCCCTGCAGCATGCGGTTCTTGAACTCGAAGTCGACATAGAAGTCGATCTCGCACTGGCCGTTCGGCGCCGGATTGAAGATCCAGTGGTTGTTGAGGTGCTTGAACGGGCCTTCGGTATAGGCAACGTCGATACGCCGTTCCTCGGGATTCAGCCTCACCTGCGAGGTGAAGCGTTCCCGGACCATCTTGAAGCCGATGACGAGGTCGGCCCAGAAGGTATTGCCCTCGCGCTTGCGGATACGCGCGGCGACGCACCAGGGAAGAAACTCGGGATAGCGCTCGACCTCGGCGACCAGGGCGAAAAGCTGCTCCGGCGTGTAGGGCAGAAGCCGCTTCTCGGCGTGGGTCGACATCCCCCTTATTCGGCGGCTGAGAGCCGCGCCCGGCGCGCCTCGCGCAGCCGCGCGAAATCCTCGCCGGCGTGATGCGAGGAGCGCGTCAGCGGCGAGGCCGAGACCAGGAGGAAGCCCTTCCCCATCGCCATGGCGGCATAGGCCGCGAACTCGTCCGGCGTGACGAAACCGGCGACGGCGTGGTGCTTCGGCGTCGGCTGCAGATACTGGCCGATGGTCAGGAAGTCGACATTGGCGGCGCGGAGATCGTCCATCACCTGATGGACCTCCTCCTTCGCCTCGCCCAGGCCCACCATGAGCCCGGACTTGGTGAACATCGCCGGGTTCAGCTCCTTGACCCGGTCGAGCAGGCGCAGCGAGGCGAAATATCGGGCACCCGGCCGGACCTCGGGATAGAGCCGCGGCACCGTCTCGAGATTGTGGTTGTAGACGTCGGGACCGGCCTCGACGACGATCTCGACCGCGCCTTGCTTCTTGAGGAAGTCCGGCGTCAGCACCTCGATGGTCGTGGCCGGCGCCGCAGCGCGGATCGCGCGGATGGTGCGCGCGAAGTGCTCGGCGCCGCCATCCTCGAGATCGTCGCGGTCGACGGAGGTGACGACCACATGCGAGAGGCCGAGTCCCGCCACCGCCTCGGCAACATGCTCGGGCTCATGCGGGTCGAGCCGGTCGGGGCGGCCGGTCGCGACGTTGCAGAAGCTGCAGGCACGTGTGCAGACCGAGCCCAGGATCATCACCGTCGCGTGCTTCTTCGCCCAGCACTCGCCGATATTCGGGCAGGCTGCTTCCTCGCAGACCGTGTTGAGCTTGAGCCGCCGCATCAGCTCGCGGGTCTGGTGATACTCGCGGCTGACGGGCGCCTTGACCCGGATCCAGTCGGGCTTGCGCTTGACCGGGTTGTCCGGCCGGTGCGCCTTCTCAGGGTGACGGATTGTCGTCATGGGCTAGATGTGTAGGACCTGCCCGTAAGCGTCAAGCACGGCCTCGTGCATCATCTCCGAGAGGGTCGGGTGCGGGAAAACCGTTCCCATCAGCTCCCTCTCGGTCGTCTCCATGGTCTTGGCAATGGTGTAGCCCTGGATCAGCTCGGTCACTTCCGCCCCGATCATATGCGCGCCGAGCAGCTCGCCGGTCCTGGCATCGAACACTGTCTTGATCAGGCCCTGGGTCTCGCCGAGCGCGATCGCCTTGCCGTTGCCGACATAGGGGAAGCGCCCGACCCGCACCTGCCGGCCCTCGGCCTTGGCCTTGGCCTCGGTCAGGCCGACCGACGCCACCTGCGGCGTGCAGTAGGTGCAGCCCGGGATGTTAGAGGTGTCCATCTCGTGCGGATGGAGCCCGGCGATGGCCTCGACGCAGACCACGCCCTCATGCATCGCCTTGTGCGCGAGCCAGGGGGCGCCGACGAGGTCGCCGATCGCGTAGACGCCGGGCTCGCCGGTCCGGAACAGCCCGTCGGTCACGACATGGGTCTTCTCGACCTTCACCTTGGTGCCTTCGAGGCCGATCTTCTCGACATTGCCGACGATGCCGACGGCAAGGATGACGCGCTCGACGGTGATGTCCTGCGACTTGCCGCCGGCCTCGACCGTGGCGGTGACGCTGCCGGCGCCCTTCTTCAGCGCCTTTACCGTCGCGCCGGTCATAATCTTCATGCCCTGCTTCTCGAAGGCCTTCCGGGCGAAGGCTGAGATCTCCTCGTCCTCGACCGGGAGAATCCGGTCCATGACCTCGACGACGGTCACTTCGGCGCCGAGCGTGCGATAGAAGGAGGCAAACTCGATGCCGATCGCGCCCGATCCGACGACCAGCAGCGACTTCGGCATAGCTTCCGGGACCATTGCCTCCTTGTACGACCAGACCAGCTTGCCGTCGGGCTCGAGGCCGGGAAGAGTCCGCGCGCGGGCACCGGTGGCGAGGATCACATGCTTGCCCGCGATGTCCGCAACCGGCTTGCCGTCCTTGGCGACCCTGACCTTGCGCAGCCCGCCGGCAACGCCGTCGAGCGCGCCATGCCCGTCGAAGACCGTGATCTTGTGCTTCTTCATCAGGCCTTTGACGCCGGCCGAGAGCTGGCCTGCCACGGTGCGCGAGCGCTTGACGATCTTGCCCAGATCGAAGCTCGGATTTTGCACGGTGAAGCCGTAGTGATCGGCGTGCTTGAGGAGCTGCCAGATCTCGGACGAGCGCAGCAGCGCCTTGGTCGGGATGCAGCCCCAGTTGAGGCAGATGCCGCCCAGATGCTCGCGCTCGACCACAGCCGTCTTCAGCTTGAGCTGGGCCGCACGGATGGCCGCCACATAGCCGCCCGGCCCGCCGCCGACGACGATCACATCGAAGCTGGTGTCGGTCATGCTGCTTCTTCTCCCTGGCCCGCTTCTCGTCGGATCGTCTCGATCACGCCCGGCAGGTTGCTCAACACATCATTGTTCCAGAACCTGACCATGCGGATGCCGCGATCGGCGAGCCATGCCGTGCGCGCGGCATCCTTTTCGACCGTGTGCTGGCCGCCATCGAGTTCAACCGCCAGACGTCGTTCTTCGCACATGAAGTCCAAGATGTAGGGTCCGATCGGGTGCTGTCGTCTGAACTTGAGTCCGTCGAGCTGCCGCTTACGAAGAGCCTTCCAAAGCACTTGCTCGGCATCGGTCGCGCTGATGCGGAGTCGCCGAGCGATACGCACCGCTTCCCCTCACCCGCTCGCTGCGCTCGCGCCCTCTCCCCCAAGGAGAGGGCTGACTGGAGTGCCCCCAACCCTCTCCTTGGGGGAGAGGGTGGCGAGCGGAGCGAGCCGGGCGAGGGGAAGCGATCATCAAGTTAACTCACCCGAGCCGCACACTCACAGCATCATGCTCATCGGATCTTCGATCAGCTTCTTGAAGGCTGCCAGATACTCGGCGCCGACGGCGCCGTCGACGACACGGTGGTCGACCGAGAGCGTCACGGTCATCACCGTGGCGATGGCGAGCGCGCCGTCGCGGACGATCGGACGCTGCTCGCCGGCGCCGACCGCGAGGATGGCGCCCTGTGGCGGATTGATCACGGCGGCGAACTCGCGGATGCCGTACATGCCGAGGTTCGAGATCGAGAAGGTGCCACCCTGGAACTCCTCGGGCTTGAGCTTGCCGGCGCGCGCGCGCGCCGCGAGATCCTTCATCTCCGAAGAGATCGCCGCCAACCCTTTCAGATCGGCGTTCCTCACGATCGGCGTGATCAAGCCGTCGGGAATGGCGACGGCGACGGAAATGTCGACCGTCCGGTAGCGGCGGATCGCGGCCTCGGTGTAGGAGGCATTCGCCGCCGGCACCTTGCGCAGCGCCAGCGCCGCCGCCTTGATCACGAGGTCGTTGACCGAGAGCTTGACGCCGTCCTTCTCCGCGCGCGCGTTGAGGTCGGTGCGCAGCTTCAGGAGCGCATCGATCTGGCAGTCGAGCGACAGGTAGAAATGCGGCGCCTGCTGCTTCGACTCGGCAAGCCGGCGCGCGACGACCTTGCGGATGTTGTTGTTCGCGAACTCCTCGTAAGCAGGCATGCCCGGCATCTCGGCATGCGCAGCCGGCATCGGCGCCGCCCTCGGTGACGGTGCCTGCGGCGCGGCGACTGCACGCGGTACGCCGCCGGTAACGGCCGCCTCGATATCGGCCTTGACGATGCGGCCGCCGGGACCCGAGCCCTTCAGCGCGCCAAGGTCGAGCCCCGCCTGCTCCGCCATGCGCTTGGCCAAGGGCGAGACGAAGATGCGCGAGCTCGGCGCCACCGAGGTCGGCGACGCCGCCATCGGCTTCGATGCGGCGGCGGGCGCCGGAGACGGAGCAGCGGCAGGCGCGGCCGCCACCTTCGGCGCCGGCGCAGCGCCGGCCTTCTCGCCATCGCCGAGCAGAACCGCGATCACGTCGTTGACCTTCACGCCTTGCGTGCCTTCGGCAACCAGGATCTGGCCGAGCGTGCCTTCGTCGACGGCCTCGACCTCCATGGTCGCCTTGTCGGTCTCGATCTCGGCGATAACGTCGCCGGCCGCGACCTTGTCGCCCGGCTTCTTGTGCCACTTGGCGAGATTGCCCTCGGTCATGGTCGGCGAGAGGGCAGGCATCAGGATGTTGATCGGCATGTGTCGAGCCCCTCTACGACCGGTAGCAGACGGTTTTGGCGGCCTCGGCGATCCTCGCCGGCGACGGCAAGGTCAGCTTCTCCAGGTTCGCGGCGTAGGGCATCGGCACGTCGAGCCCGGTCACGCGCACCGGCGGCGCGTCGAGATGGTCGAAGGCCTGCTCCATCAGCACCGAGATCAGCTCCGAGCCGATGCCGGCATAGGGCCACCCCTCCTCGACCGAGACGAAGCGGTTGGTCTTCCTGACCGAGGCGACGATGGTCTCGGTGTCGAGCGGCCTAAGCGTGCGCAGATCGATCACCTCGGCCGAGATGCCTTCGGCCGCCAGCATCTCCGCTGCCTCGAGCGCGTACTTCATCATCAGCGAGAAAGCGGTGATGGTGACGTGCTCGCCGGCTCGTGCAATGCGCGCCTTGCCGATCGGGACGATGTGATCGCCCTCGCTCGGAACCTCGAAGGAATGGCCGTAGAGAACCTCGTTCTCGAGGAAGATGATCGGGTTCGGATCGCGGATCGCCGACTTGAGCAGGCCCTTGGCATCCCCCGCCGTGTAGGGCGCGACGACCTTGAGGCCTGGGCAATGCGCATACCAGGAGGAGTAGTCCTGGCTGTGCTGAGCAGCCACACGCGCGGCCGCACCGTTCGGCCCGCGGAAGACCACCGGGCAGCCCATCTGGCCGCCCGACATATAGAGCGTCTTGGCGGCCGAGTTGATGATCTGGTCGATCGCCTGCATCGAGAAATTGAAGGTCATGAACTCGACGATCGGCCGCAAGCCCATGAAGGCGGCACCGACGGCCAAGCCCGCGAAGCCCTGCTCGGTGATCGGCGTGTCGATGACGCGATGGTCGCCGAATTCCTGCAGCAGGCCCTGGCTGATCTTGTAGGCGCCCTGGTATTGCGCGACCTCCTCGCCCATCAGGAAGACCTTGGGATCGCGCCGCATCTCCTCGGCCATCGCATCGCGCAGCGCCTCGCGCACCGTCATGGCGGCGGTCGGCCCGGCATATTCCTTCTCGGCCGGCGCGGCCGCCTTCGGTGCCGCAGGAGCAGGTGCGACCGCGGCGGGTTTCGCCGCCGCTTTCGGCGTCGGCTCCGGCGCGGCCTTGGCATCGCCATCGCCGGCAAGACGCGCGATCGGCGTATTGACCTTCACGCCTTCGGTGCCTTCGGGCACGAGGATCTTGTCGAGCCGACCTTCGTCGACGGCCTCGACTTCCATCGTCGCCTTGTCGGTCTCGATCTCGGCGAGCACGTCACCGGACCTCACATTGTCGCCGACGGATTTCAGCCAGCGGGCAATCTTGCCCTCGGTCATGGTCGGCGAGAGCGCCGGCATCAGGATGTCGATGGGCATGGCTCAGGCCTCGACCAGGATGTCGGTGTAGAGCTCGGACTCCGGCGGTTCGGGGCTGGTCTGCGCGAAGTCGGCGGAGTCGGCAACGATGTCGCGGATCTCCTTGTCGATCTTCTTGAGATCGTCCTCGCTCTTGCCCTGGGCCAGCAGCATGTCGCGCACGAGGTTGATCGGATCGCGCTCGGTGCGCATCTTGTCGACCTCCTCCTTGGTCCGATATTTGGCCGGATCGGACATCGAGTGCCCGCGATAGCGATAGGTCATGACCTCGAGGATGGTCGGCCCCTCGCCGGCCTTGGCCCGCGCGACGGCGCGCTCGGCCGCTTCCTTGACCGCGAGCACATCCATGCCGTCGACCTGCTCGCCCGGAATGCCGTAGGGCGCCCCGCGCTCGGCCAGCGCCTGGCCCGCGGCGGAGCGCTCGACCGAGGTGCCCATCGCGTACTTATTGTTCTCAATGACGTAGATGACAGGCAGCTTCCAAAGCGCCGCCATGTTGAAGCTCTCGTAGACCTGGCCCTGGTTGACCGCACCGTCGCCGAGATAGGTCAAGGACACGCGCTTCTCGCCGTTGTAGCGATGGGCGAAGGCGATGCCGGTGCCGATCGGCACCTGCGCACCGACGATGCCGTGGCCGCCGAAGAAGTTCTTCTCGCGGCTGAACATATGCATCGAGCCGCCCTTGCCCTTCGAGTAGCCGCCGATCCGGCCGGTGAGCTCGGCCATGACGCCGCGCGGGTCCATGCCGCAAGCGAGCATGTGGCCGTGATCGCGATAGGAGGTGATGACGGCATCCGCGGGCGTGATCGCCGCCTGCATGCCGACGACCACGGCCTCCTGGCCGATATAGAGGTGGCAGAAGCCGCCGATCAGGCCCATGCCGTAGAGCTGCCCGGCCCGCTCCTCAAAACGCCGGATCAGCAGCATGTCCCGATAGTATTTCAGCAATTCGGCTACCGGGGCCGGTTTGCCGTCGCCGCCCCGTTCCGCCTTCCTGGTCTTTGCCATGGTGCTCCCCGCGAGGCCGCTTTCAGCCCGATCCGGCCAGCAGAAGAGGTAGCGCCAATCCCTTATCCTGACAAGACAGCCAAAGTAATCCTATTGCGGCGCAGCAATCTCTTTTCTACGAATCGTGACGACATTCACAAGAAAACAACTTTTTATTACTTGATCAGGCCTCCATCGGAAAGAAAGACGATTATCTTGCCAGCGCGTAGATAGAGACTTACGGGGCTGACTTTGACGCGCTAGCGAGAAAAAATCAACTTACAGACGGACCTGTCTGTTTTTTCTCGCGCTCACACACAGATTTCAGCTACCGATTTCCGCTCCGAGAGCCTCCGCCACCACGCTTTCAGGCGCGCATGGCGTTCGATCAGCGCAGCCCCTTCCGGGGCCTTCCCGAAATATCCGAGCATCGGCGCAGCATGCAGGTCGGCGAGACTGATCGCCTCGCCCGCGACGAAGGAACGATCGCCGAGAATGGCTTCGAGCGCGGTCGCGGCGAGCTCCGCCTTCGGCAGCGCCTCGGCGATCTTCTGTTCGTCTGGGATGCCGCCGCGCTTCGGGATTGACACGCGCTCGACATAGATGTCCCAGAGCCAGGGGCGATAGGCGTAGTTGTCGAGGATCGCGATCGCCTGAATCATCTGCGCGCGCTCACGCACGTCGCCCGGCTGCAGCGACGGCCCCTCGAACGCCTCGTAGACATAGCGAAGGATCGCCGGCGTCTCGTAGAGGCGGAGGTCGCCATGCGCGAAGGCCGGAATCTTTCCGAAGGGGTGACGCGCAAAGTGCTCGCGCGGCGGTCCGCCTTCCGCGAAGACATCGACCTCGACGACGTCATGCGCGACGCCCTTCTCGGCGAGCGCCAGCAGCACGCCGCGAACATAGACGCTGTAGCGCGCACCATAGATAATCGGTCTTGCCTGCACGCGGATGTGACTCCTCTCGCCTGCCGCTTTTCCGTAGCTTCGCTGCCGACGGGGGCGTCACGAACAACGGCCGGCTGAAAACCGGCTTAGGAGGTTTGGATGCCGTTTGCCCGTATTCTGCTTGCGCTCGCCCTCGTCGCTCTGCCGCTCGCATCGGCCGGTGCCGATCCGAAGCGGATCGCCTTCCCTGAGGGCTACGAGAAGACCTGGCTACCCTATGCCGTCCATAACCGGCCGGACAACGGCCAGGTCCGCCATCTCTTCGCCAACCCGGTCGCGGTCGAGGCGGCGAAGGACGGAAAGCCTGTACCGGGGCACGGTTATGAGACAGTTCGCTGCGCCGGTTACGCTGCCAATTTGAACTCCGTGGCGGCTTCGGATGCAAGAGCCTTATGTTCGGCCCTGATCTGATTGGGCGTCTTGTGCCCATGGCGCTCCCGCAGCCACGAGGCGTTATAGAGATCGGCGAACTCGGCGAGCCCCTTGCGAAGTGCCTCAACGGTCGGGAAGTACCGGACCCATAGCAGTTGCTCCTTCAGCGTCTTGATGATCCTCTCCGCCACGCCGTTGCCCTCTGGCTGGCGCACGAAGGCGGGCGAACTTTCGATCCCGAGGAATTCGATCTCGTCCTGGAAGTCATCGGCGAGGTAGTTAG
>VGEN01000088.1 GCA_016869285.1 Alphaproteobacteria bacterium
AAATGTTCGATCAGGCGATCCTGCTTCGAGACCCCCAATCGGCTCCGTCGTATCCGTCCCATGATAACTCCATAACCGAGTTATCTGGGACAGCCCCAAATTATCAATGGACGATCGGCACCGTGCGGCCGACATGTCGATCCCGCTATGGTATTGGCCTCTCGCACGCGGCCCCGTCTTGACCCTTGATCGGCGCTCGCGCTATTAGTTTTTCTCCGTCGGAGCAAGGATTTACCCCTGATCGGGAGATAAAGAATCCACATCCGAGCGGGGCGAGGAGGCGTCGGGCATGGATGGAAGCCAGCGCACAAGCATGAGCCGGCCGGCGATCGGCCGGAGCCGCGCCCGCGCGCGGCTTGCCGGCTGCGACACCTTCCCCAAGGTTCTGATCGCCAACGCCAAGGACTTCGCCGGCCGCCCGGCGAGCCGCGAGAAGGATCTCGGCATCTGGCAGACCTGGACCTGGGATCAGGTCCTGGAGGAAACCAGGAAGCTCGCCGCCGGCCTCTCGGCCCTCGGCGCCAGGCGCGGCGACAAGATCGCCATCGTCGGCGACAACCGACCGCGCCTCTACTGGACCATGTGCGCGGCGCAGGCGATCGGCTGCACCCCGGTGCCCGTCTATCAGGACGCGATCGCCGCCGAGATGGGCTTCGTCATCGACAATGCCGGTGCCCGCTTCGCTGTCGCCGAGGACCAGGAGCAGGTCGACAAGCTCCTTCAGATCAAGGACGCGCATCCGAACCTCGAGACCATCGTCTTCGAGGACGGGCGCGGCATGCGCCACTACACGCAACCCTTCCTGCTCTCCTTCGACAAGGTCCAGGAGATGGGCGCGGTGCTGCTGGCGCGCGATCCCGGCTTCTTCGAGCGCGAGGTGTCGCAGACCAAGGGCGGCGACATTGCGGTCATGCTCTACACCTCCGGCACCACGGGGCAGCCGAAAGGCGTCGTGCTCTCCCACACCAACGTGCTGGTGACCTCGCTCAACGCCTGCGAGCTCGACAACCTCACCGAGGACGAGGAGACGCTGGCCTATTTGCCGATGGCCTGGGTCGGCGACCACATCTTCTCGCTCGGCCAATCCTATGTCGCAGGCTTCGCCGTCGGCTGCCCGGAATCGGGCGCCACCGTGATGACCGATCTCCGCGAGCTCGGCCCGACCTACTTCTTCGCGCCGCCGCGGATCTGGGAAAACATCCTGACCACGGTGATGATCCGCATGGAGGATGCGGGCGCGATCAAGCGCTGGCTTTTCAAGCGGTTCATGGACCACGCCAAGCGTGCCGGCCCGGCACTGCTCGACGGGAAGCCGGTGGCCCTCCTCGACCGGCTTCTCTATCGCCTGGGCGATCTCCTGGTCTACGCGCCCTTGCGCAACACGCTGGGATTCTCGCGCATCCGTCTCGCCTACACGGCGGGCGAAGCCATCGGCCCGGACATCTTCGACTTCTATCGTTCGCTCGGCGTCAACGTGAAGCAGCTCTACGGCATGACGGAAGCGTCGGTCTTCATCTGCATCCAGCCGGACGGCGAGGTAAGGCCCGATACCGTCGGCCCGCCGGGGCCTGAGGTCGAGGTCAAGATCGAGGAATCGGGCGAGGTGCTGTTCAAGAGCCCGGGGGTGTTTCAGGCCTACTACAAGAACGACAAGGCGACGGCCGAGACAAAGACGCCCGATGGCTGGGTCCGCACCGGCGATGCCGGGTTCTTCGGCGCCGACGGCCATCTGCGCATCGTCGACCGCGCCAAGGATGTCGGCAGGCTCGCCGACGGCACGCTGTTCGCGCCCAAATATCTCGAGAACAAGCTCAAATTCTTCCCCTACATCAAGGAAGCCGTCGCTTTCGGTGCGGGGAAGGACTTTGCCGCCGCCTTCATCAACATCGACCTCGCTGCGGTCGGCAACTGGGCCGAGCGCAACGGCATCGTCTATGGCGGCTATGCCGAGCTGGCGGCCCATCCCGAGGTCTACAAGCTGATCAAAGGCTGCGTCGAGCAGGTGAACCGCGACCTCTCGCGCGAGACGACGCTGGTCGGATCGCAGATCAGGCGCTTCCTCGTGCTCCACAAGGAGCTCGACGCCGATGACGGCGAGCTCACGCGCACACGCAAGGTCCGACGCAACTTCGTGCAGGATCGCTACCTGCCGCTGGTCGATGCGCTGTTCTCCGGCGCCCCGCGCGCGCATATCGAGACCGAGGTCACCTTCGAGGACGGCCGCAAGGGCCGCCTCCAGGCCGATATGGGCATCGCCGAGGCCGAGCGCTATCCGCTCGACGTCCTGAAGAAGGCGAGCTAACCGGCATGACGGCCACGGGCGGACGCCGGATCGGGGATGTGCTGCTGAAGGTCGAGGACATCAGCCTCTCCTTCGGCGGCGTCCGCGCGCTGAGCGGCGTCAGCTTCGACATCAGGAAGCACGAGATCCGCGCCATCATCGGCCCGAACGGCGCCGGCAAGAGCTCGATGCTGAACGTGATCAACGGCTTCTATCACCCTCAGAAGGGCAAGATCATCTTCAAGGATATCGCCCGCACCGATATCGGCCCTTATGACGCGGCCAGCCGCGGCATCGCGCGCACCTTCCAGAACATTGCGCTGTTCCGCGGCATGTCGACGCTCGACAACATCATGACCGGCCGCCTCCTCAAGATGAAACGGAACCTGTTCTGGCAGGCGCTGTATTGGGGACCGGCGCGGCGCGAGGAGATGGAGCATCGCGCCGCGGCCGAGCGGATCATCGATTTCCTCGAGATCCAGTCGATCCGCAAGGTGCCGGTCGGCCGGCTTCCCTACGGGTTGCAGAAGCGCGTCGAGCTCGGCCGCGCGCTCGCCGCGGAGCCCGAGCTCCTGCTGCTCGACGAGCCGATGGCCGGGATGAATGTCGAGGAGAAGGAGGACATGTGCCGTTTCATCCTCGACGTCAATGACGAGTTCGGCACGACGATCGCGCTGATCGAGCACGATATGGGCGTAGTCATGGACATCTCCGACCGCGTCGTCGTCCTCGACTACGGCAAGAAGATTGCCGACGGTACCCCCGACGAGGTGCGTGGCAATCAGGCGGTCATCGACGCCTATCTCGGGGTGCAGCACTAATGCGCGTAGAAATCTGCTTCACCCCCCACCCCTCCCCTCCCCCGCAAGGGGGGAGGGAGAACGAAACGCGCTCCTCATTCCCCCTCCCCCCTTGCGGGGGTGGGTTGGGGTGGGGGGTGGCCGCGGACTCGGCCTAGGCCATGGGCTTCTTCATCGAGGTTCTGTTCGGCGGCTTCCTCGCGGGCGTGCTCTACGCCCTGGTCGCGCTGGGATTCGTCCTGATCTTCAAGGCCTCGGGCGTCTTCAACTTCGCCCAGGGCGCGATGGTGCTGTTCGCCGCGCTGAGCCTGGTCCGCCTGATGGAGTGGATGCCGATCCCGATCGCGCTCCTCGTCAGCGTCGGGATCATGATCGTCTTCGCCCTTGTGGTCGAACGCCTGGTCCTGAGGCCGTTGGTGAACCAGGAAGGCATCATCCTGTTCATGGCAACGATCGGCGTATCCTATTTCGTCGACGGCTTCGGCCAGACAATCTGGGGCAGCGAGATCTACACGCTCGACCTCGGCCTGCCGAAGGAGCCGGTGATCATCCTTGAATCGGTCTTCGAGGGCGGCGTGCTGGTCAACAAGTTCGACCTCGTCGCCGCCGTCATCGCCGGCATCCTGGTGACGGTCCTCGCGGTCTTCTTCCAGAAGACGCGGATCGGCCGAGCGCTCAGGGCCGTCGCCGACGATCACCAGGCGGCGCAGTCGGTCGGCATTCCGCTTCGCGATATCTGGGTCATCGTCTGGTCGACCTCGGGCATCGTCGCGCTCGTCGCCGGCATCGTCTGGGGCTCGGCGCTCGGCGTGCAGTTCTCGATCTCGCTGGTCGCTTTGAAGGCGCTGCCGGTGCTGATCCTCGGCGGCTTCACCTCGGTTCCCGGCGCCATCATCGGTGGCCTCATCATCGGTGCCGGCGAGAAGCTGGCCGAGGTCTTTATCGGCCCCAGCTTCGGCGGAGGCATCGAGAACTGGTTCGCCTACATGCTGGCGCTCCTGTTCCTGCTGGTCCGCCCGCAGGGCCTGTTCGGCGAACGCATCATCGAGCGGGTCTAGAGAAATGCTCTACCGCGAGGCCGGACAATTCAAGACGAGCTACGGGGACGACCAGGCGATCTTCCCGATCCGCCAGGACCGCATCGGCGTTGCGATCATCCTCCTGGCCGCCTATCTCGCGATCCCGCTGACCGCGAGCCCCTATCTCTTCACTTCGATCCTGATCCCCTTCCTCATCTACGCGCTAGCGGCGATCGGGCTCAACCTGCTGACCGGATACTGCGGCCAAGTCTCGCTCGGCACCGGCGGGTTCATGGCGGTCGGCGCCTATGCCGCCTACAACTTCGCCATCCGCATGCCCGAGCTCAACCTGCTCGTGGTCTTCTTGCTGGCCGGAGGCTGCGCCGCGCTCGTCGGCGTCGTCTTCGGCATTCCGAGCCTCCGCATCAAGGGCTTCTATCTTGCCGTCGCGACGCTGGCGGCACAGTTTTTCATGGATTGGATGTTCAGCCGCATCAAGTGGTTCACCAACTACACGCCTTCAGGCTCGGTCAATGCGCCGCCGCTCAGTCTCTTCGGCTTCGCCATCGACACGCCGGCCGAGCGCTACTACCTGATCCTAGCCATCGTTACGGTGATGGCGCTCGCCGCCAAGAACCTCGTGCGTGGCCGTGTCGGCCGCTCCTGGATGGCGATCCGCGACATGGACATCGCCGCCGAGATCATCGGCATTCGTCCGCTGCGCGCCAAGCTCTCCGCCTTCGCCGTCTCGTCTTTCTATGCCGGCATCGCCGGCGCGCTATGGGCCTTCCTTCACCTCGGCTCGTGGGAGCCGCTCGCCTTCGACATCAACCGGTCGTTCACGCTCCTTTTTATGGTGATCATCGGCGGGCTCGGCTCGATCCTCGGCTGCTTCTTCGGCGCCGCCTTCATCCTGATCGTGCCGCTGGCGCTCAACCAGATTCCGACCGCGCTCGGGATACCGATCTCGACCGCGATGATCTCGCATCTGGAATTCATGATCTTCGGCGCGCTGATTGTCTTCTTCCTGATCGTCGAGCCCCACGGCCTCGCCCGGCTGTGGGCGCTGGGCAAGGAGAAGCTGCGCCTCTGGCCCTTCCCGCATTGAGGGGAGAGGATGCTATGCTCGGCGCATCGGGGGTGTCGGACGGGCAAAAGCCTTAAGATCAATGCCTAAGGGAAAAGGGAGAACACCATGAGGACGAAGCTACTGAGAGCGGCAGCGCTGGGCGCGATCGGCGCTGCGGCGATGTTGGCGGCAGGCGCCGGCGAGGCGCTGGCGCAGAATGAGCAGTTCCTGCCTCGCCTGGTCTATCGCACCGGGCCCTACGCGCCGAATGGCGTGCCGTTTGCCAACGGCTATGCCGACTACCTCAACATGCTGAACGAGCGCGACGGCGGCATCAACGGCGTCAGGCTCGTGCAGGAAGAATGCGAGACCGGCTATGCCACCGACCGCGGCGTCGAGTGCTACGACCGGCTCAAGGGCAAGGGCCCGACGGGTGCGGGTGTCGTCGACCCGTTGTCGACCGGAATCACCTTTGCGCTGACCGAGAAAGCGCCCGGCGACAAGATCCCGCTCATCACCATGGGCTATGGCCGGTCGGAGTCCCAGGACGGCAGCGTCTTCGGCTGGAACTTCCCGTTGCTCGGCACCTATTGGGCCGCAGCCGACATCATCATGAACTACGTCGCCCAGAAGGAAGGCGGCTACGGCAAACTTAAGGGCAAGAAGGTTTCGCTCGTCTATCACGACTCGCCCTATGGCAAGGAGCCGATCCCGCTCCTGGAAGAGCTCGCCAAGCGCCACGGCTTCGCCTTCTCGGCGCTGCCGGTGACCCATCCTGGCGTCGAGCAGAAGGCGACCTGGCTGCAGATCCGCCAGAACCGCCCGGACTACGTGCTGCTCTGGGGCTGGGGCGTGATGAACTCGACCGCGATCAAGGAAGCAGCGGCCGTCAACTACCCGCGCAACAAGATGATCGGCGTGTGGTGGTCGGGCGCCGAGCCGGACGTGACGCCCGGCGGCGACGGCTCCAAGGGCTATATGGCCGCGGCGCTGCACGCGATCGGCGACCAGTTCGGCGTCCATCGCGACATCTACAAACTGGTCTATGACAAGAACCGCGGCGCCGGAAAGCGCGAAGAAGTTGGGCAGGTTCTCTACAATCGAGGTCTCGTCAACGGCTTCCTCGCCTCGGAAGCGATCCGCAAGGCGCAGTCCCGCTTCGGCAACAAGCCGATGACAGGCGAGCAGGTGCGCTGGGGCCTCGAGAACCTCGACATCACGGCCGCCCGCATCAAGGAGTCCGGCTTCGAGGGTCTGGTGTATCCGCTTAAGATCTCGTGCCAGGACCACATGGGCAGCGCCCGCGCCCGCATCCAGCAATGGGACGGCTCGAAGTGGAGCTTCGTCTCCGACTGGATCGAGGCGGATCGCAAGCTGATCGACCCGATGGTCGTGGCGGCGGCGAAGAAGTACGCGGAGGAGAAGAAGATCACTCCGCGCGACTGCTCGAAGGAAAGCTGATCGACGCATGACAGCGCCGGCGACAGCCCTGCTCGACGTCAACAACATCGAGGTCATCTACAATCATGTGATCCTCGTGTTGAAGGGCGTGTCGCTCAAGGTTCCCGAGGGGGGCATCGTCGCCCTCCTCGGGGCCAACGGCGCCGGCAAGACCACGACCCTGAAAGCGATCTCCAACCTGCTGAGAGCCGAGCGGGGCGAGGTCACCAAGGGCGGCATCGAGTTCAAGGGCGAACGCGTCGACCGGCTCACCCCGAACGATCTGGTGAAGCGCGGCGTCATCCAGGTGATGGAAGGACGCCACTGCTTCGGCCATCTCACGGTCGAGGAGAATCTCCTGACCGGCGCCTATACGCGCGGCGACGGCCGACAGGCGATCGAGGCGGACATCGAGATGGTCTACAGCTATTTCCCTAGGCTGAAGGAGCGGCGGAAGAGCCTCGCCGGCTACACCTCAGGCGGCGAGCAGCAGATGACCGCCATCGGCCGCGCGCTGATGTCGAACCCGACCACGATCCTGCTCGACGAGCCCTCGATGGGCTTGGCGCCGCAGCTTGTCGAGGAGATCTTCGAGATCGTGCGCAAGCTCAACGCGGAGCGAAAGGTCACGATCCTGCTCGCCGAGCAGAACACCAATGTGGCGCTTCGCTACGCCCATCACGGCTACATCCTCGAGAACGGCCGCGTGGTGATGGAAGGCTCGGCCGCCGCCTTGCGCGAGAACGAGGACGTAAAGGAATTCTATCTCGGGCTTTCCGCTTCCGGCCGGAAGAGCTACCGCGAGGTCAAGCACTACAAGCGCCGCAAGCGCTGGCTGGCGTAAGGGCGCCATGGACGAATATTACGACGATCTCGAAACGCGTAGCGCCGAGGCTCGGGAGGCCGCTTATATCGCGGCGCTTCCCGCTTTCGTCCGCCATGCGAAGTCCAAGGCGCCGCTCTATGGCCGCCTCTTCGCCGACATCGGACTCGAGGAGGTCACTAGCCGTACAGCCCTCGAGAAGCTGCCGGTGGTGCGCAAGGGCGAGCTGATCGAGCGCCAGCGGGCGGCGCCGCCCTTCGGCGGCCTCGCCGCGACCCCGACTGCCGACCTGCTGCGCGTCTTCGCCTCGCCCGGACCGATCTACGATCCGGAAGGGCGCGGCACCGACTACTGGCGTCTGGCGCGCGCGCTTTGGGCCGCCGGCCTGCGCAGGGGCGAGCTCGTCCACAATTGCTTCGCCTATCACATGACTCCGGCCGGTGCGATGCTGGAGACCGCGGCGCATGCGATCGGCTGCCCGGTCTTCCCCGGCGGCACCGGCAACACCGAGCTGCAGGCCCGCGCGATCCAGGATCTGAGGCCGGGCTGCTATACCGGCACGCCATCCTTCCTTCGCGTCATCCTCGACAAGGCGGCCGAGCTCGGCGCCGACATCACCTCGCTGAAGCGCGCCGTGGTGTCGGGCGAAGCGCTGCCGCCGTCGCTCCGCAGCGAGATCGAGATGCGCGGCATCCGCGTGGTCAACGTCTACGCCTCCGCCGATCTCGGGCTGATCGCCTATGAGTCGAAGGCGAAGGAAGGATTGATCGTCGAGGAGAAGATCCTGGTCGAGATCGTCCGTCCCGGCACCGGCGATCCCGTGCCGGAGGGAGAAGTCGGCGAGGTCGTCGTCACCAGCTTCAACAACGACTACCCGCTGATCCGCTTCGGCACCGGCGATCTCTCGGCGGTGCTGCCGGGTGGGAGCCCCTGCGGGCGCACCAACATGCGGATCAAGGGCTGGATGGGCCGTGCCGACCAGGTGACCAAGGTCAAGGGCATGTTCGTGCATCCCGCCCAGATCGCCGAGGTGCTGAAGCGGCACCCGGAAGTCGCCAAAGCCCGCCTCGTCGTCGACCGCGTCGAGCACAACGACGTGATGACGCTCCGCTGCGAGGCCGCCGGCGATGCGGCGCTTGCTGCCCGGATCGCCGAGTCGATCCAGGCGGTCTGCAAGCTCAAAGGCGAGATCGAGCTCGTCGCATCCGGCAGCCTGCCGAACGACGGCAAGGTCATCGACGATGTGAGGAAGAACGCCTAAGACTGGGACGCCTCGGCCTTCGGTGCGGTCAAGCATCAAGGACTTCGAAGCGGACTCAAGGCCGCGCACGGTGGGACGATCTCAGGCGGAGCGGCAGTATCGAGGCCCGCCGCGCTTGGTCTGCTTCGGCGGCGGAGGTATCTGCATCAGCGGCCGCCCGTTCCCGGCCGCGCGGCCACGGCGTGTTCCCGGCCCAGGCTTACCCTACTCGCCGGCAAGCCGCTTCGCCGATCGCTTTGCGAGCGCCGCCAAGAACTCCAGTGTCGCGCGAATCCGCGGCATGCGCGCGAGGTCGCGGTGCGTGACCAGCCACAGATCCTGCTTCGGGGCTGTCTCGCTCGCGATCCGGGTCAGCGCCGGGTCGAGGTCCGCCAGAATCGAGGGCAGCAGCGCGATACCCGCACCGGACGCCGCGGCGGCGCGGCGGGTCATCGCGCTGTTCGAGCACAGCACCACCGTCGCCTCGGCGGCGACGCGCCGGAGCCAGGGCACCTGCGGGATGATCGTGTAGTCGACCGGCCAGTCGATCAGCAGATGGCCGGCGAAGCCGGCCGAGGGCTGGCCGCGGCGGTCAAGATAGGCGCGGCTGGCATAGAGGCTGTAGCCCACCTGGCCGAGCTTGCGGCCTCGAAGGTCTCCCTGGGTCGGCCGCGCAAGCCTGAGCGCGATGTCGGCTTCGCGCCTGCCCAAGTCGAGCGTGCGGATGTCGGTCTTGACCTCGACCGCGATGCCGGGATGCTTCGCTTCGAACTCCGGCAGCGCCGGAGCGACGAAGCCGGCGGCGATCGGCTCGGTCGTGGTGATGACGACGGTGCCGGTGAGGCCCCGATCCTCGGCCGACATCTCGAAGCCGACAGCGCGCACCTCCTCCTCGATACGCCGGGCATGGGCGATCAGCTTGGCACCGGCCGGGGTCGGCACCAGGCCCTGGCGGCGGCGGTGGAAGAGCTTGCACAGGAGGTTCGCCTCGAGCCCGTCGAGGCGCCGGCCGATCGTCGCCGGGTCGACGCGCATCGCCCGCCCCGCGGCCGACAACCCGCCGGCATCGGCGACCGCCAGCGCGAAGCGCAGATCGTCCCAATCGAGCCGTGCCTCCTTCGGCGCAGGACCGTCTTGCGCCATCGTCCGTTCCCTCGCTGGCCGTCCGGTGGTCTCTATCCCGTCCGTAGTATTCGATCAGGAGGCCCGCCATGGCCAGCGCCGTGATGCCGACCTATGCCAGAGCCCCCGTCACCTTCGCCAAAGGCGAGGGCTGCCGCCTGATCGACACCGAGGGTCGGCGCTATCTCGATTTCGGCGCCGGCATCGCCGTCTGCGGCCTGGGTCACGCGCATCCGGCGCTGATCGAGGCGCTGACCCGCCAGGCGAACACGCTCTGGCACACCTCGAACCTCTATCGGGTCGAAGGCCAGGAGAAGGTCGCGGCCAAGCTCGCTGCCTTGAGCTTCGGCGATGTCGTCTTCTTCGCCAATTCGGGCGCGGAATCGAATGAGTGCTCGATCAAGCTTGCGCGGCGCTACCACGCCTCCCGCGGAAATCCGGACAAATGGCGCATCCTCGCTTTCGAGGGCAGCTTCCACGGCCGCACGCTGGCGACGCTCGCCGCCGCCGGCAATCCGAAGAACCTGCAGGGCTTCGGTCCTGTCGTCACCGGCTTCGACCATGCCCCCTATGGCGATCTCGCCACGGCGGAGGCGCTGCTCGGGTCCGAGACCGCGGCGATCCTGGTCGAGCCGATCCAGGGCGAGGGCGGCATCCGGGTTCCGCCGCCCGACTTCCTCAAAGGGCTCCGGGCGCTCGCCGACAGGCATGGCGCGCTGCTGATGTTCGACGAGGTGCAATGCGGCCTCGCGCGTTCTGGCCGGCTCTTCGCACATGAGCGCTTCGGCGTCGTGCCCGACGTCATGAGCCTGGCGAAGACCTTGGGCGGCGGCTTCCCGGTCGCGGCCTGCGTCGCCACGGCGAGGGCCGCCTCCGGCATGACCGCCGGCAGCCACGCCTCGACATTCGGCGGCAATCTGCTGGCAATGGCCGTCGCTTCGGCAGTCCTCGACATCGTCGCCGAGCCTTCGTTCTTGGCCTCGGTCGCGCGCAAGGGCGAGACGCTCGCCGGCGGCCTCGACGCGTTGGTCAATCGGCATCCGCGCGTGTTCGAGCAGCGGCGCGGCGTCGGCCTGATGCAGGGTCTGCGCTGCGCCGTGCCCCAGGACGAAGCGGTCGACCGGCTCCGCGATGCCGGCCTCATCGTCGTGCCGGCCCAGGACAAGGTCATCCGCCTGATCCCGCCGCTGATCGTCGAGGAGCCGGAGATCGACGAGGCGCTGCTGATCCTGGAATCGGTTGCCCGCTCGATGCCCGCGAAGGCGGCTTAAGCGCGCCTGATCAGCGTGCCGGCGCCGCCCTCGGTGAAGATCTCGAGGAGCTGGGCGTGCGGCACGCGGCCGTCGAGGATGACGGCTGCTTCGACGCCGCCATCGACGGCGAGCAGGCAGGTCTCGATCTTGGGGATCATGCCTCCCGAGACGGTGCCGTCCTTGATCAGCGCCCGCGCTTCCGCGGCGGAGAGCTCGGAGATCAGCTTCTTTTGTTTGTCGAGCACGCCGGGAACATCGGTCAGCAAGAGGAAGCGTGTTGCCTTGACCGCGCCGGCGATGGCGCCGGCCGAGGTGTCGGCGTTGATGTTGTAGGTCTCGCCGTCGTCGCCGTAGCCGACCGGCGCGACCACCGGGATGATGTCGGCCTGGGCGAACTTGGTCAGGATCATCGGGTTGATCTCGACGGGCTCGCCGACGAAGCCGAGGTCCAGCACCTTCTCGATGTTGGAGTCGGGGTCGACCTTCGTCCGCTTGATCTTCTCGGCGCGGATCAGGCGCCCATCCTTGCCGGAGACGCCGACCGCGGTGCCGCCGGCTTCGTTGATGTAGGCGACGATCTGCTTGTTGATGGTGCCGGCGAGAACCATCTCGACGATCTCCACCGTCGCCTTGTCGGTGACGCGAAGCCCATCGATGAACTCGCTCTTGATCTTGAGCCGCTCCAGCATCTGGCCGATCTGCGGGCCGCCGCCATGGACGACGATCGGGTTGATGCCGATCTGCTTCATCAGAACCACGTCGCGGGCGAAGAGCCTGGCGACCTGGGTGTCGCCCATGGCGTGCCCGCCATACTTCACGACGAAGGTCGAGCCGGCGTAGCGGCGCATATACGGCAGCGCCTCGGACAGCACTTTGGCTTTCGCAAGCAGGTCGGCGTTGTCGGTCATCTCGGCTGGTCCGCTGGGCATTGGAGACAGGCGCGCGAAATCTAGCGGGAAGGCGCCGCCGCCGCCAGCTTCGCCAGGCGCGCTCTTAGCTCGGCAATGCCGATTCCGGCGGTTGCGGATGTCGCGACGATCTCGGGATGCGCCGCCGGATGCTTGGCGAGCTCGGCCGCGACTTTTGCCTTGGTCGCCTCAAGCTCGCTCGGTTTGGGCTGGTCCGACTTGGTCAGCGCCACCTGATAGGAGACGGCGCGCTCGTCGAGCCGCTTGATCAGGTCGCGATCGGTCGCCTTTAGGCCGTGCCGCGAATCCACCAGCACCATCACCCGCACCAGCGTCGGGCGGCCCGAGAGATAGGCGTCGATCAGCTTCTGCCAGCGCTTGATGTCGGCCTTCGAGGCCTCGGCATAGCCATAGCCCGGCATGTCGACGAGCAGCAGCCGGCCGCCGAGGTCGAAGAAATTGAGCTGACGCGTGCGTCCCGGCGTATGGGAGACGCGCGCCAGGGCCGAGCGATTGGTGAGCGCGTTCAGCAGGCTCGATTTGCCGACATTCGAGCGGCCGGCGAAGGCGACCTCCGGCAGCGTGAACGGCGGCAGCCCTTCGAGCCGCTCCGATCCCGCGACGAAGCGGCATTCCTTGGCGAAGAGGAGACGCCCTTCCTCCTCGTCGAGGGCGTCGACCTCGTTCGCCGGCTCGCTCACGTCGCCTTCACGCCCATCCGGTACATGATCGCCCATTGCTGGGCCATCGACAGCACATTGTTCCAAGCCCAGTAGATGACGAGACCGGCCGGGAAGCTCGCCAGCATCACGGTGAAGATCACCGGCAGGATCATGAACATGCGTGCCTGGATGGGGTCGGCCGGCTGCGGGTTCAGCTTCTGCTGGAACCACATGGTGACGCCCATGATCAGCGGCCAGACGCCGATCATCATCAGCTCCGGCGGCTGCCAGGGAATCAGGCCGAAGAGGTTGAAGATCGTCGTCGGGTCGGCGGCCGAGAGATCCTTGATCCAGCCGTAGAACGGCGCATGGCGCATCTCGATGGTGACGAACAGAACCTTGTAGAGCGCGAAGAATACCGGGATCTGCACGATGATCGGAAGGCAGCCGGCGGCCGGGTTCACCTTCTCGCGCTTGTAGAGCGCCATCAGCTCCTGGTTCATGCGCTGCTTGTCGTTCTCGAAGCGCTCGCGCAGCTTCATCATCTCGGGCTGAAGCGCCTTCATCTTGCTCATCGCCACATAGGACTTGTTGGCGAGGGGAAAGAAGAGAAGCTTGACCAGCACGGTCAGCACCAGGATGGCGACGCCGAAATTGCCGAGCTGCTGCGCGATCCAGTGGAGCACGAAGAAGATCGGCCGCGTCAGGAAGTAGAACCAGCCCCAATCGATCGCGAGATCGAAGCGGACGATGCCGAGCTGCTCCTGATAGGTCTCGAGGGTCGAGACCTCTTTGGCGCCGACAAAGATGCGACTGACCGACTCGATCGTCTGGCCCTGCGCCAGCGGCTGGCCCGACCCCAGGATGTCGACCTGATACTTGTCGGTCTTGCCGGTCAGCGCATGCGCGAAGCGCGCCTTGAAGCCGGTCTTCTGGTCGGGGATCGCCGCGACCATCCAGTATTTGTCGGTGAAGCCGATCCAGCCGCCGGTCGAGGGCACCTCGATGACGCCGGTCTTGGCCTCCTTCATGTCGGAGTAGGTCAGCTCCTTGAGCTTGCCGTCGAATACGCCGTAGGCGCCTTCGTGCAGGATGTAGTAGCCGAGCACGACCGGCGTGTTCGAGCGTGTGACCAGCTCATAGGGATGCAGCGTCACCGGCTCGCCGGCGGCGGTTCGCAGCACGCGCTGGGTCACCGTCACCATGTAGCGGTCGTCGACGGCGAAGCGGCGCTGGAAGGCGAAGCCCTGGCCGTTCTCCCAGGTCAGCGTGACCGGGCTTTCCGGCGTCAGGCGACCCTTGTCCGCGGTCCACAGCGCCTCGCCATCGGGAACCTTGACCTCGGCGCCGGCGGCCGGAACCCAACCCCAGTCGGCGTAGTAGGGATCGGGGCTGGCGGCCGGCGACAGCAGCACGATGTTCGGCGCGTTCGGCTGCGTCGTCTCGCGATAGCCCTTGAGCACGACGTCGTCGAGCCGTCCTCCCTTGAGCGCGATCGAGCCGCGAAGCGAGGGGGTGTCGAGCGGGACGCGCGGGCTGGCGGCGATCGCCCCTATCCGGTCGGTCGGTCCCAGCAGCTGCTGCGTCAGACCCGATGCCGTCGTGCCCGGCGCCGAGGTGCTTCCCGGCGCCGCGGGCGCTACTGGCCGGCTCACATCGGCCTGCGTCGCCTGCTGCTGCGCTCCCTGGTCGCGCATTTTCGGCAGCTCGTAGAAGAACTGGAAGCCGAGGAGAATGGCGAGCGACAACGCGATCGCGATGACGAGATTTTTCTGGTCGCCCATCATGGTCCGGCTTGGAAGGTCAGCAGGTTGAGCAAGAGCGCGGCGGCACCGGGTCGTAGCCGTCGCCACCCCAGGGATGGCAGCGGCAGAGCCGCTTCGCTGCAAGCCAGCTACCCGATCCCGGCCCATGCGTGCGGACCGCCTCGATCGCGTAGTCGGAGCAGCTCGGCAGGAAGCGGCAGTTGTGACCGAGCAGCGGCGAGATCACGAGCTTGTAGGCGCGGAGCGCGCCGGTGAGCGCCAGCGTCGCCGGATCGGTCATCGCCGCCGGCCTCCGTCACCGAGCCGCGCGAGCGCCCGGTCGAGGTCGTCGAGGAGAAGCTGAAACGGGCGCCTGGCGGTCTCGGCGCGTGCGATCAGGACGTAATCATGGGCCGCGCGGCCCTTGGCGCCGAGCACCTGCTCGGCCGCGGCGCGCAGACGGCGCCTGGCGCGGTTGCGCTCGACCGCGCCGCCAACCTTGCGGCTTGCCGTGAAGCCGACGCGCAGTCCTTCGCCGTCGGCGCGATCGCATATCTGCAGGACCAGACCCGGCATCGCCGCCTTCTGCCCTTTGGACGCGACCTGGAGGAATTCCGGCCGCCGCTTGAGCCGCCGGAGCGCCACGGCTTCGACTGGGCCTTAGGCGGAGAGGCGCTTGCGGCCCTTGGCGCGGCGGGAATTCAGGACCTTGCGGCCGCCGACCGTCGCCATGCGAGACCGGAAGCCGTGCCGTCGCTTACGGACGAGCACGCTCGGCTGATAGGTGCGCTTCACGAGAAAACTCCGTATACCCGGCCATGCCGGGCTCTACTCGCAACAAGGCCCGCTGTATAGTGGCTCAGGTTTGGCAAGTCAACCAACCGCGGCGGTCGCTGGGGGCGGTGATCCGTCGACGGTTCAGGCACGTAGACGGCCCGAAGGGGGGCCGGCGGTGGAGCTCCGAAATCTGCCATTTCTGCCTCGCCGCGTTGGGCTTTCAGCCCGGCTCCTGCTGCTGACCGTCTTCTTCGTCATGCTGACCGAGGTCGCGGTTTTCGTGCCTTCGATCGCACGATACAGACTTGTCTATCTAGAACAGAAGCTGGCTGCGTCTCACCTCGCCGGCCTTGCGCTGGATGCTACGCCGGACCGCATGGTGACGGCCCAGCTCTCGACAACCCTGCTCCGGCATGTCGGCGCCTACGCGGTCAGCCTCTACGGCGATGGAAAGCTCACTCACAACCTGATGGAAGCGGCCATGCCGACGGTCGATCGCGAGATCGACCTCCGCGACGAGACATTCGTCGATCTGATCCGCGGCGCCTTCGACGCGCTGGTCCAGGGCCGCAACCGGATACTCCGCGTGATCGGCCCGAGCCCGAAGGACGCCGGCGTGCTCGCCGTCGTCGTCCTCGATGAGTGGCCGATGCGCGAGGAGATGATCGACTACTCTGAGCGCATCCTCCTGATTTCGGTTCTGATCGCAGTGGTAACCGCGAGCCTGCTCTATCTCTCCCTGCAGGTGCTGCTGGTGGGACCGATGCGTCGGCTGACGCAGCGCATGGTCTCGTTCCATCCGGAGGTGCCGGCAACCGACGCGCCTTCCTCGCGCACCGACGAGCTCGGCGTCGCCGAGACCTCGCTCGCCTCGATGCAGGACGATCTGCGCCATGCTTTCCGCCAGCAGGCGCGGCTTGCCGCGCTCGGGGGCGGTGTCTCCAAGCTCGGCCACGACCTGCGAAACATTCTCTCGACGGTGCAGGTGCTGTCCGACCGGCTCGCCGACTCGGCCGATCCCGAGGTGAAACGGCTGACGCCCCGGCTGGTGCGCGCTGTCAACCGCGCGGTGGCGCTGACTCAGGTGACGCTCGACTTCGCCACCGACCGTCCGGCGGTGATCCCGACGCGCTTTCCGCTGGCCGATCTCGTTCAGGAGGTCGGCCAGGATCAGGGCGTGGTCGGCGAGGCAGGATTCCGCCTGAATTCGACCCTGGCCGCGGACTTCGCCATCGACGCCGACCGCGACCAGCTCTACCGCGTGCTCGGCAACCTCGTGCGTAACGCCCGGCTCTCGGGCGCCAAGCTCGGCGAGATCGGAGCGACCAACGGTCCGGGCGGTGTCTCGATCACGATCAAGGACGACGGGCCAGGGATTCCGGAGGTCGTGCGGCCGAAGCTTTTCCAGCCTTTCAATACCGGCCGCCCGGGCGGCACCGGCCTTGGCCTCGCGATCGCGCGCGACCTGGTCGAAGCGCATGGCGGGCGCCTTCGCCTTGTGGAAAGCGGGCCAGAAGGCACCATCTTCCGCATCGACCTTCCCCTATCCGGTGCTATACCGGCGATCCGCTGACGCCGTCTGAGGGGACCGGCCGCCGATGATCCCGCGCTATGCACGAGCCGAGATGGCCCAGATCTGGGAGCCCGAGAACCGCTACAAGATCTGGCTCGAGATCGAGACCCTTGCCGCCGAGGCGATGGCCGAGCAGGGCATCGTGCCGAAATCGGCGGTGGAGGCGATCCGCGCCCGCGGCAAGGTCGATCCGGCGCGCGTCGACGAGATCGAGAAGACCACCAAGCACGACGTCATCGCGTTCCTCACCAACGTCGCCGAGCATGTCGGCGAGGAGGCGCGCTTCCTGCACCAGGGCATGACCTCGTCGGACGTGCTCGATACCTGCCTTTCGGTGCAGCTCGTGCAGGCCGCCGACCTCCTGATCGCCGGGGTCGACAAGGTGCTGGCGGCCCTCAAGCGCCGCGCGATCGAGCACAAGCACACGATCTGCATCGGCCGGAGCCACGGCATCCATGCCGAGCCGACGACCTTCGGCGTCAAGCTGCTCGGCCACTACGCCGAGTTCCGCCGCAACCGTGCGCGCCTGGTCAATGCACGGATCGAGGTCGCGACCTGCGCGATCTCCGGCGCCGTCGGCACTTTCGCCAACGTCGATCCCAAGGTCGAAGCCTATGTCGCGGCCAAGCTCGGCCTGACGCCTGAGCCCGTCTCGACACAGGTGATCCCGCGCGACCGGCATGCCGCCTATTTCTCCGCGCTTGCCGTCGTCGCTTCCGGCATCGAGCGGCTGGCGACCGAGATACGCCATCTGCAACGGACCGAGGTGCGCGAGGCGGAAGAGTATTTCTCGCCGGGACAGAAAGGTTCCTCGGCGATGCCGCACAAGCGCAATCCGGTGCTGACCGAGAACCTGACCGGCTTGGCCCGCCTGGTGCGCTCGGCCGTGGTGCCGGCGCTCGAGAACGTGACGCTCTGGCACGAGCGCGACATCAGCCATTCTTCGGTCGAGCGCGGCATCGGGCCGGATGCGACCGTGCATCTCGACTTCGCGCTCAACCGCCTCGCGCGCGTCGTCGAGGAACTTGTCGTCTATCCAGAGCGCATGAAGGCGAACCTCGATAGCCTCGGCGGCCTCGTTTTCTCGCAGCGCGTGATGCTGGAGCTGACGCAGGCCGGCATCAGCCGCGAAGCGGCCTACGAGATCGTGCAGAAGAACGCGATGGCGACCTGGCGCGAAGGCGGCCAGTTTCTCGATCGGCTCAAGCAGGAAAATGCCGTTATCGACTCGCTCGGCTCAAAGAAGCTCGAGAGCCTGTTCGACATGGGCTACCACACCAAGCACGTCGAGACGATCTTCGCTCGCGTGCTGGCGTGAGGGCGCCCCAGCCTTCTCGATGAAGGCCGGAGCGCGAGCGCATCAGTCCCAGGTGTAGGAGGCGGTGTCGGTCGCCTTGTTGTACTTCAAGGTGACGTTGCTGATCTTGCAGAGGTCGAGGCCGCGGAAGATCGACCAGCTGTTGTCGGTCCAGGTGACCTTCATGTTCCAGGTGCAGCCCTTGTCGGCCTGGGTGAACTTGACGTCGAACTTGTTGCCGTCGCCGAGCACGCCTTTGAGCTCGTTCTCGGTCCATGCCTCATCGCCGGGCGGATTGATGTAGAGACCCTTGATGTCGTAGCCGGTGCTGTTGATCACGGTGAAGTCGCGATCGTCGGCGATGGCGGAGAACGCAAACAGCGCGACGACAACCGCGAGCGCGGCCGCAAGACGTGAAGCCATGAACATCCCCTTCGAGTGGCGGCCGGAGGATCTCAAGCGACCACCCGGAGGGCTGAACATTAGAGCATTTTCCGATCTGTCTGAATCGTCAGGGATTCCCAATCCTGTCGCGATGTGATTCAAGATGCCTGCTGGAGGAGGAGGCCAGCGGGCATGGGAGTTCCCCTATCAGAGGATCTTCGTGTTCGTGTGGTGCGGGCGGTCGAGGACGGATTGTCTCGGCGCCAGGCTGCTGAGCGGTTCGGGGTCGGTGTGTCGAGCGCGATCCGGTGGGTGGATGAGTGGCGTCGCAGCGGCCGCACGGCGGCCTTGGCTCAGGGCGGCGACCGGCGGTCTGATCGGATCGAGGCGGAGGCGGCCTTTCTGCT
>VGEN01000089.1 GCA_016869285.1 Alphaproteobacteria bacterium
TGCCCAGTGGCTGATCGCAAAGAACGACTACCGAAGTCCAAACGACGCCAGAACCGCTTGGGATCAGAGCGCGTTCAGGCTGGCCGCTTAACTCCTACCTTGTGTCCAGATATCCGGGTGCAGTACAGCCGCATCTACGAAAGCCGGTGGCTCGTCTTCCCTACCGCATCATGTGCACGTCACCGCACACGCTAATGGCTTGCCCGGTCACGTTACGACCGAATGGTGAGGCGAGGTATAAGGCCATGTTGGCGATGTCCTCCTTCTCGACGTTGCGCTGGAGCGAGACGACGCTCAGATACTCCCGCCGCATGTCCTCGACCTCGATGCCCTTGGCGGCTGCCTTGGCTTGCACGACGCGATCGAACCGCTCCGTGCGCACGTGACCGGGCAGGATGGCGTTGACGCGGATGTCGAAGCGGCCGAGCTCAGCAGCGAGGCTTTTCGAGAACCCGACAACCGCCCACTTCGATGCACCGTAGGGAGATCGCATCGCAAACGCGAGCCGCCCCGCGATAGAGCTCAGGTTGAGGATGACGCCCGACCGGCGCGATTTCATGCCGGGGACAGCCGCGCGTGCGGCCGCGAATTGGCTCGCGACGTTGACAGCCATCGTCTCATCGAGTGACTCCGGCGTCACGTCCTCGACATTGGCGGTCGGGCCTGCGATACCAGCGTTGTTGACGAGCACGTCGATGCCGCCGAACGCGCGATCGACGGACGCCACAAAAGCAGATGTATCGTCCGCAGATCCGACGTCGACCCGCTCCCGAATCGCGCCGGGCAGTGTCGCGCCCGCGCGATCGATCGCTTCGCCGTCGATGTCGCACACCGCAACGCGAGCGCCGCAGGCCAGAAACCCTTCAGCGATCGTGTGCCCGATGCCGGCGGCAGCCGCGGTGATCACGACACGCTGACCGGCGAGCGAGACGGGCAGGAAGCGCGGCGAAGAGGTGCTCATGCTGGGTCTCCTCGCTCGGAAGGCGGCAGCGCAAGCGGCGACCAGTACCACCACGTGCGCTCAGCGACCCACGTTTGGGTTTCGGCCTTGTATTCGGCGAAGTGCGGCGACGACCTGTGCGCCTCGAGCGCCGCCTGATCGGCGTACTCCTCGATTAGCAGGAACAGTGTCGGGTCAGCTACATCCTGGTGGACGTCGAAGCGCAGGCAGCGACCCGGCTCTCTATCGAGGCTGATACGCGCGTGGCGTAGCAGCCGCACCTTGTAGCGCTCGACGTGATCGGGATGCGCGCGCAGGTGCGCGGTGTGAGAAACGCTCACGGCTTGCCCTCGACGAGACGGCGGCGCAGGTCGTGCTTGGCTTCAAAGCCCAAGTTCTCGCGGGCCGCGCTACGATCGTAAAGCGGCGCAAACGGATCGGCCTCGTAGATGTCGGGCCGCCTGACGGGGACGCGACGGTCCGTCAGGCGCGCGAGCCGCTCGATGGTGGGCTCCGGCGCCAGCGTGTTGGGCCCGGTTATGACGTAGGGGCCGAACCCGGGCTTCTCGGCCAACAGCGCGAGCCGAAAAGCCCGCGCGAGGTCGCGCGGGTCGACGTAGTGCCACATCGGACCGCCACCCGCCGGCTGCCGCCCGCCTGCGGCCGGTCCCTTGTAGCCGGCCGGGTCCTTGGAGCGCGCCACGACCTCGCACTCGAATTCGGGATAGAGCACATATACCGGCCGCAGCACCACGATCTCGAGCTTGCCGCGGGCGACGAACGCGCGCCCCATTTCCTCTGTGAGCTTCTTGCTGAGTGCATAAGCGTCTGTGGGCGAGGTCGGATGCGCGGCATCGACGGGAAGGTAAGTCGGCGGCACCATTGCGCCAGAAAGCACTGTGTAGCCGACGACCGAATCGCTCGAAGTCAGGATCACGCGCTTGACCCCGGCGTCCTCGGCGGCAGCGAGCACGTTCCACGTGCCCGTGACGTTGGTATGGATGATCTCGTCGCCGCGCCCGCTCCAGATGTTGGGTCTTGCGGCTGCGTGGATCACCGCGTTCTGGCCGGCGACCGCGGCGCGCACCGCAGCCGCGTTCTCGATTCCGGCGGTATGGAATGCCGCGAGGCCGTGTCCCTCGGGCGGGCTCGCGATGTCGAGACCACTGACCCGCGCGCAGTCCGCGATAGCCGCGGTCACGTAGCGCCCGAGCAGGCCGGCGGCTCCGGTCACCAGCACATTCTCGAATGTCATCTCATGCCTCTCAGGGGATGTGCCACGCTCGGTGAGCTGGGGATGGGATGCGCCGTGCTCATCGCCATTCCTCGGGGTTGGCCCGCATCCACTGCGCGAAGCTTTTGACGCCACGATCGAGATCGAGCGACGGTTTCCACCCGGTGTCGGCCAGCAGGCGGCCCCCGGCCAGGGGCCCGCGCATGCGCGTGTGATCGGTCCACGGTGCGGTGCCGGGCCCGGCGTCGATGCGCGCCTCGGGCACGGCTGCCTTCACAGCCCGCACGACCTCGGCGGTAGAGAAATTCCGGCCCCAGCCGAGGTGATAGATGTCGTGCTTCAGCGTGCTCGCGTCGTGGGCGGCGAGCAGCCCAGCGGCGACATCGCAGACGTGGGTGTAGCTGGCGAGGAAGTCCGCTCCCGACGGCTCGACGATCGGCTGTCCCGATAGCGCGCACTTGAGGAACCAGGGGATGGGACCGCGCGGGTTGTCGCGCGTGTGCGGCACCAACGGGGGGCCGTAGACCCAGGAGATCCGGACGGTGGCGGCGGGCAAGTCGAGCTGCGAGCGATACATCGACGTAAGCAGCTCGCCGCAGCGCTTGGTCGTGCTGTAGATGTTGGCAACCGACGGCGGGTAATCCTCGAGGATCGGCACGGTCGGGTCGGTGGAGCTCTGGAATACCGAGCCGGTGCTGACGTAGACGAAGCTGCGCCATGCCTGGCGGCGCGCGACTTCGAGCAGATTGGTGACGGCGCCGACGTTCGACCGGACAGCGCCGGCGGGATCAGGGCGGGCGATGGTCTCGTTGGGAACGGCGGCGGCGTGCACGCAGCCGGTGATGCCGTGGCGGGCGACGAGAGCCGCGACGGCATTTGCGTCTGTGAGATCGGCTTTCACGAAGACGGCGTAACGAGAGAGCCGAACAGCCTCGCGCTCGCGGAAGGTGCCGCGGTACTGGGCGACCACGCGCCGGCCCTGGCTCACTGCCTGCCTCACAATTTCGAAGCCGACGTGGCCCATCGAGCCGGTCACTAGCAGCGCCATCCTCGTCTCCTTGTGCGAATAGCACGGCACCCGATGCCGCCTCAACGCCTGGGCGCCTGTTTCCTCGCGACAATTTTTCACAATGACGGCGTATAATTCACATGGTGAAAATGTAAGCCTTCAGCTGTCAATCAAAATTTTGGCGCTCAGCCCCGCGTCGCGGCGGTCCGGTTCGGGGCGCCCGCATAACCCAGCTGCTTCGACAACTCCGCCGCCGCAGTGCGTACGTGACGCGACTTCTCCTCCAGCGCCTGCAGCGAAAGCCGCCAGACGGAGCCGGAGATTCCGATCGCGCCGCGAACTCCGCCGGTGAAGTCGTAGACGGCCACCGCAACGCAGCGAGCCTCGTAATTGAACTCGCCGTCGTCGTAAGCGATGCCGGTCCGGCGCACGCCCTCGATCTCGCGGACGATGAGCGCGGGATCGGTGATCGTTTTGGCGGTCAGGGCGGACGGAGGACGGCGCGCCAAGTAGGCGTTGAGCTGGTCGTCGTCGAGCTCTACGAGCAGGATCTTGCCGAGCGCGGTGCAGTGGGCGGGTCGGGTCGCGCCGACGCGGTCGACGAGCTGGAAGGCGCCGGGGCCGACGGTGCGGGCGAGCACGACGATGTCGTCATTGGAGCGGATCGCGAAGTGGCTGGCCTCGCCGGTCTGCGCCGCGAGGCTGCCGAGGATGGGCCGGGCCAGCGATGCGAGCTCGATCTCGTCGAGGGCGCCGGCGGCAAGCGTGAACAGCAGTGCGCCGATGCGATACGTCTTGTCGTCGGGCATCTGGCGCAGGTAGCCCAGCATTACCATCGTCTTGGCGAGATGGAACGTCGTGGACGTGTGCAGGCCGAGCCGGCGGCTCAGCTCGCCGAGCCTAATCCCGTCGCGCTCGCGCGCTACCGCCTCAAGGATCGCGAATGCGCGCTCGATCGATTGCACGCCGCCGCGGTCGCGGATCTTCTCCGTCGGCGCTGGCATGCCCTCGATATCGTCGCGGTCGGTCAGGGCCAAATGCGGCTCCTGTCGTGGCTAGAGATTGAAGACGACGAGACGTTCGTCGGTCATGTCCCTGATAGCATAACGCGGGCCTTCGCGGCCTATGCCGCTGTCCTTGATACCGCCGTAGGCGAGCTGGTCGGTCCGCCACGTCGAGGTGCCGTTAAGGATCACCCCGCCGGTGCGCAGCGACCGGATGGCTAGGTAAGCGAGTTCCAGTGATGCGGTGAAGAGCCCACATTGCAGGCCAAAGCGGCTCGACGATATCCGCTCGAAAACGGCGCCGACGTCGTGGAAGCGCTGGACCGAGACGACCGGCCCGAAAACCTCGTCGCACACGACCTTCATGCTGGGGCTGACGTCGGTGAGCACGGTCGGCTCGACCTGGGTGCCGACGCGGCTACCGCCTGTCAGCACCTTCGCTCCCTGCGCCGCGGCTTCCTTGATCCATGCCTCGACGCGCGTGGCGGCAGCTTCATCGATCAGGGTGCCGACGTCGGTCGTCTGGTCGAGCGGATCGCCGAGCTTCAGCGTCTTCACCTCGGTCACCAGCCGGGACACGAAGGCATCGTGCAGGCTTTCGTGGACGTAGACGTTCTGCACCGAGATGCAGCTCTGCCCGGCAAGCCGCATGGCGTTGCGCGCGCAAAGCGGCGCGCTCGCCTCGACGGAGCCGTCGGCGGCGATGATGGTCGGCCCGTCGCCGCCGAGCTCGAGGGCGACGCGCTTCAGACCCGAGGCGGCCTTGATCTCTGCGCCGACGCGGCTCGAGCCTGTGAAGGTGACGAAGTCGACGTCCTTGTGGCGCACCAGCGCGGGCCCGACCACGTCGCCGTAAAGGACGTTCACCGAGCCCGCCGGCGCGCCCGCATCCACGAACATCCGGGCCAGCTCGTGCACGACGCCGGGAGACTGAGGCGGCGCCTTCAGCACGATCGAGTTGCCGGCTGCGAGTGCAGGGGCGACCTTGTGACAGGCGAGATTGAAGGGAGCGTTGAACGGCGTGATGCCGGCCACCACGCCGACCGGCACGCGCAGCAGAAAGGCGAGCTTGCCGGCGCCCATTGCCGAGCTGTCGAGCGGCACCTGCTCGCCGGCGATGCGGATCGCCTCCTCGGCGGAGAGCTGGATGGTGTCCTGCGAGCGGGCGACTTCGCCTTTGGCATCCTTGATCGCCTTGCCAGTCTCGCGGCTCATGATCTCGGCGATGCGGTCGACGCGCTGGTCGAGCAGCGCGCCCACACGGCGCAGCAGAGCGGCGCGCTGATAGCCCGGCATGACCGCCATGACGGACTTGGCCTTCACGGCCGCCGCCATCGCATGCTCAAGATCGGCGAGGCTGGAGCGGGGTGAGCGCGCCACAACCTCGCCATGGTAGGGGTCGCGCACCTCGGCCGTTTCCGCGGCTTGCGTCCATTCGCCGCCGATGAGCTGGGCAATGATGCGTATGTCTGCGGTCTTGCGAACGTTTGTCACTACGGCCTCCTAAAGCACTTTGCGCAGACCGCTCCGGACCGCGGGACGCGCCGCAGACTTTCTCACAATATGAGTTGACTTCGCAAATAGTGAAAATAATCTTGGCTCTGGTCGCCGGGCGACCGAAATATTCATTTGGGGGAGACGCGGTGAAGTTCGAACGTGTCGTCGTGACAGGCGGCCTCGGCCGACTCGGCAGATCCGTCGTCTCGAGGCTCGCCGGCAAAGCGAAGGTGACGGTCCTTGACGTGACAAGCCCAACCTCTCCCCTGCCGCCGGACGTCGAAGCCGTCACCGTCGACATGACCGATTATCCCGCCGTGCTCACCGCTATGAAGGGGCACGATGCGGTCATTCATCTTGCCGCGATCCCGAATCCGCGCGCCGCGCCGGCGCCGATTACGTTTAAGACCAACGTGCAAGGCGCCTGGGTGGTGATGCAGGCGGCCGAAGACGCCGGCGTAAAGCGCATGTCGGTCGCGTCGAGCGATTCCGTGTACGGCCTCTCCTACAATCCTCTGGACTGGCCGCCGAAGTATCTACCGGTCGACGAGGCTCATCCGTGCCGGCCGACCGAGTTCTACTCGCTCAGCAAGTACGTAACTGAGACGATCGCGGCGAGCTTCGCGGCCCGGCGCAAGCTCGAGGTGATGGTGATCCGGCCGGTCCACGTGGTCTTCCCGCCGGAATATCCCGAGCTCGGCACCCGGGGCGACGATCCGCAGAACTATCACTTCTGGGCCTATGTCGCGCCCGAGGATGTCGCTCAGGGCTTTGAGAAGACGCTGACGGCGCCCTACAAGGGCCTCGACACCTTCGTGATCTCCGCGGCCGACGGCCTCAACGTAAAGCCGACCCTTGAGTTCGCTCGCGAGCGCTGGGGCAAGGTACCCGAGATCCGCCGGCCGGAGTACTTCAAGGCCAATCCGCTCGCCTCCGTCATCGACATCACCAGGGCGCGTGAGGTTTTGGGCTACGAGCCCGAGCACGATTGGCGCTCGATGCTCGCAAAATCCGGAATGACGCGCTGAAGGAGCGGCAGCATGGCAGGCCCGACGTCGCCGGTGTTCGGCATCAACTCCTACGCCTACACCTTCACCCATACCGCCGAGCGCTTTCTCACCGAGCTCGCAGCTCGCGGTTATCGCTCCTTCGAGCTGATGGCCTATCCCGGGCACATGTGGCCCAAGGCGATGTCGGCTGCGGATCGCACGCGGCTGCGCCGGCACGCTGAAAGCCTCGGCGCCCGCATCTTCAGTCTCAACATGCCGAACATCGACGTGAACATCGCAGCCGCCAGTCCCGACGTGCGCGCGCTGTCGATCGACCATCTTATGCGCATCATCGCTCTTGCGGCTGAACTTGGCGCGCAGGGCGTCGTCGTCGGGCCCGGCAAGTCTAATCCGCTGTTCCCGATGCCGCGTGGCGAGTTGCTCGGCCATTTCCACGCTGCCATGGAGACGATCGTCCCAGCCGCCAGGGCCGCTGGCACACGTCTCTTCGTCGAGAACATGCCGTTTGCGTTCCTGCCCGGTATCGGCGAGCTGATGGACGCCATCGACAGGTACGACCGCGATGTGGTCCAGGTCGTCTACGATGTCGCCAACGGCCATTTCATCAAGGAGAATATCGCCGAAGGTCTGCGCCGCGCCGCCCCGCGCCTCGCGCTCGTCCACCTCTCCGATACCGGCCAGAAGATCTACCGCCACGATCCGGTCGGCCTCGGTGATGTGCCCTTTGCGATTGTGCCGCCCGTACTCGCCGAGCTCGGCCATCGTGAGGCGCCGATGCTCGAGGTGATCTCGACGGACGCCGACGCCAACATCGAGGACAGCAATCGCCGTCTCGTCGCCGCGGGCTTCCGGACGCTTGCGTGACACCTGCAACGAGGCTCGAAGGATCGTCCATGCTGCCAGCCGAGACCGACGTCGTCGTTGTGGGTGCCGGCAACGCTGCCTTCTGCGCCGCCCTATCAGCTGCCGAGCACGGCGTCCGAGTCCTCGTGCTCGAGCGCTCGCCGGAAGAGGAGGCGGGCGGCAACAGCCGCTTCACCGCCGGCGCCATGCGCTGCGTCTACGACGGGGTCGACGATCTCCGAGCGATCATGCCGGACCTCACGGACGACGAGATCCGCAATACCGATTTCGGCTCCTACACCGAGGAGAGGTTCTTCGACGACATGGCCCGCCTCACCGAGTACCGGGCAGATCCGGACCTCGTCGAGTTGTTGGTCAAGCGTAGCCGCGAGACGATGCGCTGGATGCGCGGCAAGGGTGTCAGATTCCAGCCGATCTACGGCCGCCAGGCGTTCAAGGTCGACGGCAAGTTCAAGTTCTGGGGCGGGCTCACGGTGGAGGCTTGGGGCGGAGGTCCCGGCCTCGTCGCCTCCCTCACCGATGCCGCGAAGCGCAACGGCATCACCGTCGCCTATGGTGCCCGAGCAGCCTCGCTCATCCATGACGACGGCGGCGTCCGGGGAGTGCGCGTGCGCCAGAACGGCAAGACGCGCGAAGTGGCGGCGAAATCGGTCGTGCTCGCCGCCGGCGGATTCCAAGCCAATGCCGAGTGGCGCACGCGCTACCTCGGTCCCGGCTGGGATCTTGCAAAGGTGCGCGGCACCCGCTTCAACACCGGCGACGGTATCCGCATGGCTCTCGAGGCCGGCGCCATGCCAACAGGCAACTGGTCGGGCTGCCACGCGGTCGGCTGGGATCGCAATGCGTCCGAGTTCGGCGACCTCGACGTCGGCGACAATTTCCAGAAGCACAGCTATCCGTTCGGCATCATGATTAACGCCAATGGCGATCGGTTCGTCGATGAGGGCGCCGACTTCCGCAACTACACCTACGCAAAGTACGGTCGCGTGATCCTCGCTCAGCCCGGCCAGTTCGCCTGGCAGGTGTTCGACAGGAAGGTGCTGTACCTGTTACGCGACGAGTACCGCATCAAGCGCGTCACCAAGGTGTCAGCGGCCACGCTCGAGGAACTCGTCCAGAAGCTTGACGACGTCGATCCCGCGCGCGCACTCCAGACGATCACCGCCTACAATTCCGCCGTCCGCAAGGACGTGCCGTTCAATCCCAATGTGAAGGATAGCCGCTCCACCGTCGGGCTCCCAGTGCCGAAGTCCAACTGGGCCAACACCATCGAGGAGCCGCCATTCGAGGCATACGCGGTGACATGCGGCATCACATTCACGTTCGGCGGCGTGCGGATCGATCCCGGCGCGCGCGTAATCGACACGGAGGGCCAGCCGATCCCGGGGTTGTTCGCGGCCGGCGAGATGGTCGGCGGCATCTTCTATTTCAACTATCCCGGCGGCACCGGACTGATGAACGGCGCCGTGTTCGGGCGCATCGCCGGTGCGAGCGCGGGCGAGCGCGCGCACGGCCTCAACTCGTGACGGATAGCGGCCAGATGCGAGCCGGCGACGCGAGCACTGTGGATGTCGTGGTGGTGGGCGGCGGCGGCGCCGGCCTCGCCGCTGCCATCGAGGCCCGCCGCGTGGGGCGCGACGTCCAACTGCTCGAAAAGAATGCCGAGCTTGGCGGCTCGACGCGCTGGTCGATCGGCTCGGTCACCTCGAGCGCGACGCCGCACCAGATCGCGAAGGGCATCAAGGATGGTCCGGATGGTCACTACGACGACATGCCGGGCTTCGCCGGCCCGCTTCAGGTGCGCGAGAACGACTGCCTGCGCCGCATCCTGTGCGACGAGATGCCGGAGACGTTCCGCTGGCTTCTGGCTCACGGCATCCGCTTCCACGGACCGATGCCCGAGCCACCGAACCGCCAGCCGCGCATGCACAACGTGCTGCCGAACTCGCGCGCCTACATCTATCATCTCGAGCGTGCCGCACGTCGCGCCGGCGTCCGCATCGAGAGCAGAGCCCGCGTGACCCGCCTCGTCCGCGAGCACGGCCGCATCGCCGGTGTCGAATACACGACAGGCACTCGTACGGCGCGTGTCGATGCCCGCGGCGGCGTGGTGCTGGCAGCGGGAGACTTTACGAACTCGCCCGAGCTCAAGCGCCGCTTCATGGGCGAGCGCGAGGCCAAGGTCGAGGCGGTCAATCTGACCGCGACCGGCGACGGCCAGATTTTGGGTCTTGAAGCCGGCGGCCGCATCCTCAACGGTGATCTCGCCCTTGGGCCTGAGATCCGCTTCATACCGCCGGCGATGCCGAGCTTCGTGCGCCGCCTGCCGCCGTGGACGTGGCTCGCCGAGCTGATGGCCTGGTCGCTGACGCACATGCCCGATATGATCCTGCGCCCGTTCGCGATGAGCTTCCTCACCACCGCATTGGCTCCTTCGCTGGCGTTGTTCCAGCAGGGAGCGATCCTGATCAACGGCCGCGGCCGCCGCTTCACAGACGAGCGCGACCGCCCCGCCTATGACATTCCCGGCGAGCCCGCCGGCGTAGCCTACATCCTGATCGACGGCTGGATCGGCGAGATGTTCTCGGCCTGGCCACACTTCATCTCGACCGCACCGGGCATCGCCTACGCTTATCTGCCGGACTACCGCCGAAACCGGCCGGACGTGTTCAAGCAGGCCGATACGCTCGCCGGCCTCGCTGACGCGATCGGTGTCGATCGCTCGACGCTGGAAGGAGCGGTGTCCGAGCACAACGCCAGCCTTTCCAATGCCGCCGCCCGCGCCGGCAGCGGCGAGCCGCAGCGGGCACCCCTCGCCAAGCCGCCGTACATCGCGCTGGGGCCTGTGCGCGCGGTTTTCGTGCACAACGAGGGCGGGCTTGCGGTCGACACCCAGCACCGCGTGCTCGATGCCGACAACCGGTCCATTCCCGGTCTCTATGCAGCCGGCTCGACAGGACAGGGCGGGCTGCTGCTGAAAGGCCACGGGAACCACTTGGCGTGGGCGTTCGTGTCGGGCCGCAGGGCGGGCCGGATCGCGGCTCTCGCAACGGCGTCGCCACCGACAGTAAAGGTAGCCGCATGATGGACGTTCGCGGCGGCGGCGGGCTCGGCGTATGGCACGGGATCGTCGGCGAGCAACAGCGCGAGGCCGAGGATTGGTACAACCGCGAGCACCATGCCGAGCGCGTGGCGATCGATGGCTTCCTGCGCGCGCGCCGCTACGTGAACCAAGGCACCGGTCCACGCTACTTCAGCCGCTATGATGTCACCGACGTAACCGTGCTGGCGAGCCAGGCATACTTAAAGGCACTCGACAACCCTAGTCCCTGGTCGCAGAAGATGTTCCCGCACTATCGCAAGTCGGTGCGGGGTGCTTTCACCGTATCCTCGCGCGCTGGCGAGGCTGAAGGCGGATATCTCGTGTCGCTGCGGTTCGGCGACGGTGCGGGCGCGATCGATGCCGCGCTTGTCCGGACCCTCAGCGACGCCGTGCCCAAGCTGGTGCGCTCGATCGGCGTGCTCGGCGTCGAGATCTGGCAGGTCGACGCCGGTGTGTCGATTTACCGCTCGAAGGAGAAGGAGCTGCGGGGCACGGGCGAGCCGTTCCCTGCGGTAGCTCTGCTCCTTGATACCAGCCGTCCCGAGCTCGCAGCAGATGCGCTCGCCGAGGCTCTACCTGCGCACGCTCTGGCGACGGCAGCAGCCGACACCTACCAACTCGTATTCCAGAAATTCGCAAGCCACCGCTTACATCCGGCGGGCTGTGACAAGGAGAGCAGGCCATGACACGCAAGAAGGGCGCTGAGTACATCGTGGAGATGCTAATCCGCGAGAAAATCGACCACGTGTTCGGCATCTGTGGCCACGGCAACGTCGGGCTGCTCGACGAGCTCTATAAGGCGCGCGACCAGATCAGGCTCGTCTCCCCGCGCCACGAGCAGACCGCGGGCCACATGGCGGACGCCTTCTTCCGTGTGAAGCATCGCGCCGCCGCAACACTCACCTCGTGCGGGCCCGGCTCCGCCAATCTGGTGATGGCACTGGCTGTCGCGCAGACCGACTCTTCCGCCTTCCTCGCCATGACAGCGAACGTGCCGACGTCGCAGTTCAATCGCAGCCCGTTCCAGGAGGTCAATCGCCACTACCAGGCCGACTTCCCCAATATCATCCGTCCGGTCGTCAAGCGCGCCTTCCAGCCCACCCGCGTCGAGCAGCTGCCGCTGATGATGCGCCAGGCCGTCACCACGATGACGAGCGGGCGGCCCGGTCCCGTCAACGTCGACATCCCCTTCGATCTCTTCCAGGAGGAGGCCGAGATCGAGGGCGAGCCGACCTGGGATGGCTTCAACAGGCGCCGCTCGGGCGCCGCGCCTGAGGACGTAAGGTCCGTCATCGACATGCTGCTCGCTGCCAAGCGGCCGGTGCTGTTCGTCGGACACGGAGTGACACTGTCGGAAGCCAGTGCCGAGCTCTCCGAGCTCGCGCGTTGGCTCGACGTTCCGGTGATCAGCTCGCCCAACGGCATGGGCACGATCGACATGACGGACCGGATGTCGCTCGGCTTCATCGGCCGCAACGGCGCGTTTCCCGCCAACCAGGCCGGCCGCTATACCGATCTAGTGCTGGCGATCGGCGCCCGCTTCGATGACCGCTCGTCGTCGTCCTGGCTGCCAGGCTATTCGTGGAATTTTCCCGCCTCCAAGCTTGTGCACGTCGATGTCGACCACGGCGAACTCGGCCGCAACTACGTGCCAGATCTCGGTATCCTCGCAGATGCCCGAACGTTCCTGCGTCAGCTTTTGGGCGAGCTGCAGTCGCGCAACGTGCGAAAAGGCGGGCACAACGCCGCGTGGCACGAGCAGATCAAGCAGTGGCGCAAGGAGTGGGAGGACTTCACGCGACCGAACTTCGACCTGCATACCTCGCCGCTTCGTCCAGAGCGCGTCGTCGCCGACTTGCGCAACGTGTTGCCCGAAGACGCCATCCTGTCGCTCGACAGCGGCGTGCACCACAACTGGTTCATGCAGTTCTGGCAGGCGCGGCGCCCGCAGACCATACTCAATACCTGGGGTTTCTCCGGCATGGGCTTTGGGCCGAGCGGCATCCTCGGCGCCAAACTCGCCGCCCCTGACCGGCCGTGCATCTCGGTGTGTGGCGACGGTGGCTTCACCATGGTGCCGCACGTGCTGTGCACCGCCGTCGAGTACGACATCCCGGCGATCTGGGTGGTGTGGAACAACTTCGCCTGGGGCGCGATCCGCGACATCCAATACGGTCTGTTCCAGGGCCGCGAGCACGGCACGGCTTTCTACCAGGGCCGCAACAACAAGCCCTACAACCCGGATTTCGCCGCCTGGGCGCGCGCGTCCAGCGTCGAAGGCATCACGGTGACGAAATCGGAGGACTTCAAGGGCGCGATCGAGCACGCGATCAAGCTCAACAAGCCCTGTCTACTCGACGTCCACGTCGATGCCGACGTGCGCCCGCCGGCGACTGGAACCTGGGCGCTTCCGCCGATCCCGCACAAGGAGCCGGTGTTCGGAAAGCCGGTGGTGCGCTGATGGCCCGCGTTCTCGTCACCGGCACGAACGGGTTCCTGGGCTTCGCCGCCACCGAGGTGCTGATCGCGCGCTGCGACAAGGTCATCGCCACCGATGTCGCCATCGGCCCGCGCCTCGCTGCGTGAAGGAGAAAGCCGGTGCCCGCCTCGCCTTTGCCGCCGGCGAGATAACGGAGTGGCCGCTGCTCGCGCGGCTGCTGAAAGACGGCAGGCTGGAAAAGGTGGTGCATTGCGCCGCCGTCCTCGGAGTGCCGGCCTCGGTTGGCTTGCCGATCGGTACTTTCCGCGTCAATATCGAGGGGGCGATCAACCTGCTCGAGGCGATACGGCTGTTCGGCGTCCGCTGGATGGTCAACATCAGCTCTAAGGTGATCTACGGTCCATTCCTCGCCGACGTCATCGACGAGAATCATCGCGCTCTGCCGACGCGGCCTTACGGAATATCGAAGTTCGTCGTCGAGCAGGTGTGCCGCGACTACTCGGCCGCCCACGGCCTCGAATGCGTCCACACGCGCACGTGCTGGATTTTTGGGCCCTTCTTCCCGCGCTCACGAGCGCCTCGCATTCTGCTCGACGCAGCGATCTCCGGCAGGTCGCTTCACCTGCCCGGCGGCGCCAACTACGCCGTCGACCAGGTCCACGTCAACGATGTCATCCAGGGTGCGCTGCTGGCTCTCGACAAGGAGCGCCTCGCCTATGATGCCTATCACGTGACGACGGACAAGGCTGTCTCGATAAGCGAGGTCGTCGGCCACATCAAGTCGCACATTCCTTCAGCCGACATCTCGATGGGATCCGGGCCGCTGCGCTTCGTCGACGGTACCGAGGCCGTGCGCAAGGGCGCGCTGTCGATCGCGCATGCCGAGCGGGAGCTCGAGTTCCGTCCGAATTGATCAATGGAGGCGGGCCTCGACGCGTGGATCGAGCTGCTGCGCACCGGTAAGGGCTGAGAAACGACGAGGAGCGTACCGTGGATCGATCACATGAGCGCCTGGCCGAACCGGAGTGCCGCGAGCCTTTCATCCGCAACATCGCGGAGGTGCCGTGGCTCGAGTACCCCAACCACTTCGGCGGCGCGCTCTCGAAGCCACTGGTCACGCCCGACACCGCGAAGTCGATGCATCTAGACTACCGCATCTCCTGCTATCAGCCGAAGGCCTACGTGGCCCGCCACGTCCACAAGACGCAGGAGCAGATTTACCATGTACTCAAGGGCGAGGGCTTGATCGAGATCGCCGGCAAGAATCATGTGGTGCGGCGCCACGACGTCATCTACCTTCCGCCTGGTGTCGAACACCTGATCCAGAATTCTGGCCTCACCGACTTAGTATTCCTTGTAATCACCTCACCGGTCATCGATTGACGTCTCGCGGTTATCGTTCGCCGCAAGAGGGTTTCGACTCCCTCGCTGGCTTCTATAGCTCTGTGCTCTAGCGAGTTGAATCCGCGGCTTTATTTTCTGATGAGCGGATGCGAAAAAAGAGAGCTCATGACCCTGGCTGTGTCACCAATGGCTTCCGTGCGTAGCGCCGCGAGCATCGTCGGCTGCCTGTGTTGCAGCCCCGCGAGCGCTTAGCCGAGCTTATTCACGATGATTTTAGCTATTCTCAAGAAAACCAAGTGGGCGCTCACATGGCTGATATCGCAAGCCTTTGAAACCGTGGCAGCCTCGATTCTCAATTGCCGCGAAAAATCAGCTATTCATGATCGCTGTGAATAAGGCGGGTTAGCTTTAGCTCTTCACCGCCCAAATGTTGACGGGTCGGAATAAAGCGTGGATTATCGTTAGTAAAGAGGGTCAGATCGGCATCGGCATAGCGTAGGAGGGTGACGCGCGCTTTGGCTGCCGCCGCGCAATGCGGCTGTCACATCAAGCCAAATCATACCATCGGTACAGCCACTCTCTACTGAGTCGCACCAGAGGCTTGTCTGGTGCTGCATTCACGGCCCGAGCACTGGTCCCTTGTCGCTTCAACCTGGCATTTCGCCAAGGACTGTAACAGGAACACGGTCGCACATAGGAGAGAACGCATGCTAACAAGAAAGCTGATCAATGCGCTGGCGACGGCAGGAATTCTTACCACGCTGGGAACGGCGGCGGCGGCGCAGAACTGGCCGGCGAGACCGATCGAGCTGTCAGTGTGGGCGTCTGCTGGCGGTGGCACCGACACCACCAATCGATTCCTAGCCCAGGCCGTAGAGCCCATCCTCGGCGTCAAGGTCAACGTCACCAACCGCACGGGCGGCGGCGGAGGCGTTGCGATGAATCACATCTGGTCGCAGCCGCGCGACGGCTACAGCTGGCTCGGCGCGTCCGAAGCCATGCAGGTGGTCAAGGTCATGAAGTACCACACGACCGGTACGCCCGACTGGCGCTGGTACATCGTGGCGGGTTCGCCGGGCGCTATCGCGGTGAAGCCGGATTCGCGCTTTAAGACGGTCGACGATGTAGTTGACGCGCTGAAGCGGTCGCCGAAATCGGTTAAGGTCTCGCACTGCCCGATCGGCTGCGTCTGGCACATGAAGGCGCTGGCGCTTGGCCAGGCAGCCGGCGTCGAGTTCAACTACATCCCCTATGACGGCAGCGCCCCGGCGCAGATCGCTGCGCTGACGGGCGAGGTCGATGCGGTCGTCTCCGGTATCTCCGAGCAGGCGGAGTTCATACGCGCCGGCAAGCTGCGTCCCATCGGCATGATCGAGATGAAGCCGTTTACCTTCCCCGGCGTCGGCGAGATTGCCGCGGTCGGCGCCAAGTATCCGGACATTCAGAAGATCCCGGCCCGTCAGTGGCTCGGCATGGCGATCCCGAAGAACACGCCGGTCGATGTGATCACCAAGATCGACGCCGCGTTCGTCAAAGCCATGGACGACCCGAAGATCAAGTCGCTCGCAACCGAGCGCTTCTACGTCCTCTTCGGAGAGTACGGCGATCAGGCCGAGAAGACCCTCCAGGCCATGGAGAACGCCATGAGCTGGAAGCTGCACGAGCTTAAAATCGCGGAGACCAATCCCTCGACGCTCGGTATTCCGAAGCCCTGACCGGGGCAATCCCGCTTAGAAGAGTTCAAACCGGCCGCCCTGGCGGCCGGTTTATTATCATTGGGCTAGTCCGGAGTACCATCATGCTGTCACGTAAGAGCATGCGGCGGGCCGATGTTGTCGCCTCCTGCCTGTTCATGGCGCTCGGAGGAGGCGTGATCTACAGTGCCTGGCAGATGCCCTGGGCGACCCAGCGGACCGGCGGCTCGCCGCAATGGTATCTCTCGCCGGGCCTCTTTCCTACCATTATCGGGGTTCTACTCGTGCTCTTCAGCGCGCGCGTGTTACTGCAGGCGGTGCGCGAGGGCGGCCATCAGGGGCTCATGCCCGCGATACGGACGTGGATTTCGGGTCTCGGCGCCAACCGGCCCGTCCATCGCGCGTTCCTCATCGCGTTGCTGATGATGATCTACGTGTTCCTGGGCGTCGGGCGGATCAACTTCCATGTCGCAAGCGGCCTCTTCCTGTTCGCGTCGATCGCGCTCTTCTGGTGGCCCATGAGCGGGCGCCCGCTCGCGGTGAACGTGATCATCACGGCGCTCGTCGCGGTCCTGACGCCGCTCGTGATCGGCTCGATCTTCACTCGCCTCCTCTACGTGCCGATGCCCTGAATCGGCGAGCGTGACGCCTCCTGCTTCCTCACGACCGACGAGCGCCAGCCTATGCAGCAGTTCTTCTATGAGATCTATGCCCTCGCGACCCCGATCAACATGGCGGTCTTATTCGGGTCGGTGATCACTGGCATCATCTTCGGTGCATTGCCGGGGCTGACCGCTACGCTCGCGGTGGCGCTGCTCTCGACCGTCACCTTCAGCCTGCCGGTCGAACTTGCGATGATGTCGCTGATCGGGGCCTACGTCGGGGCGATCTATGGCCCATCGCACTCCTCGATTCTGATGGGCATCCCGGGTAGCGCGGCGGGTGCTGCAACCGCGCTCGATGGCTATGCCCTTGCCAAGCAAGGCCGGGCGGGCGAGGCGATCGCGACCGCGACTGTCGCATCGGTCATCGGAACGGTCCTCGGCCTCTTCGCGCTCATCGCGATTTCGCCAGTCCTAGTCGCGCTCGCACTCAACTTCACGTCCGTCGAGTTCTTCCTGCTCGCGCTCTTCGGCGTCCTGATCTGTGGCTCGCTCACCGCGCCCGACATGCCGGTCAAGGGCTGGATCGCCGGCCTGTTTGGGCTGCTAGCGTCCTCGATCGGCATCGAGACGATTCAGGGCTATCAGCGCTTTACGTTCGGCATTCCCGAGCTCGCCGGCGGCATCGACATCGTACCGGTGATCCTAGGCGGCTTTGCCATTCCACAGATCATTCGCGTGCTCCGCGACGTCCATCTCGGCGAGCGGCTTGCCTCGAGCGTAGGTAGCCTGTGGCCGCGCTGGGGCTTAATAGCGCGCTCGAAGATGTGTATTGCCCGCTCAGGCGCGATCGGCGTCGGCATCGGCGTCATCCCGGGCGTCGGCGAGGACATTGCGGCTTGGTCCGCCTATGACGCGGCCAAGAAGGCAGACCGCGATCCGGAGTCGTTCGGCAAGGGCAATGTGACCGGGGTGATAGCGCCGGAGGTCGCCAACAACGCATGCATCGGCGGCGCCATCATTCCGGTGCTGACGCTTGGTGTGCCAGGCTCGCCGCCAGCGGCCATGCTGCTCGGCGCGCTCAATCTTCACGGCGTTCGCCCGGGGCCCATGCTTTCTTTCGAGTTCCCGAGCTTCATCCCGCAGATGGGCGCAATGCTGTTTTGGGCCTCGATTGGGATCCTGATCTGCGGCCTCACCATGGCGCGCCTGTCGGTGCTGGTGTTGCGCATCCCGGTTGCGATGCTGATGCCGATCATCGCGTTCCTGGCGGTGCTCGGCTCCTACGCGCTCGGACTCAACATCTTCAATATCTACCTGATGCTCGGTTTCGGCATCGTCGTCTATTTCCTCGAGGAGATGGGCTATCCGGTCGCGCCGCTCGTGATCGGCGTCCTGCTCGGCGGCATGGCCGACGTCTCGATCCGCCGCGCGCTGCTCGGCTCGCTCGGCAGCATAGAGCCGTTCTATACGCGGCCGCTGGCGCTGATCCTTATCGGGCTCATCATCCTGTCGCTGATGTTCCAGAGCGACCGCATGCGCGGGCTGATGGAGCGCGGCTGGAACCGACTCATCCAGCGTCGGTCGACGGACACGGGCGCTGCGGGCTGAGCACCGCGAGGAGTGGGTGCATGCGCGTTAGCATTTTTGGGGCCGGGTGTTCGGCGTCAGGACCACTGATACTGACTTAGCGGAGCCCGAGCCCCGCCGGCGATACCGGTCGGGGCGTGACTGAGCGAGGTGCACCTATTCGGCGTACTCGCCTTCCTTGAAGGCACTGTCGGTGATGCGCTTCAGGGCCTCGGCGTAGTGGGCGAGGGTGCCGGCATGGCCCCTGTGTGTACCGAGAATTCCAACCGGTTGACTCACGGCTGAATCGCGCTAGCGTCGAGCGTGATGACCGGGCTGCTTCGACTGTTCCTCGCCATCGTC
>VGEN01000090.1 GCA_016869285.1 Alphaproteobacteria bacterium
TCGACCGCGTCGAGCGTCCTTGGGCAGCCAGTAGCACAATCCGCGCCCGAAACACTTGCCGCTGTTCCGTCGTCGGCGCACGGAGCCGAGCCTCAAGCACCGCGCGCTCCTCCGGCGTCAGCCGGACTACCACTGCATCGGCTATCATCCCAATGTTGAATCATGAATCAGATCTCCGCGAAAGCGGGTACTAGGAGCCTGCCTGAGCAATAGCCACGGCCTCAGCCGTTGCTGCATGGGTTTGGACTAGGAGAGCGGGTCGACGTGATGCTGGACGCATCAAGAGCGGCGCCCCCTCCGCCTTGCGCGGTCCGAGCTTTTCGTGTCAAATTGATTTGACGCGTCCATCCCAAGCAACGCTGCGAAGCCAATCAACGGACAAAATGGGGAGCAAAGCGATGAAGAAGCACTGGCTCGCCTTCGGCGCCCTCACGGCGATGCTGCTCAGCGGCACCGCGATGGCGCAGCAGACCGACACGCTCCGGTTCCGCATCGGCGAGGACCCGGAGACCCTCTACAACGTCAATACCATCTCACTCTCCGCCAACTCCGCGCTTGGCGACTACATGATCGAGCGGTTGGTCCATATCGACCGCAGCGGCAAGGCGAGCCCCTTGCTCGCGGAATCATGGACCGTCAGCACCGACCAGACGCAGATCACGTTCAAGCTGCGCTCCGGCATCAAGTTCCATGACGACACGGTCTTTGATGCCGCCGCGGTCAAGGCGCAGTTCGACAATATCCTCGATCCCAAGAATGCCTCGCCGGTGAAGCCCTTCATCGGGCCGCTCAAGTCGGTCGAAGTCATCGATCCCTCGACTGTGCGCTTCACATTCGAGAAGCCCTTCGCGCCCTTCTTCAACGTTCTGGCCGGGCCCTCCTTCGGCATCAACTCGCCGACGGCGGTCACCAGGCTCGGCCGCACCTATGGCCGCAGCCCTGTCGGCACCGGCCCCTACAAGTTCAAGAACTGGGTTGCCGGCACCGAGATCAACATGGAGCGCAACCCGAACTTCCGGCAGTTCCGCTCGGATGCGGTGAACAAGGGGCCGGCGCTGACCGAGAAGGTGCAGCTCCGCGTCATCCAGGAGGAAGGCGTGGCGCAGGCCGCGCTGGAGACCGGCGAGCTCACCGCCGCCGGGCTGCAGGCCGACGTCATCACCCGCTTCGCCAACGATCCCAAGTTCAACGTCGTCGTCGCCAAAAATGCGACCAACCTCGTCTTCCTTGAATTCAACATGAAGCGCGCGCCGTTCAACGATCCGAAGTTCCGCCGCGCGCTCTCTCATGCGATCGATCGCAAGGCTGCGGTCGAGGCAGCGTGGAGCGGCTATGCCAACGAGGCGTTGGGCCCGCTCGCGCTCGGCATCCCCGGCTTCGACAAGGCGGTCGTCGACCGCCATGCCGCGCCCTTCGATCCGGCCAAGGCCAAGGCGCTGTTCGCCGAGGCCGGCTGGACGAGAGTCGGCGGCAAGCTGACCAAGGACGGCAAGCCGGCTAACTTCCTGATCAAGTCCTATGCCGGCTTCACTCATATCGAGCGGACTCTCGCCGTGGTGCAGAGCAACCTCAAGGACATCGGCATCGAGACCAAGCTCGAGACCGCCGACTGGGGCGCCTTCTATCCGAGCCTGCTCAGGGACGAGTACGACATGGATCTGATGCGCTGGACTTTCAACGATCCCGTCGTGCTCTCGAACCTGTTCAGGGACACCGGGCACCGCAAGGTCCTGATGCCGAACCCGGACATCGATGCCATCCTCAACCGCTGCGACGGGCTGATGGATCCGGAAGCGCGGCTGACCTGCATCAGCGAGGCGCAGAAGATCCTGCTTGAGCAGATGACGATCGTGCCGGTGCTCACCAACTGGATCGTGATCGCGACCCAGAAGAACGTCGAGCAGTACAACCTCGACTTCAACGGCGCGCTGATCGCCGCTGACGTCCGTATCGTCCGGCGGTAAGGACGCCGGCCCCGGCCCTCGCGCGCGAGGGCCGGGGCTCGTCGGCCTAAACAGAGAAGATCCATGTCCGCCTATATCGCGCGACGGCTCATGCTCGCGGCGCCGGTGGTCGTCGGCATCCTGCTCGTCACCTTCCTGATCCAGGCGCTGATCCCCGCGGACGCGGTCAACACCATGTTCCAGGGCCAGCTCTCGGACGACGACGCCGCCGAGGCGATCAAGGTGATGCGGGCCAAGTACAACCTCGACCGTTCCTGGTTCGAGCAGTTCCTGATCTACTCCGCCAACATCCTGCAGGGCGATCTCGGCGAGTCGATCCGCACGCGGCAGCCGGTGATCGACGAAATCGGCTATCGCTACCTCAACACGATCCAGCTCACGCTGGCGTCGCTCGTCATCGGCGCCGTGGTCGGCGTGCTGACCGGCATCGTCGCCGCTTACAAGAAGGATTCCTGGCTCGACGTCACGGCGATGACGATCGGCCTGTTCGGCATCTCGATGCCGGCCTTCTTCTTCGGCCTCGTGCTGATCTTCGTCTTTGCGGTCTGGCTGCAGTGGCTCCCGGTGATCGTGCAAGGCTGGCAGTCGCTGATCCTGCCGGCGCTGACGTTGGGATTGATCGAAGCGGCGCCGGTCTCACGCATCGCGCGATCGAGCATGATCGAGGTCTTGAGCCGCGAGTACATCCGCGCGGCGCGCGCGAAGGGCATGAGCGAGGCGACGGTGATTTTCCATCACGCGCTGCCCAACGCCTTGCTCGGCGTCGTCACCATCCTCGGCCTCCAGGTCGGCAACCTGCTCGGCGGCGCCTTCATCATCGAGGTGATCTTCGGCTGGCGCGGCATGGGCGAGCTCGCGGTCAAGGCGATCCAGTGGCGCGACTTCACGATCACCCAGGCGATCATCCTGATGGGCGCCGGCACCTATGTGCTGGTCAACCTCGCGGTCGACATCCTCTACACCTGGCTCGACCCGCGCATCGACTATAGCGCCACATGAGCAGCCTCGCCCTCGAACGCGCCGTCGAGGCGCGCGCCGTGATCCGCCGCGCCGGCTGGCGCTGGACGCTCCGCCAGCTCTTCCGCAAGCGCACGGCGCTGATCGGCGGCGCCGTGGTGCTGTTTCTGATCGTCTGCGCGCTGTGGGCGCCGGACTTCGTCCCCTACGACCCCTTCAAGGTCAACACGCTGAACCGGCTCAAGCCGCCGAGCGCCGCGCACTGGCTCGGCACCGACGAGCTGGGCCGCGACCTCCTGAGTCGCGTGCTCATCGGCGCGCGTTTCTTCGTGCTGGTCTGCCTGATCTCGGTCTCGATCGCCGCCAGCGTCGGTGTGTTCTTGGGATTGATCGCCGGATCGGGCCCGAGCTGGCTCGACGTCGCGGTCATGCGCGTGATCGACGTTATGCTGGCCTTCCCCTACATTCTATTGACGCTGGCGATCATCGCGATCCTGGGGCCGAGCTTGTGGATGGCGATGATCTCGGTCGGCATCGCCGGGATACCAGGCTATGCACGGCTTGTCCGCGGCGAAGTCCTTGCCGTCAAGCAGGAGGAGTATGTCGAGGCGATGCGTGCGCTCGGCGCCGGGCCGGCGGCGATCATGGTCCGCGCCATCCTCCCCAACGTCGCTTCCTCGATCATCATCTATATGAGCTTCCAGATGCCGCTGGCGGTGCTCGCGGCTGCGGCGCTGAGCTTCCTCGGGCTGGGGGCGCAGCCACCGCTGCCCGAATGGGGCGCGATGCTGGTGAACGCGCGCACCTTCCTCAGGACCGCGTGGTGGACCTCGGCCGCGCCTGGACTAGCGATCTTCGTGTCGATCCTGGCGCTCAACCTGCTCGGCAACGCGCTCCGCGACGTGCTGGACCCGAAGAGCAAATGACGGAGCCGCTTCTCTCCATCGAAGGCCTGAAGACCCATTTCTTCGGCTATGACGGGCTGGTGCGTGCTGTCGACGGCGTCGACCTCGAGGTGAATCCGGGCGAGGTTCTCGGCCTCGTCGGCGAGTCAGGCTGCGGTAAGACCGTGACCGCGCTCTCAGTCATGCGCCTGGTCGATGCGCCGGGGCGCATCGTCGGCGGGACGATCCGCTTCGACAGACGCGACCTGCTGAGCCTCTCCGCCTCGGAGATGGCCCAGGTACGCGGTGCCGAGATCGCGATGATCTTCCAGCAGCCGAAGGTCAGCCTGAACCCGGTGATGCGGGTCGGCCGCCAGATCGCCGAGCAGTTCATCCGCCGGCGCGGCATGGATGAGGCCGCCGCCTGGAAGGAAGCCATCGGGCTGCTCGCGGCCGTCGGCATTCCGGCGCCGGAGGCCAAGGCGCGCGCCTATCCGCACGAGCTTTCCGGCGGCCAGGCGCAGCGCGTGATGATCGCGATCGCGCTCTCGCTCAAGCCGAAGCTGCTGATCGCCGACGAGCCGACGACCGCGCTCGACGTCACTGTGCAGGCGCAGGTACTGGCGCTCCTGCGCGAGCGCTGCAAGGCGCTCGGCACCTCGCTGATCCTGGTCACGCATGATCTCGGCGTCGTCGCGCAGGTCGCCGATCGCGTCGCCGTCATGTATGCGGGGCAGGTGGTCGAGCAGGCGCCGGTCGAGCGCCTGTTCGAGGCACCCGAGCATCCCTACACTCGGGGGCTGCTGGGCTCAATTCCGGTGCTGGGCGCGCTCAAGCCGCGGCTGGTCGAGATTCCGGGCAATGTGCCGACGCTCGACGGCGTCTCGGTCGGCTGCCGCTTCGCCGCTCGGTGCGGCGAGCGTCTCAGGGTCGGCTCCCGCTGCGAGACCGAGGCACCTCCGGTGATCGCGCGCGGGCCAGGCCTCCAGGTGCGCTGCTGGCTCGCCGATCCGGCAGCCGCGGACAAAGAACGGGCGCTCGCATGAACGCCGCCATCGATCTCGATGCCGACGCGCTCATCAAGGTCGAGCGCCTGAGCGCGCATTTCCCGGTCAAGAGCGGCTTCTTCGGCCGCCCAAGCGCCTGGATCCGCGCCGTCGATGAGGTTTCTCTCGCCATCCGCAAGCGAGAGACCTTGGGGTTGGTCGGCGAGTCCGGCTGCGGCAAGTCGACCCTCGGCCGCACCATCTTGGCTCTTCGCCGCGCCAATGGCGGCAGCGTGCACTTCGAGGAGAAGTCCGTCCTTGATCTTCCGCCGGAGGATCTCAAGGCGCTCCGACGCCACATGCAGCTCGTCTTCCAGGACCCATTCGCCTCGCTGAACCCGCGCGAGACCGTCGGCCGCGCCGTCCGCACCGCGCTGGACCTGCACAAGATCGGCACCGCACGCGAGCGCACCGACGCCGTCAGCGAGATATTCCGCCAGGTGGGCCTGCATCCGGCACTGATGGATCGCTTCCCGCACGAATTCTCCGGCGGCCAGCGCCAGCGCGTCGGCATCGCACGCGCCATCGTGCTCAGGCCGAAATTCCTGGTCTGCGACGAGCCGGTCTCGGCGCTAGACGTCTCGATCCAGGCGCAGATCCTAAACCTGCTCAAGGATCTGCAGCAGCAGCTCGGCCTGACCTACCTCTTCATCTCGCACAACCTCGCCATCGTCGAGCATATGGCCGACCGCGTGGCGGTCATGTATTACGGCCGCATTGTCGAGATCGCGCGTCGCGACGAGCTCTATGCGCGGCCCCGCCATCCCTACACCAAAGCTCTGTTCGCCGCGGTGCCGATCCCCAACCCGCGCCAGCGCACGCTCGACATTCAGATGAGGGGCGACCCGCCCGATCCGACGCGGATGCCGTCGGGCTGCCGCTTCCGCAACCGCTGCCCCTATGCGATGGACCGCTGCGCGCAGGAGGAGCCGGCGCTGATCGAGATGGCGCCCGACCATCGCGTCGCCTGCTGGCTGGATTCGTGATGAAGATCGCCGACACCTACTACCTTGAGAGTCTCGAACAGCTGCAGATCCTCGCCGATCCGCTGCGCTACCGGATCGTCGACCTGCTCTCGGAGCCGAAGACCGGCGCGCAGCTGGCACGCGAGCTCGGGACTCCGCGCCCGAAGATCCACTATCACCTGAAGCTGCTCGCCCGCTCCAAGCTGATCCGGCTCTGCCCCGGCAATGGCGCGGCGGAGATGAAGTACATCTGCGTCGCGCGCATGCTGAGCTTCACCCGCCTGCTGCCCGACCCCCAGACCATCGCGGACAAGAAGGTGACGGCGGCGAGCTACAAGGCGATCGCCGACTTCCTCGCCACCATGCTCGATGTCAGCCGCGCCATCATCCTCAAATCGCCGGCTGCCTTCGCCAAGGACAGCGGCGCCTGGCTCGACATGACCGGGACGCTCGGCAAGGCCGATTTCGCGCGGCTGAAGAAGCGCGTCGCCACGCTCAACCGCGAGATCGTGGCGATGACGAGCGCCGCCAAGGCGAGGCGCGCTGAGGACGCCGTGCGCTTCCACGCCACGGTCTACCTGACGCCCGAGACGCCCGTCACCGCTCCTCCGGCGGCTTCACGTGGCGGAGCTGGAAGAGCAGCAAGAGGTCGTAAGCGGTCTTGATCGATCCGGCGAGCACGAGCGGCAGCGCCTGGAAGCCTGCGGCATAAAGCGCGCCGCCGAGGCTGGGGCTGACAGCCGCCGCGAGCGAGCGCGGCACCACGGTGAAGCTCGCCGCCGCCGGCCGCTCGGCCTCCGTCACCACCGCCATCACATAGGAGGTGCGGGTCGGCACATCCATCTCCGAGAGCGCGGCGCGGATCAACAACAACGCGAGGACGACGCTCAGCGACGGCACAAAGGCGGCGGCGATCAGGCAGAGATTGGCCGGGATGTGCGTGAACACCATGGTGTTGATCAGCCCGATAAGGCGGGCGAGCCAGGCGGCGACCGGAAACGAGAAGGCCGCGAGCATGCGCGACCAGAAGAAGAAGAGCCCGGCGGCAGAGAGCGAGAGGTCGTGTCGCTCGAAGAGCCAGAGCGCCAGCAGAGACTGCACGACGAAGCCGGAGCCGAAGGAGTCGATCGAGAACAGCATCGCCATCTTGACGACGATGCCCTTGGAAGGGCCGAGGGCCGAGGGCGGCGCATCGGCGACCGGCGGCCTCGGCGGCAGACGGCCGTAGAGGAAGGCACCGAGCAGGCCGAGAACGGCGTAGAACACGAACATCAGCCGGATCGCCTGGAGTTGGTCCAGGCCGAACGGCGCCAGCGCATCGGGCACCGCAGCCCCGAGCGCGCCGAGCGCGCCGGCCATCGCCCCCACCAGGCTGTAGCGCGCAAAGGTGCGGGTGCGCTCCTCGGCCGTGGCGGCGCGCGTCAGCACGGTCTGCTCCAGCGGCGCGAAGAGGCTGACGCTTCCCGAGGAGGGGTTGATGGTGCCGGCGAAGGCGATGAGCAGCAGGAGCCAGTAGTCCTGCACGGCGGCAAAGGCGACACCGCTCGCCACCATGAGGCCGCCGCCGGCGATCAGCAGGCGCCGATGATCGTGGCGACTGCCGATGACGCCGACGCCCAGGGTCATCAGCGAGCCGCCGAGCAGCGCCGCCGTCGCCAGCACGCCGACCTCGATCGCCGAGAATCCCAGCAAGGTCAGATGCGCCGGCAGCAGCACGGCGACGAAGCCGTCGCCGAAATCGCGGACGGCACGCGCCGCGAGCACCGAGGTCATCGTCGATCGGGATTCGTCCATGGCGGCGCACCTCGCGAAGCGGGCTGCGCAGAGCTTGGACTTAGGTGTCTGAAGGGGAGCCTGCGTGTCCCCGGGACTCAGATACGCCGGATCGGCATTCCTGGCAAGCCGGGCTAGAGTGCCCCCATGCCCCAGCACCTCGCCGCCCTCGCCGTCCTCGTCCGCGACTATGACGAGGCCATCGCCTATTACACCGGCACGCTCGGCTTCGATCTCACCGAGGATACCGATATGGGAAAGGGCAAGCGTTTCGTGCGCGTGCGCCCGCCGGGCTCGACCAGCGCGGCGCTGCTGCTGGCGAAAGCGGCGAACCCGACTCAGGAATCGCGGATCGGCAACCAGACCGGCGGCCGCGTCTTCCTCTTCCTGCACACCGACGACTTCCAGCGCGACCACGCCGCCTATACGGCGAAGGGCGTGAAGTTCATCGAGGAGCCGCGGCACGAGGCTTACGGCACCGTTGTCGTCTTCGAGGATCTCTACGGCAACCGCTGGGACCTGGTGCAGCCGAGGTAGCGTCGGCTGATCGGCGCCGTCATCGCTTCACCAGCAGGCCGCGGTCCAGCTGGCCGAGATTGGCGCAGCCGGCGAAGCCGAGCGTCTTGTCGAGCTCGGAGGCGAGCAGCTTCAGCGCATGGCGGGCGCCGGCCTCGCCGCCGACGGCAAGGCCGTAGAGCGCGGCACGGCCGACGAGCACCGCCTTGGCGCCGAGCGCGACCGCCTTGGCGATGTCGCTGCCGCGGCGGATGCCGGAGTCGAGCAGGACCGTCGCCCTGTCGCCGACGGCGTCCGCGATCGCGGGCAACGCGTCGATCGAAGCGATGGCGCTGTCGAAGTTCCTGGCGCCGTGATTGGAGACGACGATGCCCTCGCAGCCGAGCTCGACCGCCTTCCTCGCATCCTCGGCCCTGAGGATGCCCTTGACGATCAGCGGCTTCTTCCAGCGGCGGCGGATCTCGCGCACATCGTCCCAGGTGGTGTCGGGGGCGATCCGCGTGGCGTCGTCGGGCGGCTCGGCAAAGATCGCATTGCGATAGCCTTCCGGATGATTGGCCGTCTGAGGCAGGCCGTCCTGCGCCACGTAGCGGCCGAGCACGCCGAAGAGCCAGCGCGGATGGCGGAGCACGTCGAGCCCGGCGCGCAGCGACGGGCGGATCGGCATGGCAAAGCCGTTCCGGCTGTTGAACTCGCGGTTGGGGATCGTCGCCGTATCGACGGTGAGGATCAGCGCCTCGTAGCCGGCGCGATCGACGCGATCGAGCAGCGCAAGAGCGTGCCGGCGGTCCTTCCAGACATAGAGCTGGAACCACAGCCGCCCGCCGGCGCCGGCGACACGCTCGAGCGCGGTCATCGATTCCGTCGGCGAGGTGTAGGGAATGCCCATCGCGGCGGCGGCGCGCGCCAGCGCCAGCTCGCCCTCGTGCCAGAGCAGGCCCGAGGGGCTCATCGGCGCGATCGCCATCGGCAGGAGCTGGGTCTTGCCGAACAGCGTCGTGCCCAGCGAGCGCGTTGCGGTCTCGCCCAGCACCCGGGGAAGGAAGCGGATGCGCTCGAAGGCGGCACGGTTATCCTTGAGCGAGGTCTCGCCCTCGGTGCCGCGATCGACATACTCGAAGATGCCGCGCGGCAGCCGGCGCTTCGCCGCCAGACGGAGGTCGTCGATGTTGTAGGCGCGGGAAAGGGCGGTCATGGATCGAGGAAATCGCTTGCGCGGCGATCATCGCCGAAATGACACTCGCTGCCAACGCACCCTCGCGCTTCAGCGAAACCGGGAGAGATGCATGACGAACCGCCTGAAGGCGCGGCTGGCCGCCGGAGACAAGGTCTACGGCGTCTGGACCAGCGGGCTCTCGACGGTGATCACCGAGACGCTGGCGCATGCCGGCTACGATTTCCTGTTCCTCGACCAGGAGCACGGGCCGCAGGGCCTCGCCGAGACCGTCCCGCATCTGCAGACCCTGGCGGCGACGAGTTGCGCGCCGGTGATCCGCGTCCCGTGGAAGGACCCGGTGTATCTGAAGCGCATCCTCGATGCCGGTGCGGAGTCGATCATGGTGCCGATGGTCGAGACGGCCGAGGAAGCCAAGGCCGTGGTCGCCGCCTGCCGCTACCCGCCGCGCGGCTTCCGCGGCTTCGGCCCGCTGCGCCATCTCGGCACCGAACCCGACATCGATGCCTATGGCCGCAACGCCCATGAGCGCCTGCTGCTGATCGTGCAGATCGAATCAGAGAAGGCGGTTGCAAATATCGACGCAATCGCGGCCGTCGAGGGCGTCGATGCCTGCTACATCGGCCCGAACGATCTCTCCGGCACGCTGGGGTGCTTCCGCAAATGGGACAGCCCGAAGCTCAAGAAGGCGATCGACACCGCCTTCGCCGGGATCAAGCGTGCCGGCAAACCCGCGGGAATCGTGCCCTATGGCGGGCATTCGACCGCCTCGCTGTTCCGCCAGGGCTACGCGATGATCGCCGCCGGCACCGAGCTGACGCTGCTGCGCTCCGCCGCTTCGGGCGAGATTGCAGCGGCGAAGAAGGGATTGGCGTAGCGCGCACTTCGTACCCCGTCTCCCGCGAAGCGGGGGAGGGCCTCAAGAGGAGGCCATCCATGGATGTTCGTCTCGACGGCCGCACGGCGCTGATCACCGGCGGCAGCAAGGGCCTCGGCCTGGCGATGGCGACCGAGTTCGCGAAGAGCGGCGCCGATGTCGCGATCGTCGCCAGGCGCGAGGATGTGCTGAAGGAGGCGGTGGCGGCGATCTCGACAGTTGCGAAGACCCGTGTCCATCCGGTCACCGCCGATGTCGGCACCGCTTCCGGCGCCGCTCGCGCCTATGAGGAGACGATGAGGGCGCTCGGCAAAGTCGACATCCTGGTCAACAACGCCGGCAAGTCGCAGACCGCGAAGTTCGAGGACATCACCGACGCGATCTGGCAGGACGACCTCGACCTCAAGGTCTTTGCCGCGATCCGCCTCGCGCGCTTGGCGCTGCCGCAGATGAAGCAGCGGCGGTGGGGACGCATCATCAACGTACTCAATACCGGCGCGAAGACGCCGGGCGCCGGCTCGGCGCCGACCACGGTCAGCCGCGCCGCCGGCATGGCGCTGACCAAGGTGCTGGCCGGCGAAGGGGCGCCGCACAACGTGCTGGTCAACGCGCTCCTCGTCGGTCAGATCGAGAGCGACCAGATCGCGCGCCGCCACAAGGCGCAGGGCGGCGGCGCTTCCTACGAAGAGTTCGTGCGCGACGCGGGCGCAAAGCTGCCTCTCGGCCGCATGGGCACGGCGCAGGAATTCGCCAACATCGCCTGCCTGCTCGCCTCCGACGCCGGCGGCTACATCAGCGGCACCGCGATCAACGTCGACGGCGGCGCCTCGCCGGCCGTGTAGCCGAGCTCGGCATCAGCTCTTGGCGACGCCGAAGGCCTTCCGCATGTTGTTGAGGCCCTCCTGCTGGACGCTCCAAAAGCGGCCGCCGATCAGGCCGCCATCGATGACGATGTCGTGGGCGGTGATGAAGCCGGATTCGTCGGCGGCCAGGAACACGGCGGCGCCGGCGATGTCCTCGGGCAGCCCGGCCCGCGGGATCGGCTGCACCTTGGCGAGCCCCTGCTTGACGATCTCGGCCGTCTTCTCGGGGTCCGCCGCACCGAGCGCCTTGCCGAAGATGCCGGTCGCGATCGCGCCCGGCGAGATCGAGTTGACACGCACGCCGACCTCGGCGAGCTCCATCGCCACCACCTTGGTCAGGTGGACGACGCCGGCCTTGGCCATCGAGTAGACCATCGACGAGGAGAGCCCGGCGCGAAGCCCGGCGACGCTGCCGATGTTGATGATCGAGCCCGAGCGCTGCGCCCGGAAGATCGGCGCCGTGTGCTTCATGCCGAGCATGACCGAGCGACAGTTGAGCGCGACCGCCGCATCGAAGCCGTCGACCGGGATCGTCTCGATCGAGCCGACCGGGCCCGGACCGCCGGCATTGTTGACCATGCAGTCGAGGCGGCCGAAACCGTCGAGCGCATCCTTGACCAGTGCCTTCATCTGGGCTTCGTCGGTGACATCGGCCTGCTTGAAGCGAACCGGTTTGCCGAGGCGCTTTGCCACCGCTTCGCCTTCCTTCTTGCGGCGGCCGGCGATCACCACCTTGGCGCCCGCCTCCACGAACTTCTCCGCGATCGAGACGCCGATGCCGCTGGTGGCGCCGGTGACGATCGCGACCTTGCCGTCGAGCCTGAACATGCGTTCCCCCTACTCCGCTTTCTTCTCGTCGTGGAAATACGGTTCCACCGTGCCGTTGAGCTTGATCGTCAGGGGGTTGCCCTTGCGGTCGAGCGTCTTGCCGGCGGCGACGCGGACCCAGCCCTCGCTCACGCAGTACTCCTCAACATTGGTCTTCTCCTTGCCGTTGAAGCGGATGCCGACGCCGCGGGTCAGCAGCACCTCGTCGTAATGCGGGCTCTTGGGGTTGGTCGAGAGACGGTCGGGCGGGCTCGCGGTCATCGGCTGCCTTCGTCGGGGATTCCCCAAAGGTGATACTACTATCGCCGCGCGCTGTTCCAGGAGAGTTCGATGGCCGAAGACGCCTTGCCCTCGCAGATCCACGAGATGACCGGCCTCCAGCTCCGGCACGCGATCCGGCAACGGAAGGTCTCCTGCGTCGATGTCATGACCGCAACGCTCGACCGCATCGATCGCCTCAACCCGAAGGTCAACGCCATCGTCTCGCGCCGCGAGCGCGCGCCGCTCCTGGCCGAGGCGCGCGCGAAGGACGACGGGCTGGCGCGCGGCGACGCGGCCGGGCCGCTGCACGGCTTCCCACACGCGGTGAAGGACCTCGACAACGTCAAGGGCCTGCCCACGACCAAGGGCTCGCCGCTGCTCAAGGACGTCATTCCGGAGGCGGACTCGATCCAGGTCGCGCGCATGCGGCGGGCCGGCGCGATCTTCATCGGCAAGACCAACGTGCCGCAATTCGGGCTGGGATCGCATACGACCAACCCGGTCTTCGGCCCGACCCGCAATCCCTACGACCTCTCGCGCACGCCGGGCGGATCGAGCGGCGGCGCCGCAGCGGCGCTGGCGCTCCGCCTGCTGCCTGTCGCCGATGGCAGCGACTATGGCGGATCGCTGCGCAACCCGGCCGGATGGAACAATGTCTTCGGCTTCCGCCCGAGCCTCGGCCGCGTGCCCGGTGACGAGACCGATCTGTTCTTCCCCTCGATGGGCACTGCCGGGCCGATGGCGCGCACGGTGCCCGACCTCGCCATGCTGCTGGCCGTCCAATCGGGCTATGACGCGCGCGTGCCCTACTCGATTGCCGAAAGCCCGGCCGCGTTCACGGAGTCCCTGCAGCGTGACTTCAAGGGCGCGCGCATCGCCTGGCTCGGCGACTTCGCCGGATACCTGCCCTTCGAACCCGGCATCCTCGATGTCTGCCGCAAGGCGATGGGGACCTTCGAGGATCTCGGCTGCATTGTCGAGGAGGCGATTCCGGACTATCCGGTCGAGAAGGTCTGGCAGGCCTTCCTCGTGCTGCGCGCCTGGCAGTCGGGCGGCAGCGGCAGGGTCCATTACGACGATCCGGAGAAGCGGAAGCTGCTCAACAAGCAGATGCTCTTCGAGATCGAGAGCGGCCTCAAGCTCTCGGCCTTCGATGTCACCGCGGCCGCAGAGGTCAGGAACGAGTGGTATCGCGCGATCCTGCGCTTCTTCCGCAAGTTCGACTTCTTCGTGCTGCCGACCGCGCAGATGTGGCCCTTCCCGGTGGAGACCGTGTGGCCAACCGAGATCGCCGGGCGGAGGATGACGACGTATCACGAGTAGATGAAGGTGGTGCTGCCCGTGACCATGTCAGGCTGCCCGGCGCTGGCCGCGCCCGCAGGCTTCAGCGACTCAGGCCTGCCGATCGGCAGCCAGATCGTGGCACCCAACCACGCCGAGCTCGGCTGCCTCAAGCTCGCGCATGCTTACGATCAGGCGAGCAACTGGGTGACAAAGAGGCCGCCGAAGACCGCATGAAGACGATCCGCTCGCTCTGCGTCGCGCTCTCCGCGGTGCTGTTCCTGGCGCACGCTGCGGCGGCACAGGAATCGCTGATGCTGCCGCTCGAAGTCGATGGCGAGAAGGTCCGTCTGGAAGTACGCGTGTTCAAACCGGAAGGAGCCGGACCCTTCCCCACCGTGATCTTCCACCACGGCTCGACCGGCAACGGGCGAAGCCCAAGCGTCTTCACCAACCGCTTCAATCCGGCCGGCTTCGGCTCCTACTTCACCTCCAAGGGGTGGGCCGTGGTCATGCCCTATCGACGCGGCCGCGGCGGCTCTGAAGGCGTTTACGATGAAGGTTTCGACCCCGAGCGCAGGCTCGGCTACACCTGCGATCCGCCGACGTCGCTCGTCGGCGCCGATCGCGCGCTCCGCGACATCGATGCGCTGACGCTTGCGATCGTCGAGCTGCCCTTCATCGACAGGCCGCGTCTGCTGCTCGCCGGTCAGTCGCGCGGCGGCATCCTCAGCATCGCCTATGCTGCGAAGCGTCCGGAGCTTTTCAAGGGCGTGATCAACTTCGTCGGCGGCTGGATGGGCACCGGCTGCGGCTGGACCACGACGTCAAGAATCAATCAGGACCTGTTCCGCCGCGGCGCCACCTCGCCGCTTCCGAGCCTTTGGCTCTATGGGGCCGGCGATCCGTACTATCCCGTCTTCCATAGCCGCGAGAACTTCGCTGCCTTCGAGGCCGCCGGCGGCAAGGGCGAGTTCATCGAGTATCCGCGACCGGACGACATCACCGGGCACGCCATCTACTCGCGGGCCAGCATTTGGAGTCAGGACGTCACGCGCTACCTGGAGAGCCGCGGGCTGATGATGCGCTAGTCGTTCTGTCCTCGCCCGCCGGAGGCGGAGGAGGCTCGACGCAATGCGTCGAAGGGTGGGGGCGGAGCGAAGCGAGGGCCAGCCTTCGCCGCGTGCTCCCATCACCTTCGCTTCGCTCGGCCCCCACCCCACCCTCCCCCATCTGCTTCGCAGCCGGGGGAGGGTTTACGACGCGAGCCGCCGGTAGAGGTCGCGAAAACGCGCGTAGCCCTCGCGATAGACCTCCGCATTCGCGGCATTCGGCAAGACAAGCGCACCCGTCGAGACGAAGCGGGTCACGCCCATCCAGTCTTGCGTGAGGCCGGCGCCGATCGCGGCGGTCCAGGCGGCGCCGAGGCAGGAGCCGGGATGGCCGGAAAGGCGCCGGATCGGCGTCTGCAGGACGTCGGCCGCGATCTGCATCCAGACATCGCTCGCGGCGCCTCCGTCGGAGGCGAGGTAGCGCTCGGTCGGATGGCCGATCTCGTTCAGCACCTCGATGTGATGGCGGATCGCATAGGCATAGGCCTCGAGCAGCGCGCGCCAGAGGTGCCCGATGCCATGCGCGAGAGTGAGGCCGGTGAAGGCGCCGCGCGCCTCGGGATCGTGGATCGGGGTCTTCTCGCCGAGGAAGTAGGGGAGGATGGCGGCGCCCTCCGATCCCGCCGGTATCCGCCCCGCAAGAACGTCGAGCGCGCGATGCGTGCGGCCGCCGCCGAAAGTATCGACGAACCAGTTGAGGCCCGAGCCGCCGGTCGCCATGCACCCGTTGGGCATGTAGAGGCCGGGCACGAGGTGATAGTCGAGATAGAGGCGCGGGTCGGGGGCGGCCCTGTCGGTCGCGATCAGCACATCGACCGAGCCGCCGAACTTGAGCAGCACGTCGCCGCGCGTCACCACCCCGGCCCCGAGCGCGGAGGCAATGAGATCCGCCGCACCGCCGACCACCGGCACGCCTTCGGGCAGTCCCGTCTCCTTCGCCGCCGCCGCGGTGACGCGGCCGAGCACATGGTGCGCGACCGATCGCGGCGGCAGCACCGCGCGCGCGATGCCGGCCAGCGCAACCAGGTCGTCGGCGATCGCATGATTGGCGAGGTCGGTGAAGCCGGCTTCGAGCGCCCAGTTCTGCTCGACCGCGCGGATGCCGGTCAGCTTCCAGTTCACATAGTCATAGGAGCCGAAGACTGTGGCGATGCGCCGGAAAACTTCCGGCTCATGCGCCGCGAGCCAGCGCAGCTTCGGCGCTACGAGCTGCTGGTTGATGCCGTTGCCGGCGCGCTTGAGGAAATCCTTCTCGTCGAGCTCGCGTTTCAGCGCCACGACCTCGGCGCCGCAGCGCCCGTCGCTCTGCTGGATGCTCGGGCGCAGCAGATCGCCCTGCTCGTCGAGCAGCACCACCGCCGGCAGCATGCCGGCGACGCCGATAGCCCTGAGGTCCTCCGGCCGGACATGGCCGATCAGCTCGCGCGCGATCTCGCCGACATTCGACCACCACTGACCGGGGTCTTCCTCGGCCCAGCCGGGATGCGGCGAGGACAGCGTCACCGGCCGCGATGCCGTCGCCACCGCCCGGTCCGGGAGTCGGATCAGGATGCCGACGGTCGAGGTCGTGCCGATGTCCAGGCCGAGGACGACGCTCATCTGAGGGTCGCGACGACGTCCATGAAGCGCTTCACGCGGTCGCGGTCGACCGGGTTCCAGGTGTTCGCCTCGACCTTGAAGTGCGTGCCGACGATCGCGCCGGAGGCGACCTGCATCACCATGCGGACATTGTCGAGGTTGACGCCGGTATTGGCGAGGACAGGAACGCCGGTGATCGCGGCCGCGACCTTGCGGAGGTCGGTCTCCGCCGCCGGCTGGCCGGTGAGCGGACCGGAAACGAGGATCGCATCCGCGATCGAGGAGAAGACCGCGCTCTTGGCTCTGAGCTCGATCGGACGTTGATCGAGCGAGTGCGCGAACTCGGCGTTCACGTTGAACCACATCTTCATGTCCGGTCGGCCGAGGTTGCGCCGGAGGCGAGCAGCACCCGCCGCATCGGGCGCCCAGATGCCCATGTCGGAGGCGAAGACGCCGGTGAAGATCTCGCGCACGAAGGAGGCGCCGGTCGCTGCGCCGATGGCGACGCTCGCCTTCGGGTCCCAGAGATAGTTGATGCCGAAAGGCACCGTGAGGCGCGGCTTGAGCGCTTCGACGATCGCGGTCATCGCCGCGACGCCCTCGGCCGGCGCCTGAAGCTGATAGGGCCGGTCGTTCTCGTTGCCGAACATGATCGCATCGATGCCGCCGGCCTGAAGCGCGTCGACGTCGCGTCCGACGGCCTCGATGAGCTTCGCCATGCCGCCATCGGCATCGTAGAGCGGCGAGCCCGGCAGCGCCCCGATATGGGCCATGCCGACGATCACCTTTTTCTTGGGCCCGAAGAAGTCGAAGACCACGTTATGCTCCCCTCACCTCACGCGGAGCGGCAGTTAACATCAGGAACGGCGGCCTGACCATGCGCGATGCCGAGGCCCAAAGCGTCGAGGCCGATCCGGCGGCGTCAGCGCTTCCACAACCTCCTCGATGCCCGCTGCGCGCCCTCGACCATCGAGGCGAGCTTCATCCAGACGATGTCGGGGTCGACCGTGTTCCAGTCGGCGACGGTGGCGAAGCCGCAATCGGCGCTGGCCATCACGCGCTCGCGCCCGACGATGTCGGCGAAGCGGCAGAGGCGCTCGACGACCAGGTCCGGGTGCTCGACATAGTTCGAGCAGCTGTCGATGACGCCTGGGATCAGCACGCGGTCCTCGGGCAGCTTCACCTCGTCGCGGAACACGACCCACTCATGCGCGTGGCGCGGGTTCGCCGCCTCGAAGGAGATCGCGCCGGCCTTGATCCTGAGCGCCGCCGGCAGGATCTTGGCGAGCGGGATGTCGTGGGTGTGCGGGCCTTCGTAATTGCCCCAGCAGAGATGCACGCGGATGCGGTCCTGCGGGAGGCCGCGAAGCGCCGCGTTGAGCGCGGCGACATGCACCTCGATGCGGCGAAGGAAGGTCGCCTCGTCGAGATCGGCATACATGGTGTGCCGGCCGGCGCCGAGGTCCGGGCTGTCGATCTGGAGGTGCAGGCCGGCTTCGACGATGCGCCGGTACTCCGCCGCCATCGCCGACGACAAGGCATCGAGGTAGGCGTCGTCGTCCTTGTAGAAGCGGTTCGGCTGGAACAGCGAGATCACGCCGGGCGCCGCCGCGTTCATGAAGCCCTGGTCGTAGCCCTGCGCCTTCAGCGACCTCCGGAAACGCGCAAGATCGGCTTCCAAGGGCTCGGTCGTGCGCACATGGATGGCGCCGGTGCAGCAAGGCCGCGCCAGCCTCGGCGTGCCGCCGGTATCGGCCAGCCGCTTCATGTAGCGCGGGACCTCGAGCAAGTCCGATGGCACCCGGCGCGGGCTGTCGCCGGAGAAGCCGGTCAGCCGCTCGGCCACGTAGGTCGCATAGCTGATCTTGCTCATCTCGCCGTCGCTGGGGATGTCGATCCCGGCCTTCTTCTGGCGGGCGACGGCATCCTCGACCGCGGCGGCGACCGCGGATTCGAAGCCGGCCGGGTCGACCGATTCGCCTTTGGCCCTGGCAAACAGGAAGGCAAGAACATCTTTAGGACGTGGCAGACTGCCGACATGCGTCGTCAGGATGCGATCGATGCGGGTCACCATGCGTTAATTCCTCGGAAATATATAAATGTTAGGGGCTGTCCCAGATAACTCGGTTATGGAGTTATCATGGGACGGATACGACGGAGCCGATTGGGGGTCTCGAAGCAGGATCGCCTGATCGAACATTTCGTAGCAGGAACGACGGCGCGTACCGCATCGAGTCTCTGCGGAGTGAACCGCAAGACAGGGGCGTTTTTCTTTCATCGCCTTCGTGAACTGATCGC
>VGEN01000091.1 GCA_016869285.1 Alphaproteobacteria bacterium
CAACGGCCTGCGCCGCGTTGACGAACTCGGCCGAGTTGCGCACCCCGATGTCGGTCTTGAAGCCGTTCGGGAAGCCGGCTTCGGCCAGCAGCTTCTTGGCACGGTCGAGGTCGGGCTTCTCGATCAGGTTCTTCGGCCGGTGGCCCATGATGCCGGGCGCGATGATGCCGGTCGAGCGCGTGGCGACACCGAAGAAGGCGGCATCGAGCACCATCTCGACATCGATGCCGTACTGGATCGCTTGGCGGACGCGGATGTCCTTGAACGGCCCTTCCTCCATCTGCATGCCGAGCCACCAATAGGCCAGCGACGGCTTGACGACGAGCTTCGACTTCGCCGGCAGGCGCTTCTGCAGGCGGGCGACCGAAGCGATCGGCAGATAGGCGAGGTCGATCTCGCCGGCCTCGTAGGCGATCTCGCCGGCATTGGCGTCGAGGATCACGACATAGTGGATCTCGTCATAGACGGGCCTCGCGCCCTGCCAGCCCGGATTGCGCTCGAGCACGATGAGGCGCCTGGGCTCCATCGTCTTGATCCGGTAGGGGCCGTTCACCGCGAGCACGTCGGTCGTGATCTTGTTGATGCCCTTCGCCTCCATCGCCTTCTTGGAGATGATGAGGCCTGAGCCCGCCGGCAGCGTCGAGAGCCACAGCGGCTGGAACGGCTCCTTAAGATGGATCACGCCGCTATGGGTGCCGGTGACCTCGACCCGCGCTAGCTTCTCCCAGTCGGTGCGGTATCCCATCTTGTTGTCGGGATTGGCGATGCGCTCGAAGGAGAACTTGACGTCCTCGGCGTTGACCTCGCCGTAGTGGTCGCTCCACATCACGCCTTTCCTCATCGTGAAGCGGATCTGGGTCGGGGACACCTGCTGGATGTCTTCGGCAAGCTGCTTTTCCCAGCCCCACTGGTCGCCGTCCTTGACGCCGATCAGGCCCTGCCAGACGCAGCGCATGATGTTGTCGTCGACGGTGCCGAGGCGCCAGCCCGGATCGAGGGTTTCGATCGCCTGATCGCAGCGGACCTTGAGGATCTTGAGCCCGCTCTGCGCCACGACCTCCTTGAACGGCATGCCGGCGGCGAAGGCGGCGCCGGCGCCGGCCTTGAGGAGATTCCTGCGGGAGAACGTGTTGAAAGCCATTGTCACCCCTCCTGTCGATTGCCACCTGTTGAACGGATCGAAGCCATCCGGCAAGTGCCGGATGGGGCAGGGCGGCTTCGATTTATCTTGGCACGTTCAGGGCCGTGCCACAAAGCCGCCGGCGCCTCAGTGGAACAGGGGCATCGACGACCTGAGGTGGCAACCGTCCCGGAGGGAGGCCGAGGGATTGAGCCGGGTGTACTCCCTCGTAGCGCTGCCGGTGCGGGTCCGTCCGCGCCATAGTGCTTTTCGACGGCCCGTGATGCAGTATGCCTCCTAAAAAAGTCAACGCGTCGAGGCGCTTGGCCATCGGTGCGGAGGCGGGGAGATGTGCATGGTCATTCAGCCGAAGAGCCTGCCGCCCGGCTACTACAATGCTGCGCTCGATCTGCTCGACCGCAACCTCGCGGAAGGCCGTGGCGAGCGCGTCGCGGTTATCGACGATCGCGGCCGTACCACCTACGCCGCGCTGACCGAGCGCGCCAACCGCTTCGCCAATGGGCTGACCGATCTCGGAATCCAGCGCGAGCAGCGCATCCTCGTCGTGCTCCAGGACAGCGTCGACTTCCCGACCGTGTTCCTCGGCGCGATCAAGGCTGGCGTGGTTCCGGTCGCCGTCAACACGGCGCAGATGACCAAGGACTACGACTTCATGCTCGAGGATTCGGGCGCACGCGCGCTCGTCGTCTCGCAGCCGATCCTCGAGACGATCACCCCGGTGATCGAGCGCCACCGCCCACAGCTTGCACATGTGATCGTCTCCGGCGAGAGCGGCGGAATCCGGCTCGACGAGCTGCTGGCGAAGAGCGATCCGGAACATGAGCCCGCGCGCACGGTCGCCGACGACATCGCTTTCTGGCTCTATTCCTCGGGTTCGACCGGCGCCCCGAAAGGGGCTGTGCATCTGCAGAGCCACCTGATGGAGACCTATCGCCTCTATGGCGGGCCGATCCTCGGCATCCGGGCCGATGATGTCGTGTTCTCGGCAGCGAAGCTCTTCTTCGCCTACGGCCTCGGCAACGCCATGACCTTTCCCTTCGCCGTCGGTGCGACCGCGGTGCTGATGGCGGAGCGCTCGACGCCGGCTTCCTGCGCAAAGCGCCTGATCGAGCACAGCCCGACGATGTTTTTCGGCGTGCCGACGCTCTACGCAGCGATGCTCGCCGGCAGCGATCTCGCGGAGAAGGGGCGTCTCGCGCTGCGGCGGTGCATCTCTGCCGGCGAGGCGCTGCCTCCCGAGCTTGGCGAGCGCTGGCAGAAGCGCACCGGCGTTCCGCTGCTCGACGGCATCGGCTCGACCGAGATGCTGCACATCTTCATCTCGAACCGGCCGGACGATTTCCGCTACGGCAGCTCGGGCAAGCCGGTGCCAGGCTACGAGGCGCGGCTGGTCTCGGAGAGCGGCGGCGACGTCGTGCCTGGCGAGATCGGCGATCTGCAGGTGAGCGGCCCTACCTGCTGCATCATGTACTGGCGCCGGCGCCAGAAGAGCCTGGATACCTTCATCGGCCGCTGGACCAAGACCGGCGACAAGTACCGTGTCACCGAGGACGGCTACTGGATCTACTGCGGGCGCTCGGACGACATGCTGAAGGTCTCCGGCCAGTACGTCTCGCCGTTCGAGGTCGAGGCCGCGCTGCTGAGCCACGGCGACGTGCTCGAAGCCGCGGTGGTTGGGCATGAGGATGCCGACCGCCTGATCAAGCCCAAAGCCTACATCGTTTTGAAGGACGGCTCCGTCGGCTTGGCCGCGCTCGCTGACGCGCTGAAGGCGCATGTGAAGAGCCAGCTCGCGCCGTTCAAGTACCCGCGCTGGATCGAGTTCGTGCCCTCGCTGCCCAAGACCGCGACTGGCAAGATCCAGCGCTTCAAGCTGAGGGCATCATCGTCCAAATGATCGAGGTGATCGAAAATCCGCAGTCGCCGAATCGCCAGGGGACGGACCCGCTGACGATTGAGCAGATGCTCGCCTATTTTCGCGTGCCCGCGGTCAGCGTCGCGGTCATCCATGACTTCAAGCTCGATTGGGCCAAAGCCTGGGGCATCGCGGATGTCGAGACCGGCGAGAAGGCAACCGAGAAAACGCTGTTCCAGGCGGCCTCGATCTCGAAGCCGGTCGCGGCCATGGCCTCGCTCAAGGCGATCCAGGACGGCCATTTCGGCCTCGACCAGGACATCAACACGATCCCCACGTCCTGGAAGCTTCCCGACCATCCGTTCAGGGGCGGGGTGCCGGTGACGCCGCGAACCCTCCTGAGCCATACCTCCGGCACCGGCGACGGTTTCGGCTTTCCCGGCTATGAGCCAGGCACGCCGCTGCCGACGATCCAGCAGATCCTCGACGGAGACGGGCCGGGCTGTCGCGGGCCGGTGCGCCTGGTGCCCCCGCCGCTCACGCAGTTCCACTATTCGGGCGGCGGCACGATGATCCAGCAGCTCGCCCAGACCGATGCTGTCGGTCGGTCGTTCCGCGAGATCGTGCGCGACTGGGTCCTCGATCCGATCGGCATGAAGGACAGCAGTTTCGATCTGCCGCTACCGGAGACGCTGGAGGCGCGAACGACGCGCGCGCATGATGGCCGGGGCCGGGCGATGAACGTCAAGTACCACGTCTATCCGGAAGCAGCCGCAGCCGCGCTGTGGACGACGCCGACCGATCTCGCGAAATTCGCGCTCGAGGTGCAGCGGACGTTGGACGGCAGGTCGTCGCGTGTGCTGTCGAAGACAATGATCCAGGAAATGATGACGCCGGTCGGTGTCGGCCCTTATGCAGTCGGTTTCGCCATCGCGCGTACGGGCGAAGGTTGGTACTTCAGCCATGGTGGCGGCAACTGGGGCTTCAAGTGCCGGCTCGTCGCACATCGAGCCAAGGGCTACGGCGCCGCGGTGATGACGAACGGTGACAATGGCGAAGCGCTCGTCAGCGAGGTCATCGATCGCGTCGCGCGTGCGTATGGGTGGGACACGCTCGACAAGCCGACCTTGCGTTGAGCGGCCATCCCGGAGCCTGATCATCCATGCCCTTTGTGACGATAGACGGCGCGCGCCTCGAATATGAGATGATCAAGGGGAGCCGTTCCGCCACATTGGTCTTTCTGCATGAGGGGTTGGGATCGGTCGCGCTCTGGCGCGACTTTCCGGCGAAGGTGGCGGCGGCGTCAGGCTGGCGCGCGCTGGTCTACTCGCGCCGCGGCTACGGGCAGTCCGATCCGATCGACGAGCCGCGCCCGGTGGACTACATGCACCGCGAGGCGCTTGACGTGCTGCCGAGGCTGCTCGACCGGCTCGGCGTCGAGCAGCCGGTGTTCATCGGCCATTCTGATGGCGGCTCGATCGCGCTGATCCATGCCGGCGGAATGCTGCGGCCGGTGCGCGGCATTGTCACCATGGCGGCGCACGTCTTCGTCGAGGATCTGACAATAAAGAGCATCGAGGAGGCGAAGGTCGCGTTTCAGACAACGAACCTGGGCGAGCGCATGAGCCGATATCACCGCGATGCCACGGCCGCCTTCTGGGGCTGGAACGACATCTGGCTCCATCCCGACTTCCGCGCCTGGAACATCGAGGCATTCCTGCCCAAGATCGACTGCCCGGTACTGGCCATCCAGGGTGTCGAGGACGAGTACGGCACCCCGGCCCAGGTTGACGCGATCATCCGCGGCATCGGCGCCAGGGCGCGTCCGCTGATGCTGCCCGCCTGCCGACATTCGCCGCACCGCGACCAGGCGGCGACGACGACGGCCGCGATCGCCGATTTCGTGCGGGAGCTCGCATGAGCGCGCCAGAGGTCTTCCGCTGCACCGTCACCGTCCGTTTCGGCGATTGCGACCCGGCGGCGATCGTCTTCTATCCCCGATATGTCGAGATGCTTAACAATGTCGTCGAGGAGTGGTTCGAGAAGGCTCTTGGCCTCCCCTGGGGCCGGATGCACCGGATCGACCATCACGGCATGCCGATCGTCGACCTCCAGGTGCGCTTCCTTAAGCCGAGCCGGCTCAGCGAGAAGTTGGATTTCGTTCTCTCCTTGAAGGCGTTGGGCCGCAGCGCCGTGACTCTCGATATTTTTGCGGAGTGCGACGGCGAGCGGCGGCTCGAGTCCCAGCTCAAGATCGTGCACAGTGATCTCACGGGGCCGAAGGCCGTTCCGATCCCACCCGATCTGCGCGATCGGATGAAGCCGTTTCTCCGGGCCTGACAGCGGAAGGACTGCTGATGTTCGTGTTCGACCGACATCCGAGCCAGTACCGCCACTGGAAGCTCACCTTCGACGGTCCGGTCGCGACGCTGTCGATGGACGTCGATGAAAGCGGTGGCCTGGTCGAGGGCTACGCGCTCAAGCTCAATTCGTACGATCTCGGCGTCGACATGGAGTTCGCGGATGCGCTCCAGCGCATCCGCTTCGAGCATCCGGAGGTCAGAGCAGTCGTCATCACCTCGGCCAAGGAACGCCTGTTCTGCGCCGGCGCCAACATCTACATGCTCGGCCAGTCCTCGCATGCCTGGAAGGTGAATTTCTGCAAGTTCACCAACGAGACGCGGAACGGCATCGAGGACTCCTCGCGTCATTCCGGCCTCAAGTTCCTCGCGGCGCTCAACGGCGCCTGCGCCGGCGGCGGCTATGAAATGGCGCTCGCCTGCGACGAGATCCTGATGGTCGACGACCGCTCCTCGACCGTAAGCCTGCCTGAGGTGCCGCTGCTCGGCGTGCTGCCGGGCACCGGCGGCCTCACGCGCCTGGTCGACAAGCGTCGCGTGCGACGCGACCTTGCCGACCTCTTCTGCGCCAATCCCGATGGCGTCCGCGCCGATCGCGCCAAGGCCTGGAGGCTGGTCGACGCGATCGCCTCGCGCCGCGACTTCCCCGAGCGCACACGGGCGCGCGCGCTCGAGCTGGCGCAGCTCTCTGATCGACCGGAGAAGGCCAAGGGCATCGAGCTGACGCCGCTCAACCGTCGGATCGAGAACGAGGACCGCATCGTCTACGACTGGGTCGAGGTGGAGATCGACCGCGACCGCCGGCTGGCGACGCTGACGGTGAAGGCGCCGATGGTCCCACCGGAGTCCGCGATCGCCGCGATCGAGGGCGCCGGTGCCCGATGGTGGCCGCTGGCGATGGCGCGGGATCTCGACGATGCGATCCTGATGCTGCGGCTCAACGCACTCGACATTGGTCTCTGGGTGCTCAAGACGCGCGGCAATGCAGATCATGTCGTCGCCGCTGACCAGGCGCTGACGGCTCACGCATCGCACTGGTTTGTCCGTGAGACTATCGGCATGTTGCGCCGGACCTTCGCGCGGCTCGACGTTTCCTCGCGCAGCCTCTATGCCGTGGTCGATGACGAGTCCTGCTTTGCAGGATCGCTGGCCGAGCTGCTCCTGGCCTCGGATCGCAGCTATATGATCGACCGCTCCGCCTCTGGAGAGGATGGACCGACGGTCCGGCTCTCGGCCGCCAATTTCGGCATCTGTCCGACAGTCTCTGGCCGCACGCGCCTGGCGCTCCGCTTCAATAACGACGCGACGGCGGAAGCGCTACGCGTGCGCATCGGCGAAAGCCTGGATACGCCGGCGGCGCTGGCAGCGGGGCTGGTGACGTTGACGCCTGACGACCTGGACTGGGACGAGGAACTCCGCCTTGCCCTTGACGAGCGCGCCGGCCTCTCGCCCGATGCGCTGACCGGCATGGAGGCAAGCCTCCGCTTCGCCGGCGCCGAGACGATGGAGACCAAGATCTTCGGCCGGCTCTCGGCCTGGCAGAACTGGATCTTCAATCGTCCAAACGCGGTCGGCGAGAAGGGGGCGCTCAAGCTCTTCGGCTCCGGCAGCAAGGCGCAATTCGACTGGCAGAGGGTTTGATGTCCACGCTCAACTACCAGGAACGAATTCCCAACAACGTCGATCTCGCCGGCAACCGCCAGCTTCAGCGCGCGCTCGAGCATTGGCAGCCGCGTTTTCTGAATTGGTGGAAGGAGCTAGGGCCTGAACGCTACCAGGACGCTGATGTCTATTTGCGCACGGCAATCTCGGTCGACGAGAACGGCTGGGCGAACTACGGCTATGTCAAGATGCCGGACTATCGTTGGGGCATCTTCCTCGCCGACCAGGAGCGCGACCGTAAGATCGGCTTCGGCGACCTCTATGGCCAGCCGGTCTGGCAGCAGGTGCCGGCCGAGTTCCGCTCGGTGCTTCGCCGTCTGATCGTGACCCAAGGCGACACCGAGCCGGCCTCTGTCGAGCAGCAGCGCCTGCTAGGCCTCACCTGTCCTTCGCTCTACGACCTCCGCAACCTTTTCCAGGTGAATGTGGAGGAGGGGCGGCATCTCTGGGCGATGGTCTATCTGCTGCACGCGCATTTCGGCCGAGACGGCCGCGAGGAAGCTGAAGAGCTTCTGGCGCGTCACTCCGGCGATGCCGACAAGCCGCGTATCCTCGGCACCTTCAACGAGCCGATCTCCGACTGGCTCTCCTTCTTCATGTTCACGTACTTCACCGACCGCGACGGCAAATACCAGCTCAAGAGCCTCGCCGAGAGCGCCTTCGATCCCTTGGCGCGAAGCTGCCGCTTCATGCTGATGGAAGAGGCCTATCACATGCATGTCGGCGAGAACGGCATCGGCCGCATCGTCAAGCGCACGCTCGACGTGATGAGGGAAGTTGGCAGCGAGGACCCGGAGGCGGTGCGCCGCGCCGGCGCTATCGACCTAGCCACGATCCAGCGCTACGTGAATTTCTGGTTCTCCTCTTCGCTCGATCTCTTCGGTTCCGAGCAATCGTCGAATGCGGCAAGCGCGTTTGCCAACGGCATCAAGGGACGCCCAGATGAGACATCATTCGAAGATCATCTGGCGCTTGACCAAGTTTGCGACATTGAGGTGCCGGACGGCACCGGCGGGATGCGCCACGAAGCGGTGCCGATGCGGAACGCCATGAACGAGGTGACGCGGCGTGCCTTCATCGCCGATTGCGAGGGAGGCTTCATCCGCTGGAACCGGCTGATTCAAAAATCGGGTTTCGAGACCCGCCTCTTCCTGCCATCGCCGCGTTTCCGCCGCGCGATCGGCGCCTGGAACGGTCAGCCGGTTGCGCCCGACGGATCGATCATCGCCCGCGAGGCCTGGGAGACGCGGAAGGGGGGCTGGCTTCCGACCGAGGCCGACGGCGCCTTCATCCGCTCGCTGATGCGCCAAGTCGTCGAGCCCGGCAAGGTCGCCGGCTGGATTGCTCCGCCGGCGCGCAAGGTGAACCACCTCGATGCCGACTACGAGTTTGTGAAGTTCCATTGAGCGAGTTGGTGAAGATGCGTTGAGATTGCGCGTCGCAACGCGCGATCTCACATCGGATAGGCTGTCGTTCGCTTGCGGATTGGAAAGATTTTCTGAACTTGGAACGCGCGACGATAGTGTGCGCCAAGACAATTGCACGAGTGTTCGGCGCTGCTATTCTTTGCTCGTCGGCAGGATGTCGGACGGGGGAATCCGACGCGCAGCGGGGTGGCTGCGGCGTTCCGACGTCTATTGTCAAAGGAGATGTAGATGACACTTCGCATCAATTCGGTCGCTCCGGACTTTCAGGCCCAGACCACCCAGGGCGACATCAAGTTCCATGAATGGATCGGGGATGGCTGGGCCATCCTGTTTTCGCACCCGAAGGACTTCACCCCGGTTTGCACGACCGAGCTTGGCTACATGGCCAAGCTCAAGCCGGAGTTCGATAAGCGCAGCACCAAGATCCTAGGTCTCAGCGTCGATCCGGTAGACAACCACGCCAGGTGGTCGAAGGACATCGAGGAGACCCAAGGGGCCAAAGTCACCTATCCGATGATCGGCGACCCCCAGCTCAAGGTCGCCATGGCCTATGACATGCTGCCTGAAGGCTCCGGCACGACCTCGGAAGGCCGTACCGCAGCCGACAACGCCACCGTGCGTTCTGTCTTCATCATCGGCCCGGACAAGAAGATCAAGGCGATGCTCACCTACCCGATGAGTTCCGGCCGGAACTTCGACGAGGTGCTGCGCCTGCTCGACTCCTGCCAGCTCACGGCGAAACACCAGGTGGCGACGCCGGTCAACTGGAAGCAGGGTGAGGACGTGATCATCGTCCCGTCGGTGTCGGACGAGCAGGCGAAGCAGAAATTCCCAGGTGGCTGGAAGGCGCCCAAACCCTATCTGCGGATCGTTCCGCAGCCCAGGGCCTGAACGAAGGTGCTGCTGCCCCTCGCGCTAAGCACGCGAGGGGCAGCACGTCAGAGCTCGATGACGATATTCCCGGCGGCATCCAAGTCGGCTTTGGCGCCGGGTGGGACGACGCAGGTGGCGTCGTACTCCTCGACGATCAGCGGCCCGACCTTGCCGCCGAGGAGGTCGGAGCGGCGGAGCACCGGCGTTTGCAGCCACCCGGCCTCGGCGCCGAAATAGGCCTGGCGCGGCGGCGGAGGCGTGGGCTCGGCACGGCTCGAGCGCACGCGTTCCGGCACGCCGCCACCATCACGCAATCCCATGCCTACGACCTGCATTGCCACCAGCTCGACCGGCTCTTCCGGCCCGGCGCGGTGGCCATAGGTCTTCTCGTGCTCGCGCCCGAAGCCTTCTTCCAGATGCTCCACCATGGTCTGGTCGATCGGGCCGTCCGGCATCGGCACGGTCAGCTCGTAGCTCTGCCCTTGGTAGTGGAGTGCCGCCGAGCGGCGAAGCCGAGCGCGATCTCCGGTGAAGCCCTCGCTTTTGAGCTGGCTGAGCGCCTGGCGCGCAAGCTCGCTCCATGCCGCCTCGATCTCCTTGAGGTCGGCCTTGCGCAGGAGCCGGCGAAAGGTGCGTGCGTAGTGATGCTCGACATCGGCATAGAGCAGGCCGAAGGAGGAGAAGAGCCCGGCCGAAGGCGGCACGACGATCCGCGCGATGCCGAGCGCCTTGGCCATGCCGCCGGCGAAGAGCGGACCGTTGCCGCCGAAAGCGAAGAGCGCGAATTCGCGCGGGTCGCGGCCGCGCTCGGTCGAGACCGCCTTGATCGCACGGATCATGTTGGATGCCGCGATCTGATGCGCGCCATAGGCGGCTTGCTCGATGGACATCTTGAGCGGTGCCGCCACCTTCTCGGCGAAGGCTGCCTTGGCCTTGGCCGCGCTCAGCTTCACCGCGCCGCCGACCAGGTGAGTCGGGTTGATATAGCCCAGCACGACATTCGCGTCGGTTACAGTCGGCGTCTCGCCGCCCTTGTCGTAGCAGACGGGGCCGGGTGAGGCGCCGGCGCTCTCCGGTCCAATCTGCATCGAGCCGCCGCCATCGATCCAGACCAGCGAGCCGCCGCCGGCACCGACCTCGGCGAGATCGATCGCCGGCACCTTGAGCGTGTAGCCGGCGCCGGTGAGCAGCCGCGAGCCGATCATGATGCCGGCACCGACCGAGTATTCGGCGGCGCGCGTGACCTCGCCATCCTCGACCATCGAGGCCTTCGCGGTCGTGCCGCCCATGTCGAAGGTGAGGATCTTCCGAAGGCCCTTGGCCTTGGCCAGCGCCTGGGCACCGACAACGCCACCGGCGGGACCGGACTCGATGATGTTCATCGGCCGCTCGGCCGCGGCACTGTCGGTGGTGAGCCCGCCATTCGACTGCATGAGCAGCAGACACGCCGGGATCCCGGCGCCGTCGAGGCCCTTGCGCAACGCGCGCAGATAGCGCGAAACGATGGGCATCACATAGGCGTTCACGACCACGGTCGAGGTACGCTCGTACTCCTTGATCTCCGGCAGCACCTCGTAGGAGACCGAGAGCGGCAGGGTCGGCGCCTTCTTGCGCACGATCTCCGCGATTGCCAACTCGTGCTTGGGATTGGCGAAGGAGTTGAGCAGGCAGACGGCGATCGTCTCGACCTTCTCGGCGATCAGCCCATCGACGGCGCGCTCGGCATCGGCCGGGTCGAGCGCCCGCTCGATCCGGCCTTCGGCGTTGACGCGTTCATCGACGACCTGGCGCAGGTAGCGCTCGACCAGCGGCGGCGGCTTGGTCCAGCCGATGTCGTAGAGGCGCGGCATGCGGAGCGTGCGGATCTCCAGCACGTCGCGGAAGCCCTTGGTGGTGATGAGGCCGGTGCGCGCACCCTTGTGCTCGAGAATCGCGTTGGACGCGACGGTGGTCCCGTGGCGGACCTCCTCGATCACCTTGCCGTCGAGGCCGGTTTCGCGGAACACCTGCGAGAGGCCGTCAACGATCGCGGTTGCGTAGTTCTCGACGCTGGAGGGGATCTTGGCGGTGTGGATGCTGCCGTCATCGCCCAGAAGGACAATGTCGGTGAAGGTGCCGCCGACATCGACGCCGACACGGTAGGTGGTCACGCGCGGCGCCTCGCGGGTTCGGTGGCGATCACGGGATCGAGCCATTGCACCTTCGGAACGTCGCGCCAACCGCGCGAGGCGCGCATCGCTTTGCGCCGGGCTTCGGTCGCGGCGGCATCGACCTGCCACTTCGCGGTGTCGACGGTCACGCCGTAGTCAGCTTCGGCCTTGGTCGGCGAAAGCACCTCGTTGCGCACGTCGCGCAGCACGAGGGCGGGGTCGCGCTCAAGCGGATCGCCCCAGCCTCCGGCGCCGGCGAGCACATGGCGGAAGACGTCGCCCTTGGTCACGGTCATCGTCAGCTTGCTCGGCAGCAGGCGGTTCTCACCGTCGGGGTTGAGGTAATTCTCCGAGGGGGCTCCCGGATTGCCACCATAGAGGCCGAAGGGGCGGTGGTCGCGGCGGTCGGAGCGGACCTGCAGCGTGCCTTCTGCTTCGAGGAAGCGGTAGTCGCGGCGGAAGGGCACGCCGCCGCGATGCTTGCCGGCGCCCGCCTTGTCGGGGACGAACTCGTAGGCGAGGAGCTGGATCGGGTGCTCGGCCTCGGTCACTTCGATCGAGTGTGAAGCCATGTTGGCGAACATGTGCGAGTTGCCGTCGAGCCCGTCGGCCCAGGGGCGCGCGCCCCAGGCACCGCAGGTGAAGTCGACGTAGATGAAGGGCGAGCGGTCGGCATGATAGCCTCCGATCGAGATGCCGGTGTTACCGCCATCGCCGGCGGCCTTGACCTTGTCGGGCAGCATCATCGCCAGCGCGCCGAACATGCAGTCGGTCATACGGAATCCGGTCAAGCCCCGCGCGGCGCAGGCCGCCGGCAGCACGCCGTTGCCGACCGTGCCGGGCGGGCAGATCACGTCGATGGCGCGGAACACGCCTTCGTTGTTGGGAATGCCGTTGGGCAGCACCGAGCGCACGCCGCAATACGAGGCGGCCTTGGTGAAGGAGAGCGTGTTGTTGATGGCTCCCTTCACCTGCGGGTTGGTGCCGGTCCAGTCGACCACCATATGGTCGCCCTTCTTCCGGATGGTCACGAAGAGCCGGATCGGCTTGCCGTAGTCGACGCCGTCATCGTCGATCCAGTCCTCGAAGCTCCATTCGCCATCGGGGAGTTTCGTGAGCTCGGCGCGCGTCAGCCGTTCGGCATAGTCGATCGTCTCCTGCATATAGGCCTTGGTGTCGGCCGGGCCGTGCTTGGCGACAAGCTCGGCGAATTGCTTCTCGGCGATGTGGCAGGCCGCGAGCTGGGCGCGGAGATCGCCGAAGACCTTCACCGGCACGCGCACGTTTCGTTCGATGAAGGTCATGATCGTCTTGTTGATCTTACCGGCCTCGTAGAGCTTGAGCGGCGCGATCCTGAGGCCCTCGGCATAGATCTCGGTCGAGTCCGATGCGTTCGAGCCGGCGACGCGGCCACCGACATCGGTGTGGTGGCAGACCGTGGCGGCGAAGGCGAGACGCTCGCCCCGGTGGTAGAGCGGCTTGAAGACGAAGATGTCCGGCAGGTGCATGCCGCCGTCGAAGGGGTCGTTCATGATGAAGACATCGCCTTCGGCCATGTCCTGGCCATAGTGTTTCATGATCGAGGCAAGCGCCGTCGGCACCGATCCGAGATGGCCGGGAAGGGTGAGCCCTTGCGCGACCAGCTTGCCTTCGGCATCGGCAAGGCCGGTCGAATAATCCATGTTGTCCTTGAGCACGCCCGAATAGGTCGTGCGGAATACGGTCAGCGCCATCTCGTCGGCGATCGAGAAGACGGCATTTTTGAACAGCTCGAAGGCGATCGGGTCGCGGATCTCGGGCATCTGGTTCCTTCCTCATCGCCAGCTTGGCCGCGGGCGAGGTGGGGAGCAAGCGCTGGTCACTCAAGGCGAAAGCAGTTTACTTCCTTTGTTGGAAGGAGCGCGAGGCGCGGGTGCGCTACACCACGACCGGCGCCACGGCGCCATCCATCGAGACGATGACGCCGGTGACGTAGCTGGCGCGCGGCGAGGCCAGGAACAGAACGAGGTTCGCGATCTCTTCGGGCTCGGCCATGCGGCCCATGGGAATGCGCTGGATCGCGCGCTTCAGCGCCTCGTCCTCGCTGATGTTGTTGAGCTTGGCATCCGATTTGAGGCCCTCGGCGACACGCTCGGTGTTGGTCAGGCCCGGATTGATGCCGACGACGCGCACGCCCTTGGCGGCATAGGCCGAGGCGAGGCCGGCGGTCGCCAGCATCAGCGCGGCGTTGGCGGCCCCGCCCGGCAGATGCGTCGGCGTTGCGACCTTGCCGCCATTGCCGATGACGTTGACGATCACGCCGCTCCCGCGCTTGCCCATGCGGCGGACCACCGGATCGAAGACGTTGACGTAGGAGAAATACTTGGCGTCCATCGCCGCCTTCCACGCGGCCGGCGTCAGGTCGTCCGGCGCGGTCCGCTTCGCGGCACCGGCGGAGTTGACCAGGATGTCGATCGGCCCGATCGCCTTCTCCATGCCGTCGACCATCCTTCCGGCCGCCTCGGCGTCGATCAGGTCGGCGGCGATACCGTGCGCGCCTTTGAGCGTGGCCAGCGCCTTGTCGATATTCGACTGGAAGCGAGAGGCGATGCCGACCTTCGCGCCTTCATCGAGGAAGGCGCGCGCGCAGGCGAGGCCGATACCCTTCGATCCGCCGGTGACCAGGACGACCTTGCCCTTGAGATCGAGATTCATCGGGTGCTCCTCATGAGCCGTGATACATGCCGCCATTCACATGGATGGTCTGGCCGGTGACGTATCGTCCCTGCGGCCCCACCAGCCAGCGCACCGTGGACGCGATCTCGTCGGGCCTCCCGCGGCGACCGACCAGCGGCTTGTGCGTCGCGTGATGGCTCGGCGCGCGGCCACCGGCACGCGCGGTGTCGATCTGGCCGGGGACGACGCAGTTGGCGGTGATGGCGTCGCCGGCAAGGTCATGCGCCAGCGCGCGGGTGAAACCGACGAGGCCGAGCTTCGCTGTCAGCACATGGGCGCGGTCGGAAGCACCGGTATGCGCGCTGACCCCGCCGATATTGACGATCGCGCCCTGACCGCTCGCCTTGAGCGCGGCATGCGCCGCCTTGGTGCAGTGGAAGGCGCCGTCGAGGCAGACGCCGAGGACCGCGCGCCACTTGGCGAAGTCGAGCTCGGCGAAGGGAATCTCGCCGCGTACCGCAGCGTTGTTGACCAGAATGTCGAGGCGGCCGAAGCGCGAGGTCGCCGCATCTACCATGCGCCTGACCGCCTCGGGATCGGCGACGTCGCCGAGCGCCGCGACGGCCTTGCCGCCGCCATCGACGATCGCCGTCACCGCGGCGTCGGCCTCCGCCTTGTTGGAGCGCGCGTTCACCACGACCGCGGCTCCCGCCTTGGCGAGATCGAGCGCGATCGCGAGGCCTATGTTGCGTCCGGCGCCTGTGACCAGCGCGACGCGTCCGTCGAGTTCCATGGCTACCCCCTGAACGGCGTGAGGTCGATGCGCTCGGCCGTGAAAGCGCGGCGCGCGAAGGCGAGGAATTGGTCGGCGCGCACCTCGGTCCAGCCGCCGTAGCGCGCGTTCGAGATGAATTTCGCTTCGATCTCGTGGCGCGGCAGGGGTTCGGAGGCGCCGCCGCGGAAGTGCGGCTGACGTAGCTCGGCGACCCGGCCATCGGCAAGCGTTGCGCGGATATGGCCGGTGAACCGCTTCGGGTAGGGGTCGTTCGGGTCGATGCGGTAGCGCACCTTTGCCGCCACCGCGCGCAGGCGCGGATCGGCGGCGCGGTCGTCGGTGAAGGCATCGAGCCCGGCATCGCCGAGCACGAGACCGGCGGCGATGCAGTAGGGGATCGAGAACTTGCCGGCGTAGCCGTTCGGCACACGCTGCTTGTCGGCGAGCGGCTCCCATAGCCGATGCACATAGCCCTCGGCGGTGTCGCAATCGATCGCGAGGATCTGATCGGGCACGACGCCTTGGTCGCGAAGCCGCCGGGCGCAGTCGATATAAGGGTGCGTCATGGTTCCGCAGGCATATGGCTTGAACGCGATCGTCTCGCTGACCCAGCGCCGACCGAAGCCGTCGAGCAGCGCATCCCAGTCGCCGTCGCGTGAATGCGCGAAGCCCTGGAAGAGCCCGTGCTTGCCTTCGAGGACGGTGCGCGGACCGACGAAATTGGACCTCGCCAGCATCGCCGCGCGATAGCCGCTCTGCGCCGCCCAGCCGGGATGAAGGCGCTTGGTCCAGGTGCCCTCGGTCAGGTACTCGATAATGCCCGAGGCCATGCTCCCGGCGATGCCGAGCGCGTTGACGAGCTCGGCCGGCTTCGACCGCAACGCTGCGCCGACGCCGGCGGCGGCGCCCATCGCACCGAACACCGCGGTCGGATGAAAGCCTGCCTTGTGTACCGCCTTCGGGATCACGGTCGAAAGACGGCAAGTGACTTCCAGCCCGACGGCGATGCCGCGGAGCGCATCGGCCCCGGAAAGCCCATGGCGATCGGCCGCGGCAAGCACCGCCGGTAGGATGACGGCGCCGGCATGCACGGGACCGCCCTCGAAGGTGTCGTCGAAATCCTCGCCATGCGCGGCGGTGCCGTTGAGGATCGCGGCGCCGGCGGGATCGAAGCCGCCCTCATGGCCGATTGCCGTGCAGAGTCCGCCGGTATCGAGCGCCGCCTTCACCGATTTCACATAGTCGAGGCGGCGTGCGGCAACACAGAGCCCGGCATAGTCGATCAGCAGGCTCTCGCAGGTTTCTCTGAGCTTGGGAGGCAGCGCGTCGGCGGAGATCGGCTCGATGGCAAACGCGAGCTGTTCGGCGCGGGCGGTATCCGGCATCAGGCGATGGCTTCCTTGGACTGAGGCCTCAGGTATTCGCGCCAGACCGAGTAGGCGGTGAGCGCCAGCGCCGCCAGCAGCAGGCCGAGCGAGACCGGATCCTCGATGAAGATGGAGTGATCGCCGCGGGAGATCACGAGGCTGCGGCGGTAGTTCGACTCGACGAGGAATCCGAGGACGCCGCCGAGCACCATCGGCAGCATCGGCATGCCGCAGCGACGCATGACGTAGCCGACGACACCGGCAGCGAGCACGATGCCGAGGTCGAAGACGCTGTTGTCGATGGCGTAGACACCCGACATGACGAGCGCGAGGATGAAAGCGATCAGCCAGGGCTTCGGCCGGTTCACCAGCCAGATGCACGGCGTCAGGATCACGAGGCCGACCAGAACCATGAGGATGTTGGCGGCAAAGAGGCCGACATAGAGGCCATAGATGACGTCGGGCGCCTTCACGAACAGCATCGGTCCCGGGATCAGCCCATGGATCAGAAACCCGCCGAGAAGGATTGCCGCCGAGTTCGAGCCCGGAATGCCGAGGCTGAGGAGCGGCACCAAAGCGGTTGCCGTCACGACGTTGTTGGCGGCCTCGGGCGCGGCGACGCCTTCGACCGATCCCCTGCCGAACTCGTCGGGCTTGGCGGACCAGCGCCGCGCCTCGTTGTAGGCCATGAACGCGGCAATGGTGCCGCCGGCACCGGGGGTCACGCCCTCGAAGGTGCCGATGGCGCAGCCGATCGCCTGCGGCTTCCACAGGCGCCGCCACATCGGAAGGTTCGGCAGCTTGAGGCGGGTATCGCGGCGTTCGGCTCTGTCCCAGGCCGGCTTGGAGATCTGCTCCAGCATTTCGGCGACGGCGAAGAGCCCGACCATGATCAGGATCGGACGGATGCCGGAGAGGAGGTCAGGCACGCCCATGGTGAAGCGTGACACGCCGGAGACGGGATCGGTGCCGACGGTCGCAACCATGAGTCCGAGAATCCCGGCGATCAGACCCTTGACGAGCGATCGCCCCGACAGGCTGGCGATGACGGAGAGGCCGAGGATGCCGAGCGCGCAATAAGCGGGCGGCGTGAAGGCGAGGGCCACCCGCGCAAGTGGCTCGGTGGCGAGAACGAGGACTACGAGGCCGAACAAGCCTCCGACCAGGCCCGACATCAGCGAGATGCCGAGCGCCTCGCCGGCGCGGCCCTGCCTCGCCATCTCGAATCCGTCGATCGTGGTCGCCGCGGCCGAGTTGGTGCCGGGCGTGCGGATCAGGATGGCGGGGATCGAGCCGCCGTACTCGGCGCCGACATAGACCGAGGCGAGCATGACGAGCGCTACCGTCGGGTCCATGCCGTAGGTGAAGGGCAGGAGGAGCGCCATCGCGATCGAGGGCGAGATGCCCGGAAGGGCGCCGCCGAAGATGCCCCAGATCACGCCGCCGAGCGCGGCCAGCATCACCCAGCCGTTCGTCAGGGTAGCCAGCGCGGAGAGAGTTGCCTCCATCGATCAGAATCCCACGGCCCAGATTCCGGACGGCAAGCCGACGCCGAGAACCTTGACGAAGAAGGTCCAGAAGACGGCGCTACCGGCGACGGCGATGCCGGCGACGGCCGGCTTGACCGCGGTGCCGCCGTAGATCGCGACGCCAGCGATGAGGAGCGCGATCGCAACCGGATAGCCGAGAACGGGCAGGAGCAGGAGATAGACGGCGAGGCCGGCGAGAAGACCTGAAGCCCGGAGATGCGTTCGCGCGCCGCCGGTCGAGGCTTCTTCCGTTGCCTGCTGCTTGCGGCGCGATGTCGCGACAAGCAGGCCGCCGCAAACGCCGAGGGCCACGGCCAGAACCTTCGGTACGCCGTCGGCGCCGACGGTATCGGAGAGAAGGCTGACGGGAATCCGGTCGGCGGCGGCCCAGTAGGCCGCCGCCAAAACGATCATGCCGAGACCGAGGACGTCGTCCCGGCTCAACCTCACTTGATCACTCCGAGCTCGGTCAGCGAAGCCTTCACCTCTTCCGCGAACTTCGCGGTAAAGGCGCGCGCCTGCTCGCGCCCCATGCCGACGGGCTCGAGCGCCTCTTTGGCGTAG
>VGEN01000092.1 GCA_016869285.1 Alphaproteobacteria bacterium
CCCTGACCCTATCCGGCCGGCGACGAGATCCGAGGGAAAACAGCGGGTTCCGGAACGGGGCCGTTCCGCTTTCCCAACAGAAATCTTTGATCGGAAGCGGAAACTGTGCACCATCGAGTCGGGTGACTGGGGGTCACCCTCAACACGGGAGGTCCGAATACATGAAGTACTTGCGCATGACGGCTCTGGCCGGCGCCGCGCTGGTCGCGCTCGCTTCCGGCGACGCGCTGGCGCAGAAGGTGCTGAGGGTCGTCCCCCACGCCGACTTGAAAGTGCTCGACGGCTACCAGACGACGGCGACGATCACCGCCATGCACATGGGCGCCGTCCTCGACACGCTGTTCAGCTGGGATGAGAATACCGTCTCGCAGCCGCAGATGGTCGAGCGCTACACGCTCTCCGACGACAAGCTCACCTATACGATGACGCTGCGTCCGGGGCTCAAGTTCCATGACGGCACGGCGGTCACGAGCAAGGACGTCGTGGCCTCGCTGAACCGCCTGGTCAAGCGCGAGGTGCTGGGCCGCTCGATCGAGCCGTTCCTCGCCTCGATCGACCGGGTCGACGACAGGACCTTCACCATCAAGCTGAAGGAGCCTTTCGGCCTGCTTCTCTACGCCCTGGGCGGATCGTCCAACCTCGCTGGCATTTATCGCGAGAAGGAGGCGCTCGTCGATCCGAACACGCCGATCACCGAGCCGATCGGCTCCGGTCCGTTCGTGTTCAACAAGGCCGAGTGGGTGCCGGGCTCCAAGGTCGTCTACGACAAGTTCAAGGACTACGTGCCGCGCTCCGAGAAGAATTCGGGCTTCGCCGGCGGCAAGGTCGTCAAGCTCGACCGCGTCGAGTACCGGGTCATCCCGGATCCGGCGACGGTGTTCGCAGCCTTAAATGCCGGCGAAGTCGACTTCCTCGACCAGACCGCAATCGACCTCGTGAAGACGGTCGAAAACAACCCCGACGTCGTCGTCGGCACCATCTGGCCGACCGAGGGCTTCGGTCTTCTGCGCATGAATCACCTGCACCCGCCCTTCAACAACCTGAAGGCTCGTCAGGCCATCGCGCTGATGATCGACCAGAAGGAATACATGGCGGCGGGCATCGGTCCCCAGAAATACTGGCGTGAGTGCTTCTCGCTGTGGATCTGCGGCACGGCCTACGGCACCGAGGCGGGCTCTGAGCAGTTCCGCAAGCAGAACCTGGAAAAAGCCAAGCAGCTGATGATCGAGTCCGGCTACAAGGGCGAGAAAGTCCTGCTGATGGGCGCGGCCGACATCCAGTTCCTCAACGCCTTCACCATGGTCACGGCGGAGAATCTCAAGAAGATCGGCGTCAACGTCGAGCTGGTGATCCAGGACTGGGGCTCGATCGTCACCCGCCGCTCGAAGAAGGAGCCCCCGGCCCAAGGCGGCTGGAACATCTTCCACACCGGTTCGGGCACCGCCTCGCAGGCCAACCCGATGTCGAGCAACATCTCGACGACGAACTGCGATGCGGCCTGGTTCGGCTGGCCTTGCGATGGCGAGATCGAGAAGATTCGACAGCAGTTCATCCGCGAGACCGACCCCGCCAAGCAGAAGCAGCTCGCCGAGACGCTGCACAAGCGGCTTTGGGAAGAGAACATCCCGGTGCTGCCGAACGGCCAGTACCAGCAGCCCTTCCTGTGGCGGAAGAACGTCACCGGCATCCTCAAGACCAACACCGTCGTCTACTGGAACATCGAGAAGAACTGATCGCCCTCCTCCAGCCGCGGGCGCCCAACGGCGCCCGCGGCTTTCTTTTGTCTGCGAGGCATGCCCATGCGCATCACCGCGGTCGAGCCGATCCTGCTCAAGGGCACTGAGACCTACGGCGCCACCGCCGGCGGCGAGGAAGCGACCGACAATGGCGACTGGCAGCTCCTGATCCGGATCGCGACCGACGAAGGCCTGACCGGATGGGCCGATGTCGAGACCCTGGCGCCGGCGGCGGTTGCGATCATCGCCGGACAGGGCATGGCCGTGTTGGGGTTCAAGACGCTCGGCGAGCTGCTGATCGGCGAGAACCCGCTCGATGTCGAGCGGCTCTGGGACAAGCTCTATGTCGGCAGCGCCTATTACGGGCGCCGCGGCATCGCCATGCAGTGCATCTCGGCGATCGACAATGCGCTGTGGTCGATCCGTTCGCAGGCGACCGGGCTGTCGCTCGCGCGCCTGCTCGGCGGACGTCGACACGACAAGGTGATGGCCTATGCCTCCACCCTCTTCCGCGAGACGCCGGAAGGTATGAGGGCCGCCGCCAAGTCTTATGTCGACAAGGGGTTTCACGCCGTCAAGTTCGGCTGGGGCGTGTTCGGCGAGGACCCGGGACGCGACCGCGAGCTTGTCGCCGCGGCGCGCGAGGCGCTAGGGCCGAAGCGCCATCTGCTCGTCGATCCCGGCTGGTATCCGGCTGGCTGGAAGAAGCCGGGCCCGATGCGCAGCCGCCGCGAGGCCGTGGCGCTGGTCGAATGGCTTGCCGATTACGGCGTCGGCTGGTGCGAGGACTTCATCCATCCCGAGCGTTTCGACGAATACGCCTATCTCCGCGCCGTCAGCCCGACGCCGATCGCCGCCGGCGAGCAGGTAGCGACGATCTGGGATTTCGAGCGCTTCATCGGCGAAGGCTGCGTCGACGTGGTCCAGCCGGACCTGTCGCGCTGCGGCGGCGTTACCGTGGCCAAGCGCGTCGCCGAGATGGCGAACGAAGCCGGCATCGACCTCGTGCCGCACTCATGGCTGACGCATCTGCTCACCGGCTACAGCCTGCAGCTCATCGCGACCCTGCCGCGTGCCCGCTTCGTCGAGTTCAATGTGAGCCAGAGCGCGCTGACGGCCGGCATCGCCAAGGCCTCCTTCGCCCTCCAGCCCGACGGCACCGTGCCGATCCCGGACACGCCCGGTATCGGCGTCGAGGTCGACGAGGGCTTCGTTCAGAAGCATCGGGTCAGCTAACCCGGACGTCTCCGCCTCAGCGCTTGATGTCCGAGGCCAGGTGCCCGAGGCAATCGCCGCGCTCGCAGCGGCCGGGATGGCGCATGCAGACGACAAGGCCGGAAGCCTCGAACCTGACCTCGGCAGGATCTCTCAACGGGTCGTCGACGAACTGGACGAAGCCGTAGATCTGTCCCTTCTTCACCATGTCGCCGAGCTTGACCACGGGCTCGAACAAGCCGGCCTGCGGCGCGTAGGTGTAGTAGTCGCGCGACGCGATCTCGATCCAGCGCACTTCCTTCGGCCGCGGCGGGATCGCGATCCGGCTGTTGCGGGCGGAGAGATGGCCGAGGTGAACCAGCGACCGAAGGGTGCCGTCATAGCAGAGCCTGACCCCGTCCGGGCCGACGGAGCCGCTGCCCCCGGCCTCGGTGCCGAGATGGATGGCGTTGTTGCGGGTGGCCGAGCTGTTGGACATGTTCGGCTCGTCGGAAAAGGCCTGGATCACGCTCAGCGGCGCACCGAACGCCTCGAGCGCCGCGAGCGCCCGCTTGTTCAGCGCCTCGTCGCGCGAAAGGATGATCTGGGCATAGGGCATGAAGGCCATCGAAGCCCCGCCGGAGTGCAGGTCAAGCCAGGACTCGCACATCGGCCCCAGCTCCGTCTCGATGTAGTAGGCGATCTGCTCGGTCGGCGAGCCGTTGGGATTTCCCGGAAAGCAGCGATTGAGATTCCGGTCGTCGATCGGCGAGATTCGCGTGCCGGCGATCGCCGCCGGCAGGTTGATCGCCGGCACGATGATGAGGCGACCTGTGATGTCCTTGGCGTCGAGGTCGCGGATGAGGCGCGTCAGAGCCACCTGGCCTTCGAACTCGTCGCCGTGGATGCCGGCCATCAGCAGGCTCGACGGGCCCGATCCGTTGCGAAAGACCGCGCAGGGAATGGCGATGGTTCCGGCCCCCGATCGATCGACCGAGTGCGGCAGGTGGAGGTAGCCGACCTGCTTGCCGTCCTTCTCGAAGTCGAGCTTCGTCCAGATCCGCGACCTCGGCTGAATCATCGGCGTCCCTCCTCGATCTAGACGAATTACCCCGAGAAAGCGGGATCAGAACGCCCATGAGCGGTCACAACCGGCGGGCGAAGACCCGTCTGTTCAATGGATTGTTCCCATCAATGCTCGATCAAACGCCTTCGGGGATCGATGAAACGTCTTGACCGTGTCCGAAGGCGGCGGGAAGCTTTCTCCGCAAACTTTCCAGTACGAAACTCATCGCCGTGAGGTCGCCTGCGCACGCGATTCACCATCGAACCTGAGGAGGGGATCATGTCCATTCGGAAGTCACGGTGGCCGCTGTCTGCAGCCGTCTTGCTCGCCGCCATGTCGGCCGGCGCCGCCGAGGCGCAACAGTTCACCTGCCCGAAGAAGGGCGGCGAACTCGTCTTCGGCCAGCAGGCCAAGCTCAACAGCCTCGACCAGCACACCTCGGCGACCGCGTCCACGCGCAACATCGCCCAGCAGATGTTCGAGTCGCTGATGATCCGCGACGAGAACTTTGCCGTGATGCCCGCCCTCGCCGCCTCGGTCGACGCTTCCGCCGACGGCAAGACCTACGTCTTCAAGCTCAGGTCCGGGGTCAAGTTCCACAACGGCAAGCCGCTCACGGCCGCCGATGTCGTCGCCACCTTCGACCGCTACAAGACGGTCGGCATCGATCGCGGCATGCTGGCGCCGGTCGAGGGTTGGGAGGCCAAGGACCCTTCGACTTTCGTCATCAACATGAAGACGCCGCAGCCGACCTTCCTCGAGAACCTGAGCTCCTTCCTGGTTCCGGTCGCCATCGTCCCGGCGGAAAGCGCCTCGGCCGCGGCGATGCAGCTGCCGAGCATCGGCACCGGCCCCTTCCAGCTGGTCGAGAACATCGCCGACAGCCATGTGAAGCTGAAGCGCTATGACGGCTATACGCCGGACACGCGCTACGCCAATGTCGACGGCTTCGGTGGCTATAAGGTCGCCTGCGTCGATACCGTCGTCTATCGCATCGTCACCGAGCCGGGCGCGCGCGTCGCGGGCATCGAGACCGGCGAGCTGCACGCGGCCGAGGACATCCCGGTGACCTCGCAGGCGCGGCTCAAGCAGAACCGGAACATCAATCTCGTCTACCTCAACAATTTCTGGATACAGGTGGCCGAGGTGAACACCTCGGCGGCGCCGACCGACAATCTCAAGTTCCGCCAGGCCGTACAGGCTGCCCTCAACATGGAAGAGATCATGGAGTCGGCGTCGGACGGCGCCTACCGGCTCAATGTCGGCTTCCAGTATCCGGGCCAGGCTCAATATACCGATGCCGGCAAGGAGACCTATAACCAGAAGAACCCGGCCAAGGCCAAGCAGCTCCTTGCCGAGTCCGGATACAAGGGCGAAGAGGTGATCTTCCTGACGAACAAGGACTACACCTCGATGTACAACGCCTCGCTGGTCATGGCCGAACAGCTGAAGGCGATCGGTGTCAACGTCAAGCTGGACGTCGTCGATTGGCCGGCATCGGCGCAGCGCTGGTCGAACACCACGACCGGCTGGAACTTCTTCTTCAATGCCAGCGGCAACGGGCCGGTGCAGGGTCCGGTGCAGACCATTCGTCAATACGCTGCGCCGCAAAGCGCCTACAAGCCGAAGACACCGGCGGACGCGGACAAGCCCTTCAACGACGCCTTCAACGAGATGGTCAACGGCGCTACGCCGGAGATCCGCAAGGCCGCCTTCGCCAAGGCGCAGACGCGCCTTCTCGATCAGGTGCTGGTCATCCCCTTCGGGGCGCTCAATCAGCTCCAGGCAGTTCGCGCGAACGTGAAGAACTTCAAGCCGTACCGTATCCAGCGGGCGTCGAACGTCTACTTCGAATGACCACAGCCTGACGGATATCGCCTAGGATGAAGGGCGGAGATGTCTTCTCCGCCCTTCGTCTGCGCAAGCCTTCCTCAAGAGTCCGACCTCCGCATGGGCCGCTATATCCTGCAGCGTCTGTTACAGGCCGTGCCGATCCTGGCGCTGGTCAGCCTGATCTCTTTCTCGGTCATGCATCTCGTGCCCGGCGACCCCGCGACGATCATCGGCGGGCCCTCGGCGACGCCGGCCGAGCTCCAGGCGATCCGCGAAAACCTCGGCCTCGACAAGCCCTTCCATGTGCAGCTCCTCAAGTTCTACGGCAATGCGCTGCAGGGCGACCTCGGCCGCTCGCTCCTGCTCGGCAAGCCGGTGCTGGAGGCGACGATCGAGCGCCTGCCGGTGTCGCTGTCGATCGCCGGCTACGCGATGATCCTGACGCTGATCTTCGGCATCTTCACCGGCGTGATCGCCGCCCTCCGCCAGAACACCTGGGTCGACCAGGCGGCGATGACCTTCGCGCTGCTCGGCGTCTCCATCCCGAATTTCTGGCTCGGCCTGATGATGATCGTGCTCTTCGCCGTTCACCTCGGCTGGCTGCCCTCCGGCGGCTATATCCCCTGGCAGAACGACCTTTGGGGCTGGTTCCGCACCTCGACGCTGGCCGCGATCTCGCTCGCCATGCTGCAGATGGGTCTGCTCGCGCGCATCACGCGCTCGACCATGCTCGAGGTGCTACGCCAGGACTACATCCGCACCGCCAAGGCCAAGGGCCTGCCGCGCCGCCTCGTCGTCGGCAAGCACGCCATGGCCAACGTCATGATCCCGGTGGTGACGATCATCGGCATCATCCTCTCGGTGCTGGTCTCCGGCTCGGTGGTGATCGAGGCGATCTTCTCGATCCCCGGCATCGGCTCGCTTCTGGTCAACGGCATCCTCAGGCGCGACTATCCGATGATCCAGGGGGGCCTCCTATTCGTCGCCAGCGCGCTCATGCTGTGCAACATCGTCGTCGACGTGCTCTACGCCTATCTCGATCCCAGGGTGCGCTATGACCGAGACAAGTAGGACGATCGGCTACGCACCGGAGGACGAGGAGCTCCCCGAGCAGCGCTGGGCCTTTTGGCGGAGCGACACCTTCAAGCGGCTGATGCGGCACAAGGCCTTCGTCGCCGGCGCTTTGGTTTTCGGCATCGTCGCCATCGTCGCCATCCTGGCGCCTTGGATCGCGCCTGTCGATCCGAACAAGCTCGCGATCCGCTTCAAGTTCCGCCCGCCCTCCTGGGATTTCCCATTCGGCACCGACAACTTCGGCCGCGATCAGCTCAGCCGCGTCGTCTACGGCGCACGCTTGAGCCTCGGCATCGGCCTCGGCGTCGTCATCTTGAATGCCGTCTTCGGCATCCTGCTCGGCGCCGCTGCCGGCTATGTACGGAAGCTCGACGGGCCCCTGATGCGGCTTGCGGACGCGTTCATGGCGTTTCCGTCCATTCTGCTCGCGCTCGGCATCGCCGCCGCGCTCGGCCCCTCCTCCTACACCGCGGTGATCGCGATCTCGGTCGTCTACATCCCGCGCACCGCGCGCATCGTGCGCGCCTCGGTGCTGGTCGTGCGCGAGATGGAGTTCGTGCAGGCGGCGCTCGCCTGCGGCGCCAGCCACTATCGCATCGTGCGCAAGCACGTCCTGCCCAACTGCATGGCGCCCCTGATCGTGCAGCTCAGCTTCATCTTCGCCTACGCCGTGCTGACGGAAGCGGTGCTGAGCTTCCTCGGTCTCGGCGCGGCGCCGCCGACGCCGACCTGGGGCAACATCATCGCCGAGGGCCGCACCTATATCCGGGAGGCCGAATGGATCACCATGATCCCCGGTATCATCCTGGCAATGACGGTCCTCGCGCTCAACCTGCTCGGCGACGGGCTGCGCGACGTGCTCGATCCGAGGCTCAAGGTGCAGCAGGGCTGATGCATGTCTGAGCCAATGCTCCTTAGAGTCCGCAACCTCACCACCGAATTCACCACCGGCAAGGGTGTGGTGAAGGCCGTCGACGACGTCAGCTTCGATCTCGGCAAGAGCGAGGTCCTCGGCATCGTCGGCGAGTCAGGATCGGGCAAGAGCGTGACTGCGCTCTCGATCCTCGGCCTCATCCCGCAACCGCCTGGGCGCGTCGCCGCCGGAGAGATCCTCTTCGAAGGCCAGGATCTGCTGAAGCTGTCCGAAAGCCGGATCGAGAAGATCCGCGGCCGCGATATCTCGATGATCTTCCAGGAGCCGATGACCTCTCTGAACCCGGTCTTCACTGTCGGCGACCAGGTCATGGAGACGATCAAGATCCACGAGAAGCTGGGGCAGAGGGCCGCGCGCGACCGCGCGATCGAGATGCTGGCCAAGGTCGGCATCCCGTCGCCCGAGCGTCGCATCGACGACTTTCCGCACCAGCTCTCCGGCGGCATGCGCCAGCGCGTCATGATCGCCATGGCGCTCGCCTGCTCGCCCAAGCTCCTGCTGGCGGACGAGCCGACGACAGCGCTCGACGTCACCATCCAGGCGCAGATCCTCGATCTCCTCCGCCAGCTTCAGGAGGAGATGCACATGGCGGTGATCGTCATCACCCACAATATGGGCGTCGTCGCGGAGTTCGCCGACCGTGTCATCGTCATGTATGCCGGGCAGATCGTCGAAGAGGCGAGCGTCGACGATGTCTTCTACCGGCCCGGTCATCCCTATACCGAGGGTCTGCTGCGCAGCATCCCCGATCTTGAGGTCGAGCATCGCCGCCTGCACGCGATCCCCGGCACCATGCCGAGCCCGTTCGCGTTGCCCTCCGGCTGCCGCTTCCAGGCACGATGCCCCGAAGCGAAGCCGGCCTGCGCCGAGCGCCTGCCCGCCCTGATCGATCTCGGAAACGGGCGCTCGGCCCGCTGCATCCGTCACACCGGCTACCAGCACATCGGCGCGCGCGCGATGACCGAGGCGGCGTCGTGACCGCCCCGCCCCTCGTCGACGTCAAGGGCCTGGTCAAGCACTTCCCGATCTATTCGGGGTTAATGTTCTCCAAGCAGATCGGCTCGGTGCAGGCGGTCGACGATGTCAGCTTCTCGATCAAGGCCGGAGAGACGCTGGGGCTGGTCGGCGAAAGCGGCTGCGGAAAATCGACGACCGGCCGGCTGATCCTGAAGCTGATCCAACCCACATCCGGCTCGATCCGCTATGACGGCGTCGATCTCCAGTCGCTCGATGCCGAGACGATGCGCCAGAAGCGCCGCGACCTGCAGATCATCTTCCAGGACCCTTACGGCTCGCTCAATCCGCGCATGACTGTCGAGGACATCATCACCGAGCCGCTGGTGATATTCGGCGATAAGCCGGGCCCGGCGCTGGCCAAGCGCGCCCGTGACCTGCTGAAGACCGTCGGCCTCGCCAGCTTCCATGCGCGCCGTTACCCGCATGAATTCTCAGGCGGCCAGCGCCAGCGCATCGGCATCGCCCGCGCGCTCGCCTCGCAGCCGAAATTCATCGTCTGCGACGAGGCGGTCTCAGCCCTCGACGTCTCGATCCAGGCCCAGGTCATTAACCTCCTGCAGGATCTGCAGGAGGAGTTCAAGCTGACCTACCTCTTCATCGCGCACGACCTCGGCGTGGTGAAGCACATATCCGATCGTGTCGCGGTCATGTATCTTGGCAAGATCGTCGAGCTTGCCGACAGGCGCACGCTCTACAGGCAGCCGCGCCATCCCTACACCCAGGCCCTGCTCTCGGCGATCCCGGTGCCGAAGCCGCGCGCCGGGCGCAACCGCATCGTGCTCAAGGGCGACGTGCCGAGCCCGATCAACCCGCCCAAGGGATGCCGCTTTTATACCCGATGCCCTTATGCCGAAGCGATCTGCCGCGAGGCTGAGCCGCCGCGGCTCGCCGTCGAGGCCGGGCACGAGGTCGCCTGTCATCTGGTCAAGCCCGGTCTGCCCGGCCCGCAGATGAGCGCCGCCCGATGAGCCGCGGCATCGCTCAAGCCGAGACCGTCGAGGACCTCCGTAAGCTCGCGCGCAAGCGTCTGCCGCTCGCGATGTTCGACTTCGTCGATGGCGGCGCCGAGACCGAGAGCGCGCTTCGCCACAACCGCGCGGTTTTCGACCGCGTGCGCTTTCGCGCGCGGACCGTCGTCGACGTGACCGAGCGGAGCCAGGAGATCGAGCTGTTCGGTCGCAAGTCGGGCTCTCCCTTCGCGATCTCGGCGATGGGTGGCCTCGGCACGCTCCGCTACAAGGCCGAGATCGCGCTCGCCAAGGCGGCTTCCGACGCCCGCATCCCCTTCATGCTGAGCCTCGGCGCCAACTGCACGATCGAGGAGGTCGCCGAGGCGGCCCCCCAGGCCCGGCTTTGGGCACAGCTCTATACCTTCAAGGATGACCGCCTGAACCGAGCGCTCGTCGAGCGCGCCGCCGCCGCGGGCTACGAGGCGCTGGTCGTCACCACCGACTCCAATGTCTTTCCCAAGCGCGAGCGCGATCGGCGCAACGGCTTCTCCTTCGGCCTGAAGAAGACGCCGCGGAACGTCTGGGATGTGCTCACGCACCCGGGCTGGACCATCGACGTCGTCCTGCGCGGCAATGTCGGGCGGATGGAGAGCATGGTGCCGCTGGTCGACGGCCCCAAGGACACGCACACGCTTCTCGCCTATTTCATCAAAGAGCGCAGCCCGGCCCTCGACTGGGAGGCGCTCAGGCGCATCCGCCAGATGTGGAAAGGACCGATGATCCTCAAAGGGATCATGACCAAGGAGGAGGCCGTCCTCGCCGCCGATCGCGGCATGGACGGCGTCATCCTGTCCAACCATGGCGGCCGCAATCTCGACTACGCGGTGGCACCGCTCGAGATCCTGCCCGAGGTCATGGATGCGGTCGGCCCGCGCCTCACCGTTATGCTGGACTCAGGCTTTCGCCGCGGCAGCGATGTTCTGAAGGCGATTGCCATGGGCGCCAAGACGGCGCTGTTCGGCCGACCGGCCGCCTTCGCGGTCGCCGCCGGCGGAGAGATTGGCGCACGCCGCATCGTCTCGATCTTCCAGGAGGAGATCGACAAGGGCATGGGTTTTCTTGGCATCCGCACGCTGGACCAACTTGGGCCCGACTACCTCTGGTTCGACGGGCTTGCCACAGGCCCGTCTATCGTGCGTCGAAACGACTGAGTTGCTCTAAGGCCGGTGCGTGTTGACCGGCCCGTTGTCGCGTCGCTACCGTTCTCAACCGACGACTGCCACAGGGAGGCACTCCAATGAATGCGTCGACTTCACGGCACGTCATTGCCGCTCTCGCCGTTACATGCTTCGTGGGCATGAGTTCTTCCGCTCTCGCCCAGGCCAAATTCTCCTGCCCCGCCAAGGGCGGCGAATTCATCTTCGCTCTCGAGGCCAAGGTCCCGACATACGACCAGCACGTCTCGACCTCGGCGCAGAGCCGCAACGTCGCTTCGCTGATGTTCGAGTCGCTGATCACCCGCGACGAGAAGATGCAACCGACCCTGGCGCTGGCCGAGTCGGTGAGCGAGGCGCCGGACGGCATGTCCTATACCTTCAAGATCCGCCAGGGCGTGCCGTTTCACAACGGTAAGATCATGACCTCGGAGGACGTGGTTGCCACCTACGAACGCTACCGCAAGGTCGGCGTCGACAAGTCGATGTTCGGCGTCATCGACTCCTTTGCGGCGCCCGATCCGGCGACCTTCGTCGTCAAGATGAAGCAGCCGCAGGCGATCTTCCTCGAGTCCTTCTCCAACATCGCGCCACCGGTCGTGATCATCCCGAAGGAAAGCGCGGGTGCGGAGCAGATGCAGCTGCCGGCGATCGGCACCGGTCCGTTCCAGTTCGTCGAGTTCGTCGCCGACAGCCATTTCAAGGTAAAGCGCTTCGACGGCTACAAGCCGAACGACGCGCAGAGCGGGACCAACGGGCTCGGCGGCTACAAGGTCGCCTGCGTCGACAGCGTCAACTACCGCATGATCGTCGAGCCTCAGGCGCGGGTCGCCGCGCTCGAGACCGGCGAGGTGCATGGCGTCGAGGACGTGCCGCGGCCCTCGCAGAAGCGGCTCGCCAACAACCAGAACATCAAGTTCCAGTCGATGGAGAATTTCTGGGTCCATCTCTCCTACCCGAACCTCTCCTTCCCCCCGACCGATAACCTCAAGTTCCGGCAGGCGGTGCAGGCGGCGCTCGACATGGACGAGATCATGGAGGCCTCCAGCGACGGCCTCCATCGCATGGACCACGCGCTGCAGTTCCCGACCAGCCCCTACTACAGCCAGGTCGGCAAAGAGCACTACAACCAGAAGAACAAGGACAAGGCGAAGAAGCTGCTCCAGGAGGCCGGCTACAAGGGCGAGAAGGTCGTCCTGCTGACCAACAAGGACTATGTGGCGATGTACAACGCCTCGCTGGTCATGGCCGAGCAGATGAAGGCGGTCGGCATCAATGCCGAGCTCCTGATCCATGACTGGCCAGCGGCGCTGGCCAAGAGCCAGAAGGAGACCACCGGCTGGAACTATTTCTACACCGGCTGGACCACGGTGGTCGGGCAGACCGGCCTGCCGTCGCTGCGCAACCTGACCAACCCCAACAACGTCCACAAGCCCAAAAACAACGAATCGGACGCGCAGCTGATGGAGTTCTGGAACGCGGGCCTGAATTCGAAGAACCTGCAGGACCGCGTGCAGTTTTTCGCCAAGGCGCAGCAGCGCATCTACGACGAGGCCCTGGCGCTGACCTTCGGTGTCATGCCGAAAGTCGCCGCCACCCGCGCCAATGTCGATGGCTTCCAGAACTTCTTCCTGCCGCGCGCCTGGAACGTCTCGATCAAGAAGTAGCCGACTACTGGAGCAACGACGTCATCGAGGCCGCATCGAAAGATGCGGCCTCTCAATTTTGGGGAAAGCCATGGAACGCAAGATCTGCCGCGCCTCGGAGGTCGATTTCGAGACGCCCGGTCGGCGCGACTACTTTGTCGCGCTCGAGCACGACTCAATCTGGGGCGACCACCTGATCCCGGTCACCGTGATGGTCGGGCCAAAGGCGAAGCCCGGCGAGGGTCTCGTCGCTTTCGGCTCCAATCACGGCAATGAGTATGAAGGCCCGATCGTCATCCGCCACCTGCTGCGCGATTTCGACCTCGCCGACGTCACCGGTCGGATCGTCCTGGTGCCGGTGCTCAACGTCGCCGCCTTCAAGGCCGGCACACGCGACAGCTCGCTCGACGACGGCGTCAACCTGAACCGAGCCTTCATCGACGGCGCCGGCAAGACGCCGGCGCTGGCCGGGATCACGCATCGGATCGCCGATTTCGTCCGCACCTGGATCTGGCCGCAGGTGCATGTCGTGCTCGACCTGCATGCCGGCGGCGATGTCGCCTGCTTCGCCCGCTGCACTAGCTTCCACCCGATCGAAAACCCCGAGCAGAGCCGCGTGATCGAGGAGACCGCGCGCTGGTTCGGAACGCCCCTGGTCATCACCTATCAGAATGTCACGCCGGGCCTTCTCTCCAGCGAGGCCGAACGGCTCGGCAAGATCACCGTCGGCATGGAGCTGGGCTGGGGCCGCGCCGTGCAGCCAGCCGGCGTCGCCGAAGGCCGCCATGGCGTCCGCGCCGCCGCCATCCATCACGGGCAGATGAAAGGCCGGGTGAAGCCGATCGGCCATCACGCCGACGGCACCCAGCTCATGGCCGAGATGGTCGACCGCGCCTGCTTCACCGTGGCGCCCTTCGCCGGGCACTACGAGCAGGTGATTCCCTGCGGCACCAAGGTAAAGAAGGGCGCCGTCGTCGGCCTGCTGCATGACTTCAACCACTTCGACTCCGCCCCCTGGGAAGCCAAGGCCGGCGTCGACGGCATCGTGATAGCGCAGGCCTGGGTCGCCACAATCGCCCAGGGCCAGCACATCGTGGTGACGGGGTATCTGAGGCCCTGGAGCAAATAGCAGCCGCCGAAGCGCCACCTCACCCTTCGACAAGCTCAGGATGAGGGCGACTGAAGCAGCGGAGCGTGCATCGCCGTTCTCTCAGTCCGCCTCATCCTGAGCTTGTCGAAGGGTGAGGTGGCCGCTCGGTCAGCGCCGCTTCGTGTGGAACCTGACCGCCTTCGGCTTGAAGCCGATATCTGGATCGAGCGGATACATCGGCCGCGCGCAGATCGTGTGGCCGAGCGCTTTGATGTCGGCCGAGGTCGCGCCGGGCGCATCGATGTTGAAGTTCTTCTCCGCCCATTCTTCGAACATGTGGTACTCGCAATGCGGCGACTTGACGACGATCAGGTCGTAGTCGCGCGGGTTGCGGCCGTGTGAGAGGAACGGCGCCCGGTCGAAGAAATAGGCCGGCTTCGAGAAGATCAGGATCGTGTAGTTGCCGGAGATGAGGACCGCGGTGTCGCCGCCTTCGAAGGGAGCGCGCGCGGTCTCCAGCCTCATATGACCGCCCGAGAGCATGTCGACCGTGCCGGCGACCTTCAGCGGCGTGAACCGCTTGTCGAGCGCGCCGCCGAGATTGACCGTGATCCTGGCGCCGATGCCGGCTTTCTTCGCCGCCGCCGCTGCGGGCGGATCGACGATCGGCACCAGCACGCGGCCCGGATACTTCGCCTTCATCAGCGCCGCCATGATGACGTTGCTGTCGCCGGTCGCGCCCGAGGAGGTGGCATCCGCCGCATCGGTGAAGATCACCGGCCCCTGCATGTGCCTGGCCTGCGCGATCGCCGCATCGAGCGGGATCAGCTTCCCCTGCATCCGGTGCCGGTTCGGCCAGAAGCGCCCGGCGAAGTCGATCGCCGCCTTCTCGGCGAAGGCGCCGTCCTTCTCGGCGACGACGATCGCCTGGCTGCACAGCTCGGGGACATCGGTGAAGGGGTTGCCGATCATGACGCCGGCGAACATGGCCTTGCCCTCGTTCTCCAGCCGCCGGGCCTCGCGCAGGATGTCGCCGTAGCAGCCCGACTTGGTGACCAGCTCGTCGCCGCGTACCAGCGCCGGGATCACCACGCGCGCGATCACCGGGTTCAGCTTCTCGCGGATGATGCGGAGCAGCATGCGCGCTCCCCTGGCGCCGGTATCGGCGAAGTCGACATGCGGATAGGTGTGATAGATCGTGACGCCGTCGATGTGCCTCAGCATCCGCTCGGTCATGATGCCGTGAAGGTCGAGCGAGATGACCAGCGGCATCTTCTCGCCCACGATCCTGCGCACCTCCTGCAGCAGATAGCCCTCGGGGTCGAGCTCGCCCTCCGCGCCCATGGCGCCATGCATGGCGAAGTAGATGCCGTCGATGCCTTTTGCCGACTTTTCGATCGAGGAGAGGATCTCGCTCGAGATCTTCTTCCAGCTCTTCTTCTCGAGGATGCCGGCGCTGGGGCCGCGGGCCGAGACGGTCGGCACCACCTCGATCGACGTGTCGGCATCGAAGACCGAGAGCGCGCCGCCCATCTGGGTGTTGAGGCCGCGGTCGCGGAAGATCTCCTCTCCCCGCTTGATCGAGAAGTAGCCGATGTCGCTCGGCACCGGGTTGAAGGACGAGATCTCCTGCTCGCAATCGGCCACCAGAATCCGCATACGCTCCCCCATTTCGTTCGCTGCCGGGAGGTTAGCTCATGGGCAGAGCCCTGCCCTATCCTCCTTGCCGATGCCGAAACGTCCCTGGCGCCGATGGCCGCTTGGGTGCACCCTGCCCGCCCGATCCGGAGACCGCCCGTGACTGCGCCCGCCACCATCCCTTTCGAAGCCGTCTGCCGCCGCCCGAAGGTCGCGGTGCCTCCTGGCGCCTGGGATTGCCACGCCCATGTCTTCGGGCCCTTCGACCGCTTTCCGCTCCGCCACGAACGCGCCTACACCCCCGGCCTCGCCACCGGCGCCGACTGGAAACGCATGCATGGCCAGATCGGCATCGCCCGCGGTGTGCTGGTCCAGGCCTCGGTCTACGGCACCGACAACCGCGCGACGCTGGCGGCGCTGGCCGAGCTCGGCCCCGCCTATCGCGGCGTCGCGGTGGTCTCGCCGGACATCGCCGATGACGAGCTCAAGGCGATGCACAAGGGCGGCATCCGCGGCATCCGGCTCTCCGATACGATGGTCGGCGCGGTCTCGACCGCGAATATGGAGAAGATGGGGGAGCGGCTGAAGCCGCTCGGCTGGCACATCCAGCTCCTGGTCGATGCCTCGACCCGCTCCGAGCTCGTCGAGCGCGCAACGAAGACCGCCGTCCCGGTCGTCTGGGACCATCTCGGCGGCATGCCTGCGAGCAAGGGTACGAACGATCCCGGCTATCGGACCTTCCTCGATGCGTTCCGCCGCTCCTCCAACCTCTGGGTCAAGGTCTCCGGTCCCTATCTCGACAAGGCGCTGCGTCCGCCCTATGCGGCGACGACGCCGCTCGCCCAGGCGCTGGTCGCCGCCGCGCCGGACCGCTGCGTCTGGGGCACCGACTGGCCGCATCCGGCCGCCGATCACCAGATCGACGATGCCGGGCTGATGGAGCTGCTGGCCGAATGGGTGCCGGACGCCGCCACCCGCCAGCGCATCCTCGTCGACAATCCGCCAAGGCTCTACGGCGCCTGATCGCGTCCCGATGCCGACCTGGCTTTTCGCGGCGCTCTCGGTCGCCGCCTTCGCCAGCGCCGCGAGCATGCGTATCGCGGACTCGCTGCTGCCAGACATCGCGGCCGAGTTCGCAACGACGCCCGGCGCCGTCGCGGCGGCGGCTATCACCAGCTTCAACATCGCCTATGGCGCAATCCAGATCGCCTTCGGGCCGATCGGCGACCGCTTCGGCAAGGTGCAGACGATCGCCGTGGCCTCGCTGCTGTCGGCCGCAGCCCAGATCGGCTGCGTCGTCGCGGCGACGGCGGATCAGCTCTCGCTCGCTCGTTTTGTCTCCGGTGCCGCTGCCGGAGGCGTCATCCCGCTCTGCCTTGCCTGGATCGGCGATGTCGTCAGCTTCGAGAACCGCCAGCGTGCGCTCGCCCGCTTCCTGTTCAGCCAGATCCTGGGCTTCGCCTCCGGCCAGGCGCTCGGCGGCTGGATCGGAGATGCCTTCGGCTGGCGGGCTTCCTTCCTGATGCTGGGTGCGCTCTTCTTTTTGGGCGGCATCGCGCCGTTGATCGCGTTGAGGCTGAGCCCGGCGCCGGGGTCGGGCGCCGCCGGCCTCGCCCGACGGGTGAAGCTTCTCGAGGCGCTGTCGCGGCCGCGCGTCCGCCTGGTGCTGACCACTGTCTTCCTCGAGGGTGCCGCGATGTACGGTGCCTTTTCCTATATCGGCACCGATCTTCAGTTGCGCTTCGGCGTTTCCGTCGCCGCCGCCGGCACCATGCTGACCGCCTTCGCGCTCGGCGCGCTGGGATATGCGCTCGCGGTCGGACGCTTGGTCGCGACGATGAGCCGCGCCCGCATCGCGCTCATCGGCTCGTTCGCGCTCGCCGCCGGCTTCGCGTTGATCGCGCTCGTGCCGTCTCTTGCCGTGGCACTGGCAGCGCTGGTCGTCCTCGGCTTCGGCTTCTACATGCTGCACAACAGCCTGCAGACCGAGGCGACGCAGATGATCCCGGAAGCGCGTGGGACCGCGCTTGCGATGTTCGCGGCGATGCTGTTCATCGGCCAAGCTGCAGGCGTCGCGCTTGCCGGTCCGTTCTTCGATCGGGTCGGCGGACCGCCGCTTTATCTCGCTGCGGCCTGCGTGCTGCCGATCATCGCGCTCCGCTTTGCACGGGCGTTGGCGCGACCTTAGACGCGCCGGCCTAGGGGCTTTCGTCCGCGTAGCCGTCGAGCAGCGCGGCGAGCTTCAAGAGCCGTTCGCGCTGGTCGGGACGGACCTTGCCCCTCGCCTCGCCTCGCAAGTCGTTCGCCGCGCGCCGCAAGAGCCCGCGGAAGTCCGGGATGGCTTCCCCGCGTCCCGCCTCCGGCGAGCTTATTGAGCTTGCGCCGCGCTCGCCGGTGGCGTTCGATCGGTCGAAATTTGTGCCCATGTCCACCTTCCCATGATGGGGATGGATTCTTCTGAATTTCCGGAAAAGCCTTCCGACCGACGAACGAGAGGCCGGGGCCAACCGGATCGCGCCCATACCGTATCTTGAGGTTGCATTGTTCCAACAATCTATCCCTGGAGGCTCAAGATGACCGCGCTTCGTCTGTCCAAATCTGGGGGCTGTCCCAGATAACTCGGTTATGGAGTTATCATGGGACGGATACGACGGAGCCGATTGGGGGTCTCGAAGCAGGATCGCCTGATCGAACATTTCGTAGCAGGAACGACGGCGCGTACCGCATCGAGTCTCTGCGGAGTGAACCGCAAGACAGGGGCGTTTTTCTTT